>DASWUV010000101.1:0-42371 GCA_036401495.1 Pseudonocardia sp. | reverse complement strand
CCCGCGGAGACGTCGATCCCGGGGACGATCACCGTGGCTACCCACAGCGCGACCGCCATCACCGCCACCCGGAGGAGGAACGCGACGGCCGTGCCCATCAGTCGACCACCGCGGCGTGGACGATGCCGCGCAGGTGCCCGCGCAACGGGTAGACGGGACCGGGCAGCAGCTGGGTGAAGAACATCGTCGTGATCTCCTCCACCGGGTCGACGTAGAACTCCGTGCGGGCGAGCCCACTCCAGGCGTACTCGCCGGGGCTGGAGAGGACCTTGGCCGCGGCCGGGTCCAGCAGGACGGAGAAGCCGAGCCCGAAGCCGACCCCCGCGAACGCGGACTCCGCGGAGATCGGACGACCGATCGTCGCCAGGTCGGCCCCGCCGGGCAGATGGTTGCGCGTCATGTACGCGACGGTGCGCGGCGACAACAGCCGCGTCCCGTCCAGCTCGCCGCCGCGCAGCAGCATCTGGGTGAAGCGGTGGTAGTCCGCCGCGGTGGACACCAGGCCGCCGCCGCCGGAGAAGAGCGTGACGGGCTTCGTCACGGCGTCGCCCATCCGGACGCTGCGGGTGAGCTTGCCGTCGCGGCCCTGCACGTAGAGCGTGGCCAGCCGGTGCAGGTCATCGCCGGACACCGAGAACGCGGAGTCCGGCATCTCCAGCGGCGCGAAGATGCGCTCGGCGAAGTAGCGGTCGAGCGGCTGTCCCGACGCGACCTCGACGACCCGGCCCAGCACGTCCGTGGCGACCGAGTAGTTCCACTCCGTACCCGGGTCGAACAGCAGCGGGAGGCGGGCCCACGCCGCGCAGGCCCCCGCGAGGTCCGTGCCCTCCGGGGCGCCGAACTCGTAGCCCCGCCCGCGGTAGATCTCGTCGACGGCGTTGGCGTGGTGCCACCCGTAGGTGAGGCCCGCGGTGTGGGTGAGCAGGTGCCAGACGCGCATCGGCTCGGTGGCGGGTCGCGTGCCCGGCGCGTTGGCCGAGCCCGCGACGTAGACCCGCGCGTCGGCGAACTCCGGGATGAACCGCGCCACCGGGTCGGTGAGCTCCAGCGCGCCCTGCTCGTAGAGCATCATCGCCGCGACCGACGTGACCGGCTTCGTCATCGAGTAGATGCGCCAGATCGTGTCGTCGTCGACGGGCCTGGCCGTGTCCAGGTCGGACACGCCGTGGTGGCTCAAGTGGACGACCCGCCCGCGGCGCGTCACCACGGCGGTCCACCCGGCCAGCCGCCCGTCGTCCACATAGGGCCGTAGCGCATCGTCCAGCCGCCGCAACCTGCCCGCGTCCAGCCCGACCTCGCCCGGCTCGGCGTCCACCTTGAGCATGGGTCCGACCCTACCCGTGGACGATCTGCGCGAGGCGGTGATCGGGTGGGAGCCCCGCTCGGTGACGCCTCGATGCCCGGCCGCTTACTCCAGGTGGTCGTGCCAGCGCGCGTCCGTCTGCCCAGCTATTCGTTCTCCCGTTACGCCACCTGCTCACTGCAGACGATAGCCTCGCCGGGTGAGGCACGACGACGAGATGGCCCGCGCGGTTCGCGCGGTCGTGCTCGCTGTGGAGAACTTCCGGGTCCGGGCCGCGCGCTCGACGCTCGGCGTCGGCCCCTCCGAGCTGACCGCGCTGGCACACCTGTTCACAGCGGGCACGAGCACGCCGACCGAACTGGCCACGCGGCTGCACATCACCACGGCGTCGGTGACGGAGCTGATGGAGCGGCTGAGCAGGGCAGGCCTTGCCCAGCGCTCGCCGCACCCCCACGACCGGCGCAAGGTCGTCCTCTCCCTCACCGACGCGGGCACGGAGAAGGTGGGCGAGCTGTTCAGCCGGGTCGCGACCAGCACGGCCCGCTGCACCAGCCTGCTCTCCTCCGACGAGCGGGCCACCGTGCTGCGGTTCCTGCACGACCTCACGCTGGCCTACTCCGCCACCAGCCCCAACCCCGAGGCGGGCGGCGCGGTGCTCAACCCCTGACGCGCATCCCCGCGTCGAGCTCGCCGCGCCGCCTGCGGGCCGAGAGCACGGCCAGCCGCGTGAACCTCTGGTCGAACTGCTCCTGGGTCAGGTCGCGCTCGCGGTACTCCTTCGCCAGCTGGGCGGCGCCGTCCGGGATCGTCCACGTGGCCTCGAAGCCGAGCTCCTTGCGGGCACGGGCGAAGTCGACGCGGTAGGAGCGCGGGTCGCTGCCGCTCTCCCCCGTGATCGCCAGCTTCGCCGTCGGCACCGCCTCGCAGACGGCATGGGCGATTTCGGCGACCGTGCGGTTGTTGCGTTCGGTGCCGACGTTGTAGGCCCGCGCCCGCACCACGTCGGCGGGAGCGGTGAGGGCGGCGACCACGGCCCCCGCGATGTCCTCCGCGTGCGCCAGCGGACGCCACGGCGTGCCGTCGGAGAGCACCTTCACCACGCCGCTGAGCACGGCGTGCCCGACGAGGTTGTTGAGCACGATGTCGGCGCGCAGCCGCGGGGAGAAGCCGAACGCCGTGGCGTTGCGCATCGAGACCGGCACGAAGTCGGCGTCGGCGAGCTCGGCGAGGTCGTCCTCGACCCGGACCTTGGAGATCGCGTACGGGGTCACAGGCTTGAGCGGCGCGTCCTCGTCGACGAGCCGGTCGCCCGACTGCGCCCCGTAGACCGAGCACGTCGAGGCGTAGACGAAGCGCCGCACCCCGACGTCCTTGGCCAGGCGCGCGAGCCGGGTGGACGCGTGGTGGTTGATGTCGTAGGTGACCTCCGGCTCGAGCGACCCCAGCGGGTCGTTCGACAGCGCGGCCATGTGCACGACAGCGTCGAACCCGGACAGCTGGTCGGCCGAGACGTCGCGCAGGTCGACGGCGAGGCCGGGCACGTCGGGGACGTCGAGGCCGCCGAGGATGCAGTCGGCGAACAGGCCGCTGTCCAGGCCGGTGACGTTGTGGCCCGCGGCGCTGAGGATCGGCGCCATCACCGTGCCCAGGTAGCCCTGGTGACCGGTCAACAGAACACGCACGTGAGACTCCTTATGGCTATTCGGTGGGGTCGAGGCCCGGCAGCGGAGCCACCCCGAGCACCATCTTGGCCGCGTGGAAGGCCTCGGCGTAGCGCGCGTGGCACTGCACCCCACGGACCCGGGCCAGCCCGCTGAACACCTCGGCGTCGAACCAGGTGCGGTCGCGCTGGCTGCCGTAGTGCTCCATCAGCTTGGCGACCTTCTCCCGCAGGACCGGCTCCGCGAGCGGGAGGAAGACCGTGGGCTGGGTGAGGTCGCTCTCCCACTTGAGGATCTCGTAGCCCAGCGTGAGGTGGTCACGGAAGACCGTCGGCACGAGCCTCGCGAGCGTGCGGTGGTCCTGGTGGGCGTCGTGCGCCGTCGGGGCGAGGATGAGATCCGGCTCGCCCGCGCCGCGCAGCTCCTCCAGCGCCCCCTTGGCCCGCTCCCACCGCGTCGGCACCCGCCCGTCGGGCAGGTCGAGCACGGTGACGTCGAGGCGGGCGCCCGGGCAGAACGCAGCGAGCGCGGCCCGTTCCTCTTCCTCGCGCAGCGAGCCCCCGCCGGTCAGGACGAGCGCCGCGACGCTCACCCCTGGGTGGCTGCGGCACAGCTCCAGCAGCGAGCCTCCCGAACCGATCGCGATGTCGTCACAGTGGGCGCCGAGCAGCACCAGCCGGTCGAGGCGTTCAGGCAGCAGACTGAGCATCAGCGTTCGTGGTGGGCGTCGCGCCACGCCGCGATGGTCGCCTGCAGTGGATCACGGTCGCCCGGTCGCCCGCGGTCCCAGAGCATCCACGGTCGGCTCCCGCTCTGATAGGCGGCCTCCAATGCGGTGCGCTCCTTCACCGTGTCGGCCGGTTGCCAAAACCCGTTGTAGCGGTACGCCATCATGCGACCCTCCTTGGCCAGCACCATCGCGCCGTCGGTGACGAGATCGCCGTTCTCCGGAACGTAGTCGAAGATCTCGGGGCGCAGCACGAAGT
Organism: Pseudonocardia sp.; assembly: GCA_036401495.1. Classification (GTDB taxonomy): domain Bacteria; phylum Actinomycetota; class Actinomycetes; order Mycobacteriales; family Pseudonocardiaceae; genus Pseudonocardia. The sequence continues at coordinate 38,421 of DASWUV010000101.1, read as the reverse complement.
AGCCGCCGTTCTCCCAGATCGGCAGCTGCTGCAGGGTGGTGATCGAGGCGACCGTTTCGTCGTCGCCGACGTCGAGGCAGTGGAAGGCCGACTGCGGCGGCACCGCGAGCAACGCCCCGACCTTGTCGGGCTGCGCGCGGAATTCCTCGACCATGTCGTCGAGCGGCATGTCGGTGAGGACGTCGGCGTAGTTGGCGAGGAACATCTCCTCGTCCTGCACGTGCTCCCGCACCCGGCGCAGCCGCTCACCGATCGGCGAGGTCAGCCCGGTGTGCGCGAACGTGATCGTCCAGTCCCGGATGTCGGAGCCGAGCAGCGTGACGTTGCCGCCCCTGAGCACGAAGTCGTTGGACGCCGTCTCGTCGTAGCGCAGGAAGTAGTCCTTGATGTGGTGCGCGCCGTAGCCGAGGCAGAGCACGAAGTCGGTGTGGCCGAAGTGCGCGTAGTAGCGCATGACGTGCCAGATCAGCGGGCGCGGGCCGACCGTCGTCATCGGCTTGGGCACGTCGGAGCGCCCGTCGCGCATCCGCATGCCGTAGCCGCCGCAGAAGAGCACCACCTTCATCCGACGACCTCGAGCGCCGGAATGGGGAAGACCAGCTCGCCGCCCCACTCGCGGACGTAGGACAGCTGCTCGATCAGCTCGTCGCGTAGGTTCCATGGCAGGACCAGCACGTAGTCGGGCTTGTCCTCGGCGATCCGCTCGGGCGCCAGCACCGGGATCCGCGTGCCGGGGGTGAACCGGCCGTGCTTGTACGGGTTGCGGTCGACGGTGTAGGCGAGCAGGTCGGGCCGGATGCCGCAGTAGTTCAGCAGCGTGTTGCCCTTGCCGGGGGCGCCGTAGCCCACCACCTTCTTCCCGGCCCGGCGGGCCTGGATGAGGAAGGCCACGAGGTCGTCGCGGACCCGGGAGACGGCCTCGGCGAACCCGTCGTGGCCTGCTGCGGTGTGCAGACCCGCCTTCTCCTCGGCGCCCAGCACGTCGCGGACGGCCTGGCTGGGCTCCCCCGCGACCGCGTCCGGCCGCGCCCAGATGCGGATCGAGCCGCCGTGCGTGGGCAGCAGCTCGACGTCGACGACCGTGAGACCGCCCGACGCGAGCGCCCGCTGCGCGGTGAGCAGCGTGTAGTACTGGAAATGCTCGTGGTAGACGGTGTCGAACTGGGTGCGCTGCACCAGCGTCAGCAGGTGCTGCACCTCGATCGACACCCAGCCGTCGTCGGCCACGAGCGCGCGCAGTCCCTCGGTGAACCCGACGACGTCGGGGATGTGGGCGTAGACGTTGTTGAGGCAGACCAGGTCGGCAGGCCCGTGCTCGGCGCGCACCCGGGCGCCTGTCTGCGGGGTGAGGAAGGCGGTCAGCGTCGGCACCCCCTTCGCCCGGGCGGCCTCGCCGACGTTGACCGACGGCTCGATGCCCAGGCAGCGGATCCAGCGCGCCACGACGTGCTGCAGCAGGTAGCCGTCGTTGCTGGCCACCTCGACCACCAAGGAGTCCTCGTCGAGGCCTAGCCGCGCCACCGCGCCGTCGACGAACCGGCGGGCGTGCTCCACCCACGACGTCGAGAACGAGGAGAAGTAGGCGTACTCGGTGAACGTCTCCTCCGGGGTGATCAACGGCGGCAGCTGGGCGAGCAGGCACCGCTCGCAGACGCGCACGTGCAACGGGTAGGTGGGCTCCGGCGCCTCGGCTGCCGCGGCGGTCAGGAACAGCTCACACGGGGGAGTGGCGCCGAGATCGAGGAAGCTGCGCAGCTGCGTCGAGCCGCAGAGCCTGCATGTGATCGTCGGGATGGCGGCGACGGCTGCGTCGGGACGGAGCGCACTGTCCGTCGTCATACCGCGGGTCCCCCGATCGGGTCGGCTGGTCGGGCCGCATTCAGCGTGAGATCCACTCCGAGCACGCCGAGCAGTCTTTCACGCAGACCAGGTCGATTCCGCAGGGCCGGGCGTTTCCGCCTGTCCCCCGCAGCCCGCGAAACGCCCGCGACCAGCCGCTGGGGATCGGACACTCCAGGACGCGCCGACGCACGGCCCGCCGACTACGCCCCGCAAGCTGGGCGGGGCAGTCGGACGTGTCAGGATGAAGGCCTGTCCGCCGTGGTGTAAAGGCAGCACCTCAGATTTTGGTTCTGATGGTCCAGGTTCGAATCCTGGCGGCGGAGCCGCAGCACGGAACTGATCGGCGCCGAGGGTTCGCCCTGATCAGCTGAGCGGCCCCGACCTGGGCGCAGTGGGCGGGCCGAGCCAGCGGGCCGCGGCGTCGAAGGTGTCGGTGGGGGTCGCGTTGAAGGCGATCGCGGCGCGGGGTGCGTGGCGGTGCACGAGGTTGACGATGCGCTCGAACAGGTCCAACTGGTCCTCGGGCTCGCGGATGCCCCCGCCGATGACGACCACCTCCCACGGCCTGCTGTCGAGGGCCTTCGTCACGACGGCCTCGATGTCGTCACTCCCGTCGAGCCCGACCAAGCAGCTTTCGACCGCGACTCCGGCGTCGGCGTAGCGAGCCATGCCGACGCCGATCGCCGCGGCCACCGGCGCGGGGTCCCACGGCCCCGGCACCCGGTACGGGTCGAGCCCGATCACCAGGACGCGCGGCTCAGCGGCGGTGGTGTCCACCCGCCGTACGGTAGCGCGGCGGCCCGGCGCAAGGGCACGCATCCGGCGGCCCGGACATGACGACGGGGCGGCCCGCATGTGCGGTCCGCCCCGTGGCGTCGTGGGCCTCGCTCAGCGACCGTTCGGTCGCGGTTGCGGCGGCTCGGGCGGACGCCCGTTACCTGTGCACCTCATCATTCCCCCCTCATAACCCCCTCGCAGGCCCTACTCGAGGCCCGCGTCCAACGTGATCGTGGTGCCCGTGAGGGCGTTGCCCGCGTAGCAGGATGAGTGCACTGCCGCGATGAGCTCCTCCGGGCTGGTGGTGCCGTCGGCGTTCTCGGCAGCGCGTTTCGGGAAGTTGACGTCATAGGTGCCGAACCCGCTGCTCGTGAGCTCCACCTGGCCGGAGCCCTTCTCGAGGCTGCCGTTCCAGGCGGTGCGCGCGGTGCGGGTCGGCATCGACATCTCCTTCGCGGTCTGCGTTGTTCGTAACCTAAGAACGTCAGGAGACCCAAAACCGTTTGCGTTCTTACGCACGGTGAGCTGACCGGTGCAGATGTGACGGCAAACGGTCGACTTGTCCCGCGGCTATCACCCATTCGGTCGACACGTCGCCGCTGAGCGCGAGCAAACGGGGACGGCGTGGGAGGTCGACCGCGTTCCATTGCTACAACGGCCCACGCCGTACGATGCAAACGGTCCGTCGTCCCGGCGGACGTGCCGTCGAACCAGGGAGTCAGGTCCGATGACAGACCGCTCGCGGCCAGCCGCCGCGCTCGTGCTCGCGGCGGGTGAAGGCACCAGGATGCGCTCGGCTGTACCGAAGGTCCTGCACCCGATCGGGGGACGGAGCCTGCTGGGGCACGCCGTGCATGCGGTAGCCGGGCTGGATCCCGTACACCTCGCCGTCGTCCTCGGCCACGGCGGTGAGCGCGTCGCCGCGGCCGTCAGCGCGCTCGCCGACGAGCTGGCCCGACCGGTGCTCACCGCCGTCCAGGACAAGCGCCTCGGCACGGGCCATGCCGTGCAGTGCGGCCTCGCCGCGCTGCCGAAGGGGCTGACCGGGCCCGTCCTCGTCACCTACGGGGACGTCCCGCTGTTGCGCGGCGACACCCTGGCCGCGCTGCTGACCGAGCACTCGGCATCCGGAGCAGCGGTCACGCTGGTCACCACCGAGCTCGCCGATCCCAGCGGCTACGGCCGGGTGCTGCGCGACGCACACGGCAACGTCACGCGGATCGTCGAGCAGGCCGACGCCACCTCGGAGCAGCGGGCGGTCCGCGAGATCAACTCCGGGGTGTACGTGTTCGACGGGGCCTTCCTCACCGCCGGGCTCGGTCGCCTCTCGACGTCCAACAACCAGGGCGAGCTGTATCTGACCGACCTCGTCGAGATCGCGCACGGCGACGGCGCCGCGGTGCACGGCATGATCTGCACCGACGAGTGGCAGGTGCGCGGGGTCAACGACCGCGTGCAGCTCGCGGAGCTGCGTGCGGAGCTCAACCGCAGGGTGCTGGAGCAGTGGATGCGGGCCGGGGTGACGGTGGTCGATCCGGCCTCCACCTGGGTCGACGTCCAGGTGCGCCTCGAGCCTGACGTCGTGCTCTACCCCGGCGTGCAGCTGTACGGGCCCACCGCGGTGGCGAACGGCGCAGAGATCGGCCCCGACACGACGCTCACGGCCTGCCAGGTCGGAGCGGACGCGCACGTGGTGCGCACCCACGGCAGCGACGCGCTGATCGGCGCGGGCGCGTCCGTCGGCCCGTTCGCGTACCTGCGGCCCGGGGTCCGGCTCGGCGACCGCGGCAAGATCGGCACGTTCGTCGAGGCGAAGAACGCGCAGATCGGTGAGGGCTCCAAGGTGCCGCACCTGACCTACGTCGGCGACGCCACGATCGGCGACCACTCCAACATCGGCGCCAGCTCGACCTTCGTCAACTACGACGGGGTGAGCAAGCACCACACGGTGATCGGCTCCTACGTCAAGACCGGGTCCAACACCAAGTTCGTCGCGCCCGTCCAGGTCGGCGACGGCGCCTACACCGGCGCAGGCACCGTGCTGCGGCACGACGTCCCTCCCGGTGCGCTGGCCGTGTCCGGCGGTCCGCAGCGCAACATCGAGGGCTGGGTCGAGAAGAACCGGCCGGGGACGTCCTCCGCCGAGGCCGCAAGGGTCGCCATCGAGAGGTTGAGTCAGCAGTGAGTGTCATGCCGGGCCAGCCGAAGAAGCACCTCATGCTCTTCTCCGGCCGCGCCTACCCCGACCTGGCCGAGCAGGTGGCCAAACAGCTCGACGTCACGATCACCCCACAATCGGCGTGGTCGTTCGCCAACGGCGAGATCTTCGTGCGCTTCGAGGAGTCGGTGCGCGGAAGCGACGCGTTCGTGCTGCAGAGCCACTCCGCCCCGATCAACGACCAGATCATGGAGCAGCTGCTCATGGTGGACGCGCTGAAGCGCGCTTCCGCCAAGCGGATCACCGTGGTGATGCCGTTCTGGGGCTACTCACGGCAGGACAAGAAGCACCGTGGCCGTGAGCCGATCTCGGCCCGGCTGATCGCCGACATGTTCAAGGTCGCGGGCGCCGACCGGATCATGACCATCGACCTGCACACCGCTCAGATCCAGGGCTTCTTCGACGGCCCCGTCGACCACCTGTTCGCCATGCCGGTGCTCGCCGAGCACGTCAAACGGACATATGCGGGCCACGACCTGACGGTCGTCTCCCCCGACTCCGGGCGCGTGCGACTGGCCGAGCGGTGGGCCGAGTCGCTCGGGGGCACCCCGGTGGCGTTCATCCACAAGACCCGCGACCCCCGCAGGCCCAACGAATCCCGGGCCAACCGCCTCGTCGGCGAGATACAGGGACGGCTCTGCATCGTCATCGACGACATGATCGACACCGGCGGCACGGTGGCCAAGGCGGTGCAGGCGCTGCTCGCACAGGGCGCCAAGGACGTGGTGGTGGCCGCGACGCACGGCGTGCTCTCCGGCGCGGCCTCCGAGCGCCTGGCCGCCTGCGGGGCCCGCGAGGTGATCTTCACCGACACCCTCCCGATCCCGGACGAGAAGCGGTTCCCCGCCATGTCGGTGCTGCCCATCGCCCCGCTGCTGGCGGAGGCCATCCACCAGGTGTTCGACGACGGCTCGGTCACGAGCCTCTTCGACGGCAACGCCTGACCTGACCGGCGCCCATGATCGCTGGATCTGGCGGATTCCGTGCGTCAGCGCACGAAATCCGCCCGATTCGGCGATCATGCGGCGTGGACGTCAGCTCTCGAACTTGTACCCCAGCCCGCGGACGGTCACGAGGTGCTTCGGGGCCCCGGGGTCGGCCTCGACCTTGGCGCGCAGCCGCTTGACGTGCACGTCGAGGGTCTTGGTGTCGCCGACGTAGTCGGCACCCCACACGCGGTCGATCAGCTGCCCGCGGGTGAGCACCCGCCCGACGTTGCGCAGCAGGTACTCCAGGAGGTCGAACTCCTTCAGCGGCAGGGCGACGTCGGCGCCGTTCACGCTGACGACGTGCCGCTCGACGTCCATCCGCACCGGGCCTGCCTCCAGCACGCCGGGCATGCCGTCGGCCTCGGCGCCCGTCTCGCCGCCGCGCCGCAGTACGGCGCGGACGCGGGCGATCAGCTCGCGCGCCGAGTAGGGCTTGGTGACGTAGTCGTCCGCGCCCAACTCGAGCCCGACGACCTTGTCGATCTCGCTGTCCCGGGCCGTCACCATGATCACCGGGACGGCGGAGCGGGTGCGCAGCGCCTTGCAGACGTCCGTGCCGCTCATGCCGGGGAGCATGAGGTCGAGCAGCACGATGTCGGCGCCGTTGCGGTCGAACTCCTCCAGCGCGGTCTGGCCGGTGGCGGCCACGGCGGTCGTGAAGCCCTCCTTGCGCAGCAGGAAGGCGAGCGGGTCGGCAAAGGACTCCTCGTCCTCGACGATCAGCACCCTGGTCATGTGGTTCCTCCGAGGTGGGCGGGGACGGAATCAGCGGGCTCGTCGGGCTCTTCGGCGAGCAGCGGCAGGCGCATGGTGAACGTCGATCCGGTGCCGGGGCGGCTCCACAGTCGCACCTCGCCGCCGTGGTTGGCCAGCACGTGCTTCACGATCGCCAGCCCGAGTCCGGTGCCGCCGGTGGCGCGGGAGCGCGCGGGGTCGACGCGGAAGAAGCGCTCGAACACCCGCTGCTGGTGCTCGGGGGCGATGCCGATGCCGCGGTCGGTCACGGCGATCTCGACGGAGTCGCCGAACTTCCGCCGCGATACCGAGACCGATGCCTCCGGCGGCGAGTAGGCGATGGCGTTCTCGACGAGGTTGCACAGGGCGGTCACGAGCAGTGTCTGGTCGCCCTCGACCTCCAGCCCGACCTGCCGGTCGACGATGATGTCGATGCGCGCCGCCTCCGCCGACAGCTGGGTGCGGGCCAATGCCTCGTTGACGACTTCGTCGACGTCGACGACCGACAGCTCCGGCAGCCCCTCCGCACCGGTCAGCCGCGACAGTGCGATCAACTCGGTGACGAGGTTGCCCAGCCGGTTGGCCTCCCGCACGATCTTGGTGCCGAACCGGCGCACTTCCTCGGAGTCGTCCGCCGCGTCGAGGATCGCCTCGGCCAGCAGCCCGACGGCGCCGACGGGCGTCTTGAGCTCATGGCTGACGTTCGCGACGAAGTCGCGCCGGGTCGCCTCCAGCCGCACGGCGTCGGACGTGTCGGCCGCCTCGACCATCGTGTAGCCGTCGCCCAGCGGCCGCACCTGGGCGAGGACGGCGGCGGGGCGACGGCCGCGGGGATCCAGCGGCGAGAGGTCCACGGCCACGTGCACCCCGTGCTGCCGCACCTGGGCGCAGGCGGTGGCTGCGCGCGCGTCGGGCTTGTTGTCCTGCACGACGCCCAGCTCGCGGGCACGGGCGTTGCACAGGACGACCTGGTCACTGCGATCGACGACGACCAGGCCCTCGTCGGCGGACCGGAAGACCCGGTCGAGGAGATCGCTGATCGCCGGGCCGGGCTCGGGCGGCGCACTCTCCTCAGCAGCTTGCACCCGGACGGGCGCCCACCGGCGGCCGACCACAAGGCCTACCGCCAGCGCGAGCACCGCGACCAGGACACAGACCACACCGGCCATAACGCCATGGTAGGCGGCCCGACCAGGTCGAACGCCAGCTCAGCACGCTCGTCGTGATCGCAGTGACGCCGCAGGGCGGCAGTGTTCCGCCGTCGTTCACACTTCGTTCTTCTGGCGGCGTTTCTAACGGCCCTGCGCGGCAACCGCGGCAGCCGCTTCCTTCGCGGCCTCGGGGTCGAGGTAGGTGCCGCCGCGGAGGGTGGGCCGCAGGTCGTCGTCGAGGTCGTAGCGCAGGGGGATGCCGGTGGGGATGTTGAGGCCCGCGATGTCGTCGTCGGAGATCCCGTCGAGGTGCTTGACGAGCGCCCGCAGCGAGTTGCCGTGGGCGGCGAGCAGCACGATCCTGCCTGCCCGCAGGTCCGGCACGACCGAGGACTCCCAGTACGGGAGGAAGCGCTTCACGACGTCGGCGAGGCATTCGGTGGCGGGCATCGCGGCGCCGAGGTCGGCGTAGCGGGGGTCGCCGTCCTGCCCGTACTGCGAGCCCGGCTCGATCGGCGGCGGCGGGACGCTGTACGAGCGGCGCCACAGCATGAACTGCTCCTCGCCGAACTCCGCGAGGGTCTGCTTCTTGTCCTTGCCCTGCAGCGCGCCGTAATGCCGCTCGTTGAGCCGCCAGTCGCGGCGAACCGGGATCCAGTGCCGGTCGCACGTGTCGAGCGCGAGGTTGGCGGTGGAGATCGCGCGCCGCAGCAGCGAGGTGTGCACGACGTCGGGCAGCAGCCCGGCTGCGCGCAGCATCTCGCCCCCGCGTCGAGCCTCTTGCTCGCCGGTCTCCGACAGCGGCACGTCCACCCATCCGGTGAACAGGTTCTCGGCGTTCCACACGCTCTGGCCGTGACGCAGCAGCACCAGGGTTCCCATGGGCGTCACTCTGCCGGCGTCAGCACGGCGGCCGCACAGGCACCGGCCTCCTCTGTCTCCGTCAGCCCGGACAGCACGACGGAGAGGATCTCCCGCAGCTGGCGCACCTGCTCGTCGGTGAGCCGGTCGAACACATGCCGCCGGACGGCCCGGACATGGCCGGGAGCCGCCTCCACCAACGCCGCGAAGCCCGCGTCGGTGAGCTGGGCGAGCGTGCTGCGGCGGTCGTCGGGGCAGGGCATGCGGCGGACCCAGCCGTTGTGCTCCAGCCTGCTCACGGCGTGCGAAAGACGGCTCTGCGAGCTTTGCGTGACGGTGGCGAGATCGCTCATCCGCAAGGTCCGGCCGGGAACGTCGGACAGCATTGCGAGGATCAGGTAGTACGCCACGGGCATGCCCGACTCCCGTTGGAGCTGGCGGTCCAGCGCGCCGTCAAGGAGGCTGGTGGTGGCGACGTAGACGAGCCATGTCTGCAGCTCGTCCGGCGTCAGCCACCGCGCGTTCGACTCCGTCACACCGTCCATCATAACGGGACGATAGTTGAACTCTCATGTGTTAGGGAAGACACATCGAACCCTTTGTCTTGGAGGCCGCTATGCCGATCCAGCGCCTGAACCACGCTGTCCTCTACATCCGCGACGTCGACCGCAGCGTCGCTTTCTACACCGAGGCGCTCGGCTTCCGGGTTGTGACGGGCGTGCCAGGCCGCGCGGCGTTCCTGCAGGCCGCGGGCTCCACCAACGACCACGACCTCGGCCTCTTCGCGATCGGCGACGGCGCAGGCGACTCGCCAGCAGGCCGGTCGACCGTCGGCCTCTACCACCTGGCCTGGGAGGTCGACACCCTCGCCGAGCTGCAGCGGATCCGCGACGTTCTCACCGAGCACGGCGCGCTCGTCGGCGCTTCGGACCACGGCTCGACCAAGGCGCTGTACGCCAAGGACCCCGACGGCATCGAGTTCGAGGTCAGCTGGCTCGTGCCCGCGGATCTGCTCGACCCGCAGCAGCACATGGGGACCTCGCCGCTGCGGCTGGAGCAGGAGATCGAGCGCTACGGCGCCGAGACCCGCGGCGGCGTCGGGGTGTCCGTGCCGACGGCCTGAGCGGACACCGCCGACCGCGATGCGGTCGGCCTGGGCGGAACCTGAGCCGGTTGCCGGTTGGTCGCTGCGTATCGAGAGCGGTACGCTCCGTGCACTAACGACGTCCAGCGCGCCCCCCAAAGGGCCAGGCCCTGCGAGGAAGCCGATGACGGCCACCGCCGCCGGGACCCTCGAGCACGACGCACTGTTCTACACAGACGCGGCGAGCTACCGGTCCGGGTGCCTCGACTTCGTGCGCACCGGACTCGAGCAGAACGAGCCGGTGCTGGTCGCCGTGCCCCAGCCCGGGCTGGGGCTGCTGCGCTCGGCGCTGACCACCGCCGAGACGGAGCTGGTCCGCACCCGCGACATGTCGGTTGCAGGCCGCAACCCCGGCCGCATCATCGGCACCGTGCTCACCGCGTTCGTCCGCGAGCACTCCGGACGGCACGTGCGCATCATCGGCGAGCCGATCTGGGCGGGCCGCACCTCCGACGAGTACCCCGCCTGCGCCGAGCACGAGGCGCTGATCAACGTCGCGCTGGCCGAGGCGCCCGCCTACATCCTGTGCCCCTACGACGTGCGCAAGCTCAGCCGCGACGTGCTCAACGACGCCACGCGCACCCACCCCACGCTCGCGGCGGACGGGGAGCGCTGGGACAGCCCCGCGTACGCCGACCCGACCGCCGTCGCCGCCTGGTTCGACCGGCCGCCCGAACCGCCGCCGCCCGAGGCCGAGGTGCTCGTGATCGCGCCGACCACGGGCCCGCACACCGCACGCCGCTTCGTGCACGACTACGCGACACGGGTCGGCATGGCGCCCGAGCGGGTCGCGGACCTGCGCAGCTCGGTGCAGGAGCTCGTCGTCAACACGCTCGTGCACGCGGGCGGCTCGGGGCTGCTGATGGTGTGGACGTCCGGGCGGCAGGTCGTGTGCCAGGTGCAGGACGGCGGCCGGATCACCGACCCGCTCGTCGGCCGCCGCCCGCCCGCACCCCCCGCCGTCGGGCACGGCCTGTTCACCGTGCACCAGCTCTGCGATCTCGTGCGCGTCCACCGTCGCCGCGACGGCACCCTCATCCGCATCCACATGAACTTCGACGAACGCTGAGTCGCGCACCCCGCCCACCGACAGGGTGAGTCGTGCACCTCGGCACGGCGAGTTCGGCGTCCCGGCACGGGACCGGGGCACGGATCAGCCCGAGTTGCTCGCCCCGGTGGCTGAGTTGCGGCGCGGAGGGTCGTCGCCGACGCGGTAGCCGTCGGCCGCGGAGAAGCGGGCGGTGACGCTGAAGCGGTCAGCCCGCACCAGCGTCTGCCGCCATTCGACGGGCTCGTCGCCCGCGCAGCCCAGCCGGTCGATCGCGAGCGCCGCAACGCCGGAGCCGATCCCCAGCAACCCGCACTGGGCTGCGTCCGGTACGACCGCGCGGATGACCTCGCTCCCACCGGTGACGCGAACCCCGCACCGGGCGGCGTACTCCGTGTACAGGGCCGTGCGGCCGAAGTCGACGTCGAGCAGCGGCGCGGCGAGGCGCTCGGGCAGCCACACCCGGTCGACCGCCAGCGGCTCGGCGTCGGCCAGGCGCAGCCGTTCCAGATGGACGAGCGGGGTGGACTCCTCGAGCCCCAACCGGGCGGCCACCACGCCGTCGGCACGCACGTCGAGTGTGCGGACGACGCTGCGCTGCACCCGTCCCGTCGCCTCGACGGCGGTGAACAGGCTGTAGAGCTCACCGAGCGGCTGTTCGATGGGGGACGGCTCGGCCCGGCGCGGGGTGCGCCCGCGGCCCGCGATCACCAGACCCTCCTCGCGCAGCCGCCGGACCGCCTCGCGCACGGTGTGGCGGCTCACCCCGTACTGCGCCACGAGCGCGAGCTCGCCGGGAAAGGCGAGAGCGAACTCGTCGCGGGTCAGCCGTCGCCGCAGGTCCGCGAGCAGCTGCTCCCAGAGCGGGGTCGCACCCGAGCGGTCGAGTGCTTCAGCGGACATCGCGACTCAGCGGGCGGCAGGCGCGCGCAGGCCACCGGTCAGCATCTGCAGGGTGGCGCGCAGTGCGGCGAGCTCCGCGTCGCGGAGTCCGGTGGCCGCGCCGACCTCACGCTGAACGGCCGCCGCGCGACTCTCCAGCGCACGGCCCTGCGGAGTCAGGCCGACGAGCACCGAGCGCTCGTCGCCCGACTGCCGGGTCCGCGTCACGAGACCGGTTGCCTCCAACCGCTTCAGCAGCGGCGACAGTGTGCCCGTCTCCAGCTGCAGAGCCTGACCGATTCCGGTGACCTGGGTGTCGCCCCGCTCCCACAGCACCAGCAGCACGAGAAACTGCGGGTAGGTGATGCCCAGCGCGTCGAGCAGCGGCCGGTAGCGGCTCGTCATGGCGCGGGACGCGGTGTAGAGCGCGAAGCACAGCTGCTCATCAAGCGCTGTTGTCCGCGGCCGCTCGGCCTGGGTCATGAAACCACCGTATTCCGATGGGCGCCCGCCGCGCATTCCGGCATGCTCGCACGAATGGCCGACGCAGCGATCGCCGAAACCCCGGAACCGCCCTACGTCGCGGTGATCTTCAGCTCGCTCCGAACCGCAGGCGACAACGGCTACGCCGCAATGGTCGTCGCCATGGAGAAGAAGGCGGCCGAGCAGCCCGGCTACCTGGGGATCGAGAGCGCGCGCGAGCAGTTGGGCATCACCGTGTCGTACTGGCGGGACGAAGCGGCGGCGCAGGCGTGGAAGCAGGTCGCCGCGCACCTCGTGGCCCAGGCGCGCGGGCGCGCGGTCTGGTACGCCGACTACCGCGTACGGGTCGCGCACGTCGCGCGCGAATACGGGCCCTGACGATCGCGCTTGATCATCGCCGTGTGCACAGACCTGCCTCGGCGTGTCGGGAGGCCAGACTCACCGGGCCGATGCGCCGGACTCACCGGGTCGAGAAGCCGGACTCACCGGGTCGGGATGCGGGTTGGACTTTGCCGGCACGTGGCAGGCTGCCTACAACTCGTCGACGAGTCGAAGGAGCAACCATGTCGCAGCAGGTCCGCGGAGTCGTCGCGCACAGCAAGGGCGCGCCGGTCTCGGTCGAGACGATCACCATTCCCGACCCCGGACCGGGGGAAGCCGTCGTGACCGTGCAGGCCTGCGGGGTCTGCCACACCGACCTGCACTATCGCGAGGGCGGGATCAACGACGAGTTCCCGTTCCTGCTCGGGCACGAGGCGGCGGGCGTCGTCGAGTCGGTCGGCGACGGCGTCACCGACGTCGCGCCGGGTGACTTCGTGATCCTCAACTGGCGCGCGGTCGACGGCACGTGCCGCGCATGCCGCCGCGGCGAGCCGTGGTACTGCTTCTCCACCCACAACGCGGCCCAGAAGATGACGCTGGAGTCGGGCCAGGAGCTGTCCCCCGCGCTGGGCATCGGCGCGTTCGTCGAGAAGACGCTGGTGCACGCGGGCCAGTGCACGAAGGTGAACCCTGCGGTGAAGCCCGAGGTCGCGGGCCTGCTGGGTTGCGGAGTCATGGCGGGCATCGGCGCCGCGATCAACACCGGCGGCATCGGGCGCGGCGACTCGATCGCGGTGATCGGCTGCGGCGGGGTCGGCGACGGTGCCATCGCGGGCGCCAGGCTCGCGGGCGCGTCGACGATCATCGCGATCGACACGGACGACCGGAAACTGCAGTGGGCCAGGGAGTTCGGCGCCACCCACACGATCAACGCCCGCGAGCACGACGTCGTGGAGGCCGTCAAGGAGCTGACCGACGGCAACGGCGCGAACGTCGTCGTCGACGCGGTCGGGCGCCCCGAGACGTTCAAGCAGGCCTTCTACGCCCGCGACCTCGCCGGAACCGTGGTGCTGGTCGGGGTGCCGACGCCGGACATGACCGTCGACCTACCCCTGATCGACATCTTCGGCCGCGGCGGCGCGACGAAGTCGTCCTGGTACGGCGACTGCCTGCCCAGCCGGGACTTCCCCATGCTTGTCGACCTGCACCTGCAAGGTCGCCTGCCACTGGAGAAGTTCGTGTCCGAGACCATCGCGCTCGACGACGTCGAAGCCGCGTTCGAGAAGATGCACAAGGGCGAGGTGCTGCGCTCGGTCGTGGTCTTCTGATGGGGATCGACCACCTCGTCACGTCGGGCACCTTCTCGCTCGACGGCGGCACCTGGGACGTGGACAACAACGTGTGGATCGTCGGCGACGACCGCGAGGTGGTCGTCGTCGACGCCGCACACGACGCCGACGCGATCGTCGCGGCCGTCGGCGACCGGCGCGTCGTGGCGATCGTGTGCACCCACGCGCACGACGACCACGTGAACCAGGCGCCCGCGCTGGCCGACCGGTTGGGCGCGCCGATCCTGGTCAACCCGGCCGAGGCGCCGCTGTGGGCCATGACGTGGCCCGACCGGAAGCCCGACGGCGAGATTCCCGACGTCATCACCGCGGGCGGGATCGAGTTGCGGGCGCTGGTGACGCCGGGCCACTCCCCCGGCTCGACGTGCCTCTACGCGCCCGAGCTCGGCACGGTCTTCACCGGGGACACGTTGTTCGCAGGCGGGCCGGGGGCGACCGGCCGCTCGTTCTCGTCGTTCGACACGATCATCGACTCGGTCCGGTCGACGCTGCTGACCCTGCCCGGCGCGACGACGGTGCGCACCGGCCACGGCGACGGGACGAGCATCGCGGCGGAGGCTCCGCACCTGGAGGAGTGGATCAGGCGCGGCCACTGACTCCTACGCCCGGGTGAGCGCCACCACCGGAATCGCGCGGTCGGTTGCCTTCTCGTGGTCGGCGAAGAACGGGTAGGTCTGCTTCAGCATGGTCCACACCCGCTCGCGGTCTGCGCCCTCGGTCGGGGTGGCCACGGCCGGGTAGGTCTCCTCGCCGATCTCGACGGTCACCTGCGGCCGGGCCACGGTGTTGAGGTACCAGTCGGGATGGGTCGCAGCGCCGATGTTCGACGCGATGACGAGCACACGGTCGCCGTCGCGGTGGAACATGAGGGGGGTCGTCCTCGGCTCGGCGCTGCGCCTGCCGGTGGTAGTGAGGAGCACCAGCCGCTCGCGCTGCATCCCCTCGATCGGCCCACCTGCGCGGAACTGGGCGATGACCCTCTTGTTGATCTCCCGGACGTCCACAGAGCTCCTCCCGTCGGCGATGCGATCCTCCCGCCGCGTCGGGACGGTCGCCGGTCGGGCCCCGCAAGCGCGCTGGGCAGCCCCCATCGGCCGCGGCCGGTCAGTTCCGTGCGGGGTGCCAGACCCTGCTCTCGGTCACGATGGCGGTCACCAGGTCGGCCGGTGTGACGTCGAACGCGGGGTTCCAGGCCGGTCCGCCGGGCAGGACCTCGTCCTCGGCCCGGTCCTCGATCACGATCGCGCCGCCGTCCGGCGTCGCCTCATCCACAGTGGACTCCGGGCAGGCCACGATGAAGGGGACGCCTGCGCGGGCCGCGGCCAGCGCCAGCGGGTAGGTGCCGATCTTGTTCGCGACGTCGCCGTTGGCCGCCACCCGGTCGGCGCCGACCACGACCGCGTCCACCAGCCCGCGCGCGATGACCGAGGGACCGGCCCCGTCGACGACCACCCGGTGCGCCACGCCGATCGCCGCCATCTCGACCGCGGTGATGCGCGCCCCCTGCAGCAACGGCCGGGTCTCGTCGGCGACGACCAACGCGACCCGCTGCCGCGCGTGCAACGACCGGACGACGCCGAGGGCCGTGCCCCACTCGACGCACGCGAGCGCCCCCGCGTTGCAGTGCGTCGACAGCCGCAACGGGCCCGGCCCGCACAGCTTCTCGAGGAGCGCGGCGCCGCGGTCGCCGATCGCGTGGCAGGCGGAGATGTCCTCGTCCCGCACGGCGAGCGCCGCGGCGAGCACGGCGTCGGGCCCGGACGGCGCGGCGGCCAGCGCACGGCGAACGCCGACGGCCAGGTTGGCCGCGGTCGGCCGGGCGGTCGCGATCCGTGCGGCGGCGGCGTCGAGGTCCGGCCCGGTCAGCGAGCGTGCCGCGAGCGCGACCCCGAGCGCCCCGGCCACACCGAGCGCGGGCGCCCCCCGCACGACGAGTCTGCGGATCGCGTCGACCAGCGCGTCGACCTGTTCCACGGTGACGGTGCGGACGGTCGGCAACGCGGTCTGGTCGACGAGCACGATCCGCCCGTCCACCCAGTCGATCGTCCGCGGCAGCACACGGGCAGCCTAGAAGGCGCACCTCGCAGAGGTGGCGTCTTCACAGGAGTTTCGACGCTGTGCGAGGACGGCAGAAGTTCTGCGAAGTGGGCCGTAGCGTGACCTCCGTGTGGCGTGATGCCGAGTACCCGGCCGATCCCTACCCCGGCGCCTTCCCTCCCGGGTCCTACGCGCACGTCGCGGAAGTCGCGTACCCCGTTCGCGACGGCGCCGTCGAGGGGGTTCCGCTCGACGCGTGGCTGCGGGGGCGGGGCGCGTCCCCGCTCGCGGAGCGCATCCCGGTGCTCACGTACGGCTCGAACCGCTGCCCCTCGAAGATCACCTGGCTGCGCAGGCAGTTGGGGTTGGGCGCGGGGCCGGTGGTGGTGCTGCGCGCGACGACATACGGGGTCGCAGCGGTGTGGGCCGCGGGGCTGCGCGCCCGGGACGGCGCCCGGCCCGCCGTGCTCGCCG
This sequence comes from Pseudonocardia sp., assembly GCA_036401495.1. Lineage (GTDB taxonomy): Bacteria > Actinomycetota > Actinomycetes > Mycobacteriales > Pseudonocardiaceae > Pseudonocardia. Next base: position 22,110 of record DASWUV010000101.1, on the reverse strand, counting down.
AAGCTCCGGACGCGGTCGAGGAGCACGCCGTCTGGCTGGCGACCAGCGAACAGATCGCCGTGCTCGACCGCTGCGAGGGCCGCGACGAACGGTTCCGGCTGGCCCGCCTGCGCACCGGGTCCGTGACGGTGTGCGGGGTGCCGATCGAGCGCCCCTGGGTCTACCTCGGCTACGGCGCCATCCGCCGTCCGCTGCTGGTGGATGGGGCGCCGGTGCGGTGCGCCGATGTCGCACAGGGCGTGGCGAGGACGCTGGTCGGCGACCCCGCCACGGGGGACGGACTGGCCGCGGACACGGTCGTCGGCGCTCCGCATCCCGACGAGTGGCCCGAGGCCATATTCGCCTACGGCCTCCTGCAGCCGGGACAGCTGTCCTGGCGCCTGGTCGGCCCGCACGCGGTAGGCCCAGCCCGGCCCGCGACCGTCGAGGGCGGGGTGTTCGACACCGGTCGGGGCTTCCCGGCCTGGCTGCCCGACGTCGCGGGGCGGACGCCCGGCGTCGTCGTCTCCGTCCGCGACCCGGCCGCGCTGCTGCCCGCCCTCGACGCCTACGAGGGCCCCGACTACGACCGGGTCCGCGTCGTCGCGGACGGCACGGTCTGCTGGGCGTACGCCTGGCGCGCCTGCCGATCGGGGTTGGTCCCGCTGCCGGACGGCTGGGCCGCGCGCGTGGTCGGCTGACGGCAGCGTCCGCCGCCTCCGCCGTCCACGGGTCCAGCGGGACGGACCCGATCGGCCGACTCGGCGGGCGGAGATGGCCGACTCGGCGCGCGGAGATGGCCAACTCGGCGGGGCCAGGTGCACGACTCACCGGGCCGAAGTGCACGACTCACCCCGGCGAAGTGCCCGACTCACCGGGCCGAGACGGCCAACTCGGCGGGGCGAACTGCACGACTCACCTTTGCGTTCGGGTCCGGCCTTACGCTCCCGCCGCCGCCGTCCCCACCGTCGCCGTCCCCATCGTCGCCGTCCCCACCGTCGCCGTCCCCACCGCGGGCTCCAGGGGGATGCGGTAGAGGCGGGCGGCGTTGCCGCCCAGCACTGCCCGGGCCGCGTCGGCGTCGAAGCGGGGGTAGCGGCGCCCGATCTCGGCCGGGAACCGGTAGGCCGCGAGCTCCCGCACGAGCGGGCCGGGCCGCATCATCGGATAGCCGCTGCCGAACAGCAGCCGCTGCGGCCCGAACGAGCGCAGCAGCGCGCCGAACGCGTGGGCGAAGTCGACCGAGCCGGTCCACGGCAGGATCTCGGTGAGCATGACGTGCACGTTGGGCAGCGCGGCCAGCCGGGTCAGTGCCTCGGTCGGCAGACAGCCCGCGCCGAGGACGAACCGGATCTCCGGCAACGCCAGCGCGAGCTCCCGGAACTGGCGGGCGTCGAAACCCGGCGGGGCGACGCGGGCCGCGGCACCGGCGCGCACCGGCTGGGCCGATCCCGCCTGCACCGGCTCGGCCCACTTCGGCACGTGCGGCACCCGCCGCCGCGGCGGCACCCCGCTGGGCAGCGGACCGTCATGCAGGCGGCGGACCCACGGGGCGGCCCGCGTCGAAGGACCCACCCCGATGTGGACGACGTCAGCGCCCGCCGCGCCACACCGGGCGAGCGTGCGGCGCAGCCACGGGTCGTTGAGCCGCATCTGCCCGGCAGGCCGACGCCGTTCGCACAGCGTGAGCCCGCGCAGGTCGAACCGCCGCACGCGCGGGGTGAGCCCGCGCGCGCCCGGCTGCCCGCCGTCGGGATCGAGCTCGCCCGACAGGACGAACCGGTCGGGCATCACCCCGGCCATCTCCGCGTGCCACTCCAACGGCGAGAAGCCGAGCACGAACAGGTCGCCGAGCACGACGGGCTGCAGCACCGCGCGGTCGACGCAGCCGTCGCCGAAGACGTCCCGGTTCAGCCCCGCCTCGGTGACCCGCTCGACCTCGTGCGGCGGGACGCTCCCGCCGTCCAGCTCGCGGTGGCGGCGCAGCAGGTCCAGCGCGTAGACCTCGCCGTCGGGGGCCGCCTGGTTGTGGGGGCTGGCGTCCCAGATGTGGACTTGGGCGTCGACCACACGGCAGGGCGCGCCCCCGACGGTGTACACAGCTCAGCCCATCGACGGGCCGAGCCCGAGCGACTGCGGGGTGCTGGAGTCCGGCGACGGCTGCGGAATGCCCTCGTCCAGCGGCCCGTACTCGGTCATCAGCGCCTTGTTCCAGGGCGTCTGCTCCTCGGCCACCAGCGAGTTGGTGGTCAGGATCAGCCCGGCGACCGAAGCGCCGTTCTGCAGCGCAGAACGCACGACCCGCAGCGGGTCGATGATGCCCATCTCGACCATGTTGCCGAAGCGGCCCTCCAGCGCGTCGAACCCCTCATCGACGCCCAACGCGCTGACCTGCTTGACCACGTCGTCGCCGTCGTAGCCCGCGTTCGCCGCGATGAGGTGCACCGGCTCGGTGAGCGCCGCGCGGACGATCTCGACGCCGATCCGGTAGTCGCCGGAGACCTCCAGCGCATCCAGTGCGGGCTCGGCGTGCAGCAGCGCCGCGCCGCCCCCGGCGACGATCCCCTCCGCCATGGCCGCGCGGGTGGCCTGCAGCGAGTCGTCGACGCGGTGGCGGATCTCCTTGAGCTCCGCGTTGGTCGGCGCCCCGACCGAGATGATCGCGGCCTTGCCCGAGAGCCGCGCGATGCGGTCGCCCAGCCAGTCCTCGTCGGTGCCGATGCTCGCCCGGGCCATCTCGGCCCGCAGCTGCGACAGGCGCATCTCGACGGCCTCGCGCGCGCCACCCCCGCCGATGATCGCGGTGTTCTCGTTGGTGGCCCGCACCTGCGTCGCGCGGCCGAGCTGCTCGATGCCGATCTGCTCGAACGCGAACGACGACGCCTTGGAGTGCACCTGGCCGCCGCACAGCGCGGCCATGTCCTCCAGCAGGTGGATGCGCTTCTCACCGAAGCCCGGGGCCTGGATCGCGGTGACCTTGAGGTGCCCGTTGACGTGGTTGTGCACCAGCATCTGCAGCGCGGTGCCCTCCACCTTCTCCGCGATGATCACCAGCGGCCGCGGGTCGCGCATGATGCGCTCCAGCACCGGCATCAGCGAGCGCACGTCGGTGACCTTCTCGGCGGTGAACAGGATGTAGGGGTCGTCGAGGATGGCCAGCATCGCGCCGGGGTCGGTCACCAGGTAGGGCGAGACGTAGCCGTTGTCGAACTCGAAGTCCTCGACGAAGGCGACCGTCAGGCCGTTCACCGGGCCGTCGTCGACGGAGATCACGCCGTCGTCGCCGACGGTGTGCAGGGTCTGGGCGACGATCCGGCCGATCTGCTCGTCGTCGTTCGCCGAGATCGCGGCGACCCGGGACAGGTGTTCGAGGGAGTCGACCGGGTGCGCGACCGACGACAGGTGCCCCACGATCGCGCCGACCGCCATGTCGATACCGCGTTTGACCAGCACCGGGTTGCCGCCCGACGTGATGGCCTTCATGCCTTCGCGCACGATGGCCTGCGCGACGACCGTGGCCGTCGTCGTGCCGTCGCCGACGATGTCGTTCGTCTTGATCGCGGCTTCCTTGAGGATCTGCGCGCCCATGTTCTCGAACGGGTCACGCAGGTAGATCTCGCGCGCGATCGTCACACCGTCGTTGGTGACCTCGGGAGAGCCGGTGATCTTCTCGAGGATCACGTTGCGGCCCTTGGGCCCGAGGGTGGACTTGACGGCCTCGGCGAGTTGGTCGACGCCTGACTTGAGCAGGTCGCGGGCTTCCTGCCCGAACTTCAGTTCCTTGGCCACGACGGCCCTCCTGGTGACAGCGGTGTCTCGATCGGTGCGCGGGTGCGAAAGAGGGTGAGACGAACCGGGCCGGGGGCCCACGCCGGATTGCGCGGACCCCCGGCCAGGGGACTGCTAGCTGACGGCGGGCGGGAGCATGTCGCCGATGAACTCGGCGGCCTCCTCGAGGTTGCCGAACATCACGGTCCGGTCATCCATGTGGATCATCTTCCCGTAGTGCGTCGACATGTTCTCCTCGAACTCCGACGCGTCGTAGAAGCCCGGCTCCTCGCCGAGGGCCTCGGAGATCTCGTCGTAGACGAAGTCCATGCGGCCCACGCAGTCGACCCGGATCATCGAGGGCAGCTGCGTGACGGTCACGTTCTCCTGGCGGTCCATGACCTCGGCGACGACGACGCCGATCTGGTTGTTCATCAGGGTCACGCCCGCTTTGCCGGACGCGGTGTTGTCGGCCTTGTAGGGACTCTCGGCTGACTTGAACGCTGGCCTGGTCACTTGTTCAGCTCCTCAGGTGTCTGGAGTCCGAGGTCGGACACGATTCCGGCGAACCGGCTCTTGGCGCGGTCGAGCGAGTCTTCGAAGCGCGGGGGCTTGGCGTCAGGCTGGCTCCACAGCGGCTGCAGCAGCCGAGCCGCCTCGATGCACTGCGGCACCCAGTCCGAAAGCCAGCCCTGCATGAGCTGCTTGTTGTAGTCGGCGAACTCCTTGTCGACGGTGAGCGGGCCGAAGCAGGCCTGGGTCCAGCGCAGGTCGCGCTGGGAGTAGTCGTATTCGCCCGCGCCGACGACGGTCGGGGTGACGAAGTCGCCGTTGCCTGCGGCCACCTGCTGCACCAGGTTCGACCGGAACAGCTCGCCGAGCAGGGGCTCGAAGACGACGTTGGTGGCGAACATCGACTCGCCCCAGTCGTTGTCGATGGCCGTCAGCTTCTCGGTGACCTTGCGGACGCCCTGCCAGATCGGGTCGTTGTTCCACGCGTCGAGGTGCGCGGCGCCGTCGAAGCCGTCGATCTCCTCGCTCAGCGTCAGGTTGTAGAGCGCGAGGTCCTGGGCGAAGCGGATCTTGTGCATGCTGTTCACGACCATGGCCGTGTTGTGCATGTTGGTCGGGCCGGAGCGGTTGCAGGCGGCGAAGACGTAGAGCCCGAGGATGTGTTCGACGTGCATCCACGCGCCGACGTTGCGGGCGACGAAGTTCACCCAGTTGGCGGTCCACTGCTCGAACGCCTTCGCGTTGCGCGCGTTCTCGATGTTCTGGTTGACCTGGCGGACGACGTTCGCGTTGTAGCGGTAGAACGTCATCTCCCATTCTTCGTTGGGGTCACGGAACTCGTGCCAGCCGTGCGCAGGCCATTCCTGAACGGGCAGGCCGCCGGTGCCGATGCCGCGCTGCGGCTCGGGCTTGTCGACGCCCCACGCCTTGAGCTTGGTCCAGTTCAGCGGGTAGCCGGAGCTGCCGTCCGCGAAGCCGTAGATCCAGCCTTGGGAGAGGTAGTGCCGGGGGTCGGGCTGGACGTCGACGGTGACGTCCTCGTAGTGGGTCTGCTTGCGCTTCGCGGGCTTGAAGTAGTTGTACCGACGCGCCGAAGCGCTGGAGTCGGGGAACTCCTGCGCACCTGCCTCCGCGTCGGTGAACTGGGGCTTCGGGACGCTGCGCTCTGGGCGTTCGGTGGTGGTCATCAGTCCTCTCCCTGTTCACCGGTGGTGGTGAACTTGTCGTAGAAGATGTGCTGCTCGGGCACGCCGAGGGAGGTGAGCATCGGGATCGCCGCATCAACCATCGGCGGCGGCCCGCACACGTACGCGTCCCTCCCGGACAGGTCCGGCTCACACCGCTTCACGACCTCGGTGATGAGTCCGACCTCGCCTGCCCATCCGTCGCCCCCTTGGCCGTCCGAGCTGGGCTCGGAGAGCGCGGGGACGTACCGGAAGCCGGGGATCTTGCTCTCCAGGCTCCGGAGCTCTTCTTCGAAGCAGAGGTCCCGCTGCCCTCGGGCCCCGTAGTAGAAGACGGCCTGCCGGTCCACGCCACGCTCCGCCATCGATCGGAGCAGGCTCAGAACCGGCGCCATCCCCGCCCCGCCGCCGACGAAAACGATCGGCGAGGTGCGGCTTTCCCGCAGTGTGAAGGTGCCGAACGGCCCTTCGACGTCAAGCCGGTCCCCCACGGCCAGCTTCGTGGCCAGGTACTCGGAGAACAGCCCGTCGGGATAAGTCTTGATCACGAATTCGAACCGGCCCTCGCGACCCGGTGTGTTGGCCATCGAGAACGAGCGCGACTCGTCGGTGTCCGGAACGGTGATGTCCAGGTACTGCCCAGGGAAGAACTTGATCCCTTCCTCGGGCTCGATCAGCTTGAGCGCCAGGTGCCGCATGTCGTGGGTGACGGGGTCGTTGGCGACGACCTCAGCCACGCCTTTCCTCAGCGGCAGACCGTTGCGGATGATCTCCTCGTCGTACTGGAGGAGCTCGATCACCAGGTCGCTGTAGGGATGCGCCCGACACAGCAGCGTCTGGCCCTCCTCCTTCTCGTAGTCCGGCAGGGCGAACGTCGAGTAGCGCTCGAGGTCGATGTCGTCCATGTCGCCTTCGAGCACGAATGACTTGCACGCCGCGCACTGGCCTTCCTTGCAGCCGTGCATGAGCTGCACGCCCTGCTCGGCGGCAGCGCGCAGGATCGTCTGGTCCTCGTCGACCTCGATCTCGATGCCAACTGGTTCGAACCTGACGATGTGCTTCTCGCCCATGGCCGCCTTTCGGTGGGAGGAGGGTCGTTCCGGGCCTGGCAGGAAGAGGGCCGGCGGTGGCTCCGCCGGCCCTCCCCCCTCACCTGACCCGCGCTCAGGCGTCCGCGGGTGCCGGTCGTCCGGCTGGGCCCTGCTTGTTGTAGTCCGCCACGTAGGCGGCGCGGCCCGCGTCGTCCATCTCGTTGAACAACACGAGCGGGCTGGCCAGCGGCGGGCAACGGCGCATGTGGTCCAGCGTCCACATCTTCTTGGGGTTCAAGTCGAGGTGGGGCTGTGCCGTCATGGTCTTGCCGTCGTCGCGGACGAAGCCCATGTCGGACACCACGTCTGCCCAGTTCATGCCGTGGTAGAGGGTCTCCCACTCGCGGTGGCCCACGAGCTTGCCCATGTTCGGGGTCTCGCGACCCTGGTACGTGGGCCGGAAGGCCTCGACGTCGGTCCAGCGGCACACCTCGTGGCAGTACGCGCGGTGCTGGCCGTCGACCTCTGCAGTGACCATGTCCTCACGGACGAGGCACGGGACCATGCAGGTCCAGCAGCGGATCGGGTAGACGTAGTCGACGTCTTCGAAGACGATCGGGTTGTGCCCGTTCGGCGTGGCGAGCCGGTTGTAGTTCTCCCACCACTTGCCGTACTTGTCGTACCAACCCGGGTACTTGTACTCGAACCACTCGAAGTCCTCGTCGGTCATGCCGTCGATGCGCCAGTAGTTGGCGAGCCAACCGGTGGCGAAGAACTGCGCGACCTCGTGGACGTAGCCCTTCTCCCAGATCTGCTTCCACGACTCTTCGATCAAGTCGTGCGGGATGACCAGGCCGTACTTCTCGAGCGGGATGAGGTAGGCACGGTAGTAGTCGTCGTAGATCCAACGACGCCACATCTCCGCGTAGGACTCGCGGTCCTTGCGGCGGTCCTTCGTGCCGTACTCGATGAACGTGCCGATGGCGGCGTCCACCACGCGGTGGTTGTTCCACCACGCGTAGCGCAGGTCGCGCTCGAGCAGCTGGCGGTTGTCCTCGTCCGACAGCGCCATGAGCAGTGTGGCGTAGCCGTTGGAGATGTGCCGCGACTCGTCGGACTGCACCGAGTGGAACACCGTGGGCAGCAGGTAGTCGCCGTTGGCCGCAGCCTCGGCAGGCATGGCCACGAACAGGGTGTTCGTGAACGCCGTCTCGGCGACGATCGTCAGGTAGATGCTCGCCGCGGTGATCGCGTCACCGGTGATGAACCCCTCAGCGAACTGACGGCCGATGGTGCCGCAGTAGTCGCTGTGGAAGTTGCGCAGGCTGTTGTTGAAGCCCGCCGGGTCGATGTAGTTGTTCATGTACAGGCGCTTCAGGTTCTGCTGGATCGTCGAGTGCCGCACCTCGTCGATCATCTGAATGGCCTGGCCATTGTGCAGTTCCGGGTTCGGAACCACGTGGAACAGCATGGGCATCGAGCGCGCCGCCGAGACCTCGGGCAACGGGATGATGCTCAGGAACAGCTTCTGCCATTCCAGCCAACGCTCCTGGACCTGGCGGAACATGTTGCCGCGGATAGCGCCGTCAGAGGCACCGTAGACGCGGTGGTCCTTCTCTTCCTGCATGGGGAAGTAAGACCGCAGGACCTGCTTGAGCGGGTCTTTCTTGGCGGCCTTGCGGAAGGTGTAGTCGGTTCCGTACTTCATGTACGGCTCGTGGTACTGCGGCTCCCAGGAGAGCTCCTGGATCTTCTGATGAGCCTTGGCCAAACTCTGCCGACTCACGTCATCTCCTCACGTGGTGGTGGACCGGGGAGCGATCGGCACTGCGCGGAAGCGCCAGCCGTTCCCCGCGGTCTGCCCCCGTCCGCTGGAGCCGGTGCGAAGCGCGGGTGGCGCCGGCAGCGAAGGAGACCCGAGTCCGTCGTCCCGGCATCGATGCGCGGGTCAACCCCAAGGCGATGGGCTCGTGCCGGGAATCACACCGCTCCGCCACCTGTGTCGAGGTCTCAATATGAGAAAGTCAGCGTTTGGGCCCGCTTGGGCGACGTCCCTGGTCAGGGACGGTCGCCGGGCAACACTCCTTCGTGACGGTTTCCGCTGCGCATCTGCCCTAGCCGCGATTCCGGGGGTACCGTCGGCGCCAAGCGACGCCGCGCCGAGGCGGGTCGCCGCTGCGCCAAGGAGGCCAACCGCGTGGGCCGTACGCACGACCCGCAGTCGCTGTCGCGCCGCACGGACGGCGTATTGATCCGCGCCCGCTCGTCGTTCCTCGTGGACGACCGAGTGGAGGAGGGCACCGTCCGGGACACGATCCTCGCCTCGTGGACGCGGTCGCGGGAGTGGCACATCGACGTCGAGGACGTCGAGCTTTCGGACGCGTTCAACCCTGAGCGCGACTCGCCGCTGATCCGCGCGGCCACGCCGATCCTGAACTCGGTCGCCGACGAACTGGCCGGTGAGCCGGTCAGCGTGATCCTCACCGACGTCGACGGCGTGGTGCTGGAGCGGCGCACCGGTGACTCGAACCTCGGCCAGGCGCTGGACCGGATCTGGCTCGCCCCCGGCTTCAGCTACGCCGAGCGGTTCGTCGGCACCAACGGCATCGGCACCGCGCTGGAAGGCCGCGGACCCGCCGAGGTGTTCGGGCACGAGCACTACGCCGAGCCGCTCGCCCCCTTCGCCTGCTCCGGCTCGCCGATCTGGCATCCGGTCAGCGGCAAGCTGCTGGGCGTCGTCGACCTCACGTGTTGGCGTGAGGACGCCGGGCGCTTCATGTCCACCGCGGTCGCCCGCATCGCCCGGCAGATCGAGGGCGCGCTGCTCGACCAGTCCGGCCCGCGTGAGCTCGCCCTGCTCCACGACTACCTCACCGCGTGCAGACGCAGCAGCGGCGCCGTCCTCGCCGTGAGCCCCGACCTGGTGATGAGCAACGACCGGGCCCGCGAGCTGATCGACCCGGCCGATCAGGGGACGTTGGTCGCCGGGGCGATGGAGGCGATGAACTCCGACAGGCGGGTGCTGCTGCTCGATCTGCCCTCCGGAGTGGTCGCGCGCGTGCAGGTGCGGCCCAGCTGGGTGGAGCGCGGCGGCGCGGGCGGCGTGTTGCACGTGCAGCTCGCCGCGCCGGAAATCGTCCCCAAACCGCGGGCGTCGGCCCCTGCCTCGGTCGCGACGCTACCCGCGGCGGTCGGCAGCGGACTGCTCTGGACGAAGTGCTGCCAGGCCGTCGACCGGCACTTCCACAGTCGCGAGTGGCTCGTGCTGCAGGGCGAGCCCGGCACCGGCAAGACCACGATCGCGCGCGCCACGCACCAGCTGCGCACTCCGGCCGCCCACCTGCGAATCCTCGACGCGGACGACTACGGGCCGGGCTGGGTCGCCGACGTCGCCGAAGAGCTGGAGACCGGGTGCGGCACGCTCGTGCTCGCGCACCTCGACCGGCTTTCCGACGACGGCCGCCAACAGCTGGCCGACGCGCTGGAGCCCTACCGGGAGTCCACCGACCCGGACCGGGCCTGGCTCGTCGCCACCGTCGGCCCCGACGGCCTCGGCCGTCCCGACGACCCGGTCGACCTGCTGGAGTACTTCCCGCGCACGGTCGTCGTGCCGCCGCTGCGCCACCACGTCGAGGATGTCGCCGAGCTGGTGCCGCACTTCATCGCGCGGCTCACCCGCGGCACCGAGCTCTCGTGCTCACCGGAGGCGCTGCGGCTGCTCATGCGCAACCGGTGGCCCGGCAACGTCGAGCAGCTCTACCAGGTGCTGCGCAAGACGGTCTCCCGACGCAGAGCGGGCATCCTCGCGCCCGATGACCTGCCACCGGAGGTCCGGGCCATCACCCGCCGCGTGCTCACGCCGTTGGAGGCGATCGAGTGCGACGCGATCGTCGACGCGTTGCTGGACAACAACGGCAACAAGGCCGAGGCCGCACGGCACCTCGGGATGTCCCGCGCCACGATCTACCGCAAGATCCGCGGCTACGGGATCTCCACGCCGACCAACGGCTAACGCCTGTGCGCGGATAACGTCGCTATGGCGACGTTATCCGCGCACGGGCTTGCTCGCGCCGGGCGAGTCACGGCGCAGCACCTGCACCACGTCGTCGGGCAGGCCCACGAGGTAGGCCTCGTCACCCGCGGCGAACGTCGTGTCGCGCCGCGGCGGGTGCTCGACGCCGCCGTCGGCGCGGTGCAGGGCCACGACCCTGGCCCGCTCCGACAGCTCCCGCATCGCCAGCCCGTCCAGCCCGCCGCCCGCGGCCACCGACAGCTTCCCGACGAGGAACGGCGTGCGGTCGACGTAGAACGTGCCCAACACGTCCAGCCCGAGCGCCGCGCCGACGAACCACGGCGCCGCGAGCGACGCCGTCGAGCGCACGTTCTGGAAGCCGAACCCGTCCTCGACCCCGCCCGCCAGCTCACGGTCGAACACCCGCAGCACCACCGGCACCGCCGTCCAGCGCTCGCCCAACCGCTCCCGCACGACCAGGCCCGTCTCGACGTTGACGAAGTCGTCGCTGGTCAACACGGCCACGGCCACCGCGCCCGGTAGGTTGGCCGCGTCGAGCACGGCGGTGTCGGTGGCGTCCCCGATCACGATCGGCACCCCGAGCGCGGCGGCCCTGGCGTGGTGGCGGCCCGCCTCATCGCGGTCGATCACGACCACCCGCCGTCCGGCCGCGACGAGCTCCTCCACGACCTCGATCGCAACGGTGCCCAGCCCCACGACCACGACGTGTCCCCGCATCGCCCCGACCCGGCGCTGGCCGAACGCCCCCTCGATCCGCCTGCTCACAAGCAGCTGCGTGACCAGCGCGAAGACGATCGCCGTGAGCACCGCGCCGCCGCCCATCAGGCCGATGGCGTAGATCCGCAGCCAGGTCTGCTGATCAGCGAAGTTGAAGTCGCCGTAGCCGACGGTCGCGAGCGTCTCGACGGTGAAGTAGACGGCGTCCACGACCGACATGTGCGATCCGTCGGGCTTGACGTAGCCCGCCTGCAGCACGAGCACCGAGATCGCCAGGACCGCGCCCAGCAGCCCGATCACCAGGCGCAGCGGGCGGTCGGCCTCGGCGGCGAGGGACCGCAGCAGCGTCCACGGCCCCGCCCGGCCCTCCTCCTCGCGTTCGACGGCCCGCGCGGCGCCCGCCATCCGGGCTCCGACGGCCCGCACCGGCTCCTGCTGGCGCAGCCGCTGCACGACCGCGCCCGCGCCGTAGCGCGCGAACTGGGCGGGGGTGCCGACGGCGGTCACGCGGTCACCCGCGCGCACGGCGTGGTCGCGGCCGGGGCACACGACAGGCCCGGCGTCCGCTGACGCCACCGCGAGGGGGGCGAGCTCGCCGTAGAGGTCGCGCAGGGTCGAGTCGCGGTCGGCGACGAGGTCGGCGACAAGGAACTCGCGACCGGCGAGCGTCAGCTCGTGGGTGCGCCTGCCGAGGCAGATCTCGACCACGGACGGCGCGGCCAGCACGGCCACGTCCAGCACGCAGCCCGCGCTCACGACTTCGGCCAGCGCCCGGCCGACCTGCGGGTTGGCCATACGGGCGACCAGGCGCACGTCGGGGCGGAGCCTGCGCACGAGCAGCGCGGCCTCCAGCGCGGCGAGATCGGCGGAGGCGAGGCAGACCACCGCGGCCGCCGTCGACAGCTCCGCCTTACTCAGCGCCTCGCGCAGCCTGCCGCGGACCAGCGGCACCTGCCACTGGTCGAGGAGCCGTTCAGCGACGGCCCCGACCTCGCCGACGGCGTCGACGACCACGACCTCCGCGCCCGCCGCGAGCAGCTGTTCGACGGTACGCAGGGCGGTGTCGTCGACGCCGCACACGATCACGTGTCCGGTTCTCTGTCCGTGCATGCCGCCAGGTTCGCCTACGCGCGGGACGATCGGGGGTTCAGCTCGTTAACGGCGGAAGATCGGCGCGAGCCGTACCTGGGTGGTCGCCTGCGCGCGGTTTGTACGGCTCGACGCGATCTTGGGTTCAGCCCGTGCGCTGCTGCTCCCGCCACGGCGTGAAACCCGCGGCGACCGCCTCGTCGGCGGTGCGGAACCACACCTCGGCCCGCGTCTGCTCGTAGTGCGGGCTGTCGGGGGTGTGGAACAGCATCGAGGCGGCGTGGCCCTTGATCGTGAACTCGGGACCGGGCGCTTCGCCCTCCGGGTTCGGCACTGCGCCTGCGCCCACCCCGTCCGTCGAGGCGGGGGTGAACAGGGCGTGCTCCGGCGCGGGCGCCACGGTCGCCGAGGTGGGGCCGAAGCCCGATGAAGGCGTCTCCTCACCGGTCGAGTCCGCCACGGGGGCCGAGCCCGCAGGCGGCGTCTCGACCTGGGTGCCCGCGGCGCCCCCACGGCGTGGCCGGGGGCGCGGGCGTGGAGACGGGCTCGCGGGCGGTGCTGCGTCCGCTGCTTTTGCTTCTGCCGCGACGTCCGCCGCGGAAACGGGCTCCGCAACGTCGGGGGCCGCGGCGGTGGGCTCGGCGACGGGGGGTTCAGCGGTAAGGGCCTCGGCGACGGGGGGTTCAGCGGCGGCAGGCTCGACGACGGGGGCCGAGCCGATGTCGAACGCCGAGTCGGCGGGCTCCAGGTCGGCGGGCTGATCCTGCGCCGAGCCGGTCGCAGCCGGGTGCGCCTGCGTCGGCACGGGCGCTTCCGCCTCGTACGCCACCACAGCAGGCGTCACCACAGGCACCTCTACGGCAGGGACCGCCTCCGCCTGCGTCGGCACCTCGGGCGCCGCCACCTCAGGCGTCTCCACTTCAGACGCGACCTCAGCCTGCGGCGCAGCGAGGGTCGCCGGGGCCATGGCGACGGGAGGCGCGGGCCGGGGCGCCGCCGGGGCAGGTGGCGCGGGTGGCACGACGGGAGCGGACAGCGCGTCCGGTTCCGAGGCGGCGTCCGGCTCGGGCGTCAGGACCGGAGCCGGTCGGGGCGCTTCGGGCAGAGGTGGCGAGGTGGCGAGCTGCATCCGCCCGGCCGCCGAACGTGAACGGACGTACCACGTCACCGCGCCCACCAGCAACGCGAGCAGGAACCAACGACGCCGACGTCGGGGCGCCCTCTCCTTCGCCATGCCTGGAGGGTAGGCGCACCCCCCGCAGGTATCGACTCAGGGTCGACGTGCCGCCTTGACCAGCTCGTAGCGGGCCAGCGCCTCGACGCGTTCGGCCTTGTGGTCGACCATCGGCTCCGGGTAGCCCTGCGGCACCCCTCCGGGGAGGGCCCACGGCTGATGCACGGCCTTGCCCTGCACTCCGCGCAGCTCGGGGACGTAGCGGCGCACATAGTCGCCGTCGGGGTCGAACTTCTCCCCCTGCGTGACCGGGTTGAACACCCGGAAGTACGGGGACGCGTCGGTGCCGCTGCCCGCGGTCCACTGCCACCCGTGCTGGTTGGACGCCAGATCGCCGTCCACGAGCAGTTGCATGAAGTGCCGCGCGCCCCACCACCACGGCAGGTGCAGGTCCTTCACCAGGAAGCTCGCCACGATCATCCGCAGCCGGTTGTGCATCCACGCATCGGCCCGGAGCTGTCGCATGCCTGCGTCGACGATCGGGAAGCCGGTGCGGCCCTCGCGCCACGCGTCGAAGGCCGTCCGCGCGGCCGCGCCCGACGCGACCGGGAGCGCGTCGAAGGAGCGGTCGTAGTTGCCGCGGGCGGAGTCGGGGCGCTGGTGGAGGATGTCGGCGTAGAACTCGCGCCACGCGAGCTCCGTGCGGTAGACCTCGACCGACTCCGACCGCCGCCGCCCGAGGTCGGCGAGCATCGTCCTCGGGTGGATCTCCCCGTACTTGAGGTGCACCGACATCCGCGACGTTCCGGGCCGGTCGGGCCGGTTCCGGTCGGGGCCGTAGTCGGCGACGGCGCCGGCCAAGAACTCCTGCCAGCGCTCGTGCGCGGCGGCCTCACCCGCTTCCGGCAGGTTCGCCTGGGCCTCGTCGTCGGCGGGGATGTCCACCGCGCCTGCCACGGCCGGACACTGCCAGTCCAGGAGGTTCGCGTCGGTGTCGGCAGGCTTGCGCCAACCGTGCTGCGCCCACGCCCGCTGGAACGGCGTGAACACCTTGAACGGCGTGCCGTCCTCCTTGCGCACGCGGCCGGGGGCGACCGCATACGGCGATCCGACGCGGACCAGCTCCCGCCCGTCCTCGACGAGCGCCTTCGCGACGGCCTCGTCGCGCCGCGCGCCGTAGGGGTTGAAGTCGGCCGCCACGTGCACGGTCGCCGCGTCCGCCGCCTCGGCGACGCGCGGCACCACGTCGGCCGGGTCGCCGTGCACGACGAGCAGCCGCCCGCCGAGCGACTCGTCCAACGCGCGCAGCGACCGGAAGAGGTACGTGCGCCGGGCCGCTCCCGAGCGGTCGAGCAGTGCGGGGTCGAGCACGAACAACGCAACCGCGGTCGGTGCGGTGTCCCGCGCGACGAGGAACGTCGGCTGGTCGCGCACCCGCAGGTCGCGCCGGAACCAGATGAGGGACGTCTCGCTCATACCGGCGACCGTATCGGGGGCGGCACCATCCGGCATGTCGTCCCTTTGTCACGGTCGTGATCGCCGCGAGGTGCACACCGAGGGGCCGGGCAGACCCGCGATGTGCGGCTCGCCGCGATCACCCGTACCCACTTCGGGGACGTCGTGCGCTCGAACGCGCTTTGCACTAATGCGCATATCCGCATATGTTCGAGGCATGGGGCAGGGCCATGGACACGGTCACGGGGGCGGCGCAGTCGCCGACCGGCGCTGGCTCGGGGCCGCGCTCGCGCTGATCGTGGCGTTCATGGCCGGGGAGCTCGTCGTCGGACTGTTGGCAGGCTCGCTGGCGTTGATCTCCGACTCGGCGCACATGCTGACCGACGCGGCCGCCATCGCCCTCGCGCTGGTGACGATCCGACTGGCCGCCCGCCCCGCGAGCGGCGGGTACACCTACGGCCTCAAGCGCGCCGAGATCCTCTCCGCCCAGGCCAACGGCATCACGCTGCTGCTGCTGGCGGTCTGGTTCTGCATCGAGGGGGTACGGCGGCTGCTGGCGCCCGCGCCCGTCGAGGGTGGACTCGTGCTGGCCACGGCGCTGGCCGGGATCGTGATCAACGTCGCCGCCGCCTGGTGCGTCAGCCGGGCCAGCCGGACCAGCCTCAACGTCGAGGGCGCCTTCCAGCACATCCTGAACGACCTCTACGCGTTCATCGCGACGGCGGTCGCCGGGGTGGTCGTGCTGACCACCGGTTTTGCCCGTGCGGACGCCATCGCCGCGCTTGTCGTCGCCGCGCTGATGATCAAGGCGGGCTGGGGGCTGATCCGGGAGTCGGGCCGGGTCTTCCTGGAAGCCTCGCCGCGCGGGATCGACCCGGACACCGTCGGAGCGGCGCTCGCGGCGGTCGAGGGCATCGCCGAGGTGCACGACCTGCACATCTGGGAGATCACCTCGGGCGAGCCTGCCCTCTCCGCGCACGTGCTGGTGCGGGCCGACGTCGACTGCCACGCGGCCCGCCTGGCCATCGAGCATGTGCTGCGCGGCGACCGCATCGACCACACGACGTTGCAGGTGGATCACGTGCAGGTCGGCGCGAACCACTGCGAGCAGTCGCACGGACCGGTGCACCGCAGCTGACGGCCGTGCGCGGAAAACGTCGCGGGAACAGCGTTATCCGCGCACGGGCCGTTCGCCCATGGGCACGTAGGACCGCTCGGTCTGGCCGACGTAGAGCTGGCGCGGGCGACCGATCTTGGTGGTCGGGTCGTTGATCATCTCCCGCCAATGCGCGATCCAGCCGGGCAGGCGGCCGAGCGCGAACAGCACCGTGAACATCTTCGTCGGGAAGCCCATCGCGCGGTAGATCACGCCGGTGTAGAAGTCGACGTTCGGGTAGAGCTTGCGCTCGATGAAGTAGTCGTCGGCGAGCGCCTTCTCCTCCAGTGCCTTCGCGATATCGAGGAGGGGGTCGTTGACCCCGAGCTTCTTGAGGATCTCGTCGGCGCTCTGCTTCACGATCTTGGCGCGGGGGTCGTAGTTCTTGTAGACGCGGTGGCCGAAGCCCATGAGCCGCGCGCCCTTGTCCTCCTTGTTCTTCACCCGCCTGACGAACGCCTCGACGTCGCCGTTCTCCTCGCGCTGGATCTTCTGCAGCATCTCCAGCACGGCCTGGTTGGCGCCACCGTGCAGCGGGCCGAACAGCGCGTTGATGCCCGCGGAGATCGACGCGAACAGGTTGGCGTTCGAGGAGCCGACGAGGCGGACGGTCGAGGTCGAACAGTTCTGCTCGTGGTCGGCGTGCAGGATCAGCAGGATCTCCAACGCCCGCGCGAGCTCGGGGTCGACCTCGTAGGGCTCGGCGGGGAAGCCGAAGGTCATCCGGAGGAAGTTCTCGACCAGGCCCAGCGAGTTGTCCGGGTACAGGAACGGCTGGCCGATCGACTTCTTGTAGGCGTACGCCGCGATCGTCGGCAGCTTCGCCAGCAGCCGCACCGTCGACAGCTCGACGTCGTCGGCGTTGAACGGGTCGAGGCTGTCCTGGTAGAAGGTGGACAGCGCCGAGACGGCGGAGGAGAGCACCGGCATCGGGTGTGCGTCGCGCGGGAAGCCGTTGAAGAAGTCCTTGAGGTCCTCGTGCAGCAGCGTGTGGCGGCGGATCTTGGTGGTGAAGTCGTCGAGCTGCGCCTGCGTGGGCAGCTCGCCGTAGATCAGCAGGTAGCTGACCTCGAGAAACGTCGAGCTCTGCGCGAGCTGGTCGATCGGGTAGCCGCGGTACCGCAAGATGCCCACGTCGCCGTCGATGTAGGTGATCGCGGAGCTGCACGCCCCGGTGTTGCCGTACCCGTAGTCCAGCGTCACCAGGCCGGTGCTCGAGAGCAGCTTGCCGATGTCGAACGCCGACGCGCCCTCGGTGGCTTTCTTGATCGGCATCTCGTGGTCGCCGTCGGAAAGGTGGAGTACGGCGGTGTCGTCTGCAGTCATCGTGGAGGATCCCTCACACTCGCGTCGGCCCGGTTTTCCCTTACGCTAGTGCGCTTGACGGGCAGCGCGCCCGGTCGGGAGCTGTGATCTTCAGGTCTCCGGGGCGCGGTAGCGCCAGAACTCTCTGAACCGCGCGACCGCCAGCAGAACGCCGATGATGACGGCGACGCCGCCCACGGTCGACGCGGCGCCGGGCCCGATGTACGCGGCTGCCGAGCCGTGCCACAGGTCGGCCAGCCGCGGTCCACCCGCGACGACGACGGTGAACACGCCCTGCATCCGGCCGCGCATCTCGTCGGTCGCGACGGTCTGCAGCATCGAGGACCGGAAGACCGCGCTGACCAGGTCGCCCGCGCCCGCGACGGCGAGCAGGAGCACGGCGAGCCAGAGGGTGTGGGTGAGCCCGAACAGGGCGACGCCCAGCCCCCACACGCAGATCGCCGCCGTCACCGCCACGCCCTGGCGGCGCACCCGCGACAACCAGCCGGAGAACAGCCCGCCCACGACCGTGCCCAGCGGGATAGCGGCGAAGAGCAGGCCCAGCGCCACGCCGCCGCCCGGCGGGTCGCCGAAGGTCCGCTCGGCCATCTCCGGGAACAGGATCCGCGGCATCCCCAACGCCATCGCGATGACGTCGGCGAGGAACGACACGAGCAAGACCTTGTGCAGCGCGGCGTAGCGGAATCCGGCGACCACCTCACGCAGGCCCGCGCGCGCACGGGCCCCTTCGGCGGTCGAGGGGGGCATGGACGGCAGCCGCCAGGTCGCCCACAGCGTGGCCAGCACGGCGATGGCGTCGACCAGGTAGAGGACGGGCAGCCCGACGAACGGGATGAGCACCCCGGCGAGCAGCGGCCCCACGACCGCGCCGAACGTGAAGACCGTGAAGTTGAGCGTGTTGGCCGCGGGAAGCAGCGCAGGCGTCACCAGCCGCGGGATCACGGCGCTGCGGGCGGGCTGGTTGATCGCCAGCAGGCCCGACTGGATGGCGAACAGGATGAGCACCAGCCAGACGTTGCCGACGCCACTGGCCGAAATCACCCACAGCGCGAGCGACATCGCCGCGATGCCCGCACCGGAGATGAGCAGCAGCAACCGGCGGTCCACCGCGTCGGCGATCGCCCCGCCCCACAGCCCGAACACAACCAGCGGCACGAGGCCGAACAGGCCCGTGAGGCCGACGTAGGCCGACGAACCGGTGAGCGCGTAGATCTGGGTCGGCACGGCGACCACCGTCAGCTGCGCCCCGATGACGGTGACGATCCCGGCCGTCCAGAGGCGCCGGTAGGCGGGGGTGCGCAGCGGTCGGGTGTCGGCGAGGGCGCCCCGCGCGACGTGGGTGAACCGGCGCAGACCGCCGAGCCGGGCTGTCGGCGGGTCGATCGGCCCGGTGGGTTGTTCAGGGCCGGGCGTCGTCACGTTGTCTACGCTTACCACCTGGCCGCGGACGGCGAGAGGTGAGATCGAGCTCAGGGCGCAAGGCGGCGGACCGTCCAGCTGCGGTCATGGGGGTCGCAGACGAAGCGCAGCCGGTCGTGCATCCGGTCGGCGCGGCCCTGCCAGAACTCCACCTGTTCGGGGAGGATGCGCCAACCGCCCCAGTGCGGGGGCACCGGCACGTCCTCGTCCTCGGCGAACCGCTGGGTGACGGCCGCGAGCGCGTCGTCGAGCGCGCGCCGGTCGCGCACCACCGAGGACTGTGCGGACGCCCACGCCCCCAGCTGCGAGCCGCGGGGCCGCACCGACCAGTAGGCCTCGGTCTCCTGCGGCGTCACGAACTCGACCGGGCCGCGGACGTGGACCTGCCGCTGCTGGGCGTACCAGGGGAAGGTGGCCGACGCGTAGGGCGTGGCGCTCAGGTCGTGGCTCTTGGCCGAGGTGTAGTTGGTGTAGAAGACGACGCCGCGCTCGTCGATCCCCTTGCACAGCACCGTGCGCGACGACGGCCGCCCCTCGGGGCTCGCCGTGGCCAGCACCATGGCGTTGACCTCGGGAAACCCGGATTCCTGCGCCTCGGTCAGCCAGATGGCGAGCTGCTCGTGCCAGGTGGGGGCGAGCGCGTCGACGTCGAGCCCCTTGCCCAAGTAGTCCACGCGCATCCCGGCCAGCTGCCGCGTCATCGCAGTCCTTTCCCATACCCGACGATGGCCGGTGCTCACCGGTGACGGAGGCCACCCGGGTGCACCGTTGCTTCCCGTCACCGGCGGAGGCAGGGTGACGCAACCACGGTAGCCGTCGCCGACGGAAGTGGGCAGGACCCGACGGGCGGCGCCGCCCGGTGAGGAGACCGCAGTGACCACTGCGCATGCGACCGAGGCCACGGCGGACGTACCCCCGCCGCCGCCCGGATTCAAGTCAGGGCTCGAAGGCCACGTCGCGTTCCGCACCCAGATCGCCGAGCCCGACAAGGACGGCGGCGCCCTGCGCTACCGCGGCGTCGACATCGAGGACCTGGTCGGGAAGGTGACCTTCGGCAACGTCTGGGCGTTGCTCGTCGACGGCCGCTTCGGGCCCGGCCTCCCGCCCGCCGAGTCGTTCCCGATCCCGGTGCACACCGGCGACGTGCGCGTCGACGTCCAGGCCGCGTTGGCGATGCTCGCGCCGTACTGGGGCTACCGGCCCCTGCTCGACATCACCAACGAGGAAGCCCGCGAGCAGCTGGCGCGCGCCTCGGTGATGGCGCTGTCCTACGTCGCCCAGTCCGCGCGCGGGATCGGCATCCCCGCGGTGCCCCAGACCCGCATCGACCAGTGCTCGACGATCACCGAACGCTTCATGACGCGCTGGCGCGGCGAGCCCGACCCGGCGCACGTCAAGGCGGTGGACGCGTACTGGGTGTCGGCGGCCGAGCACGGCATGAACGCCTCGACGTTCACCGCCCGCGTGATCGCCTCGACCGGGGCCGACGTCGCGGCGGCCCTCTCAGGCGCGATCGGGGCCATGTCCGGCCCGCTGCATGGCGGCGCCCCCGCGCGGGTGCTGCCGATGCTGGAGGAGGTCGAGCGGACCGAGGACCCGGCCGGGCTGGTGAAGGGCGTTCTCGACCGCAAGGAGAAGCTCATGGGCTTCGGCCACCGGGTCTACCGGGCCGAGGACCCGCGCGCCAGGGTGCTGCGGCGCACCTGCCAGGAGCTCAAGGCGCCGCGCTACGAGGTGGCCGCCGCGCTCGAGCAGGCCGCGCTGACGGAACTGCGCGAGCGGCGGCCCGACCACCCCATCGAGACGAACGTCGAGTTCTGGGCCGCGGTCATCCTGGACTTCGCCGAGGTGCCGCCGCACATGATGCCCGCCATGTTCACCTCGGCCCGCACCGCGGGCTGGAGCGCGCACATCATGGAGCAGAAGCGCGAAGCCAAGCTCGTGCGGCCGTCGGCGCAGTACATCGGCCCGGCGCCGCGCAAGCCCCAGGACGTCGAGGGTTGGGACGAGATCAACCACAGCTGATCGGCGGGAGTGCGCTAAAGCCGGCCCACGCCAGGGGCCCCACGCCAGGGGCCATGGTCGTCCTGGCGGTCACTCCGTCTGCGCGGAGGCGGGCCGGTAGACCAGCAATGCGCAGTCGCCCACCTGGCGGACCTCCACGAGGCGCATGCGCCCGTCGGGGAAGGCGGCCGCCCCGGCCAGGCGTGGAGCCGCCGGGTCGCCGATGAGCACGGGCGCGACCACGACCTGCAGCTCGTCGACGACCCCCGCTCCGAGGAACAGGGTGTTGATCGCGGTGCCGCCCTCGACCATGAGGCGGGCTACCCTGCGGTCGACGAGATCGGCCAGCACCGCGGCCAGGCGCAGCGGCTCGCCCGCGTCGACGACGGTGGCGAGCCCCGCGAGCCGCTTGCGCAGCCCGTCGACCGCCGAAGGGGCGGTGTAGACGAGCTTGGTCGCTTCGCCCGCGGTGAAGAACTGGGCAGTCGGGTCGAGCCCGGCGCCCGAGCGGCTGAGCGTGACCTTGGTCGGCGACTCGGGTAGACCACGCTCCAGCCGCGCGGCCCGGCGGGCGGCCGAGCGGACGAGCAGCCGCGGGTTGTCGGCCGCGATCGTCCCCGGCCCGACGAGAATGGCGTCGACGCCCGCCCGCTCGGCGTCGACGCGGTCCAGGTCCTCGGCGCCGGAGAGGATCAGCCGTTGGGGGCGCTCGTCGTCGATGTGGCCGTCGAGCGACATCGCGACCGACATCAGCACGTAGGGACGCTTCACGGGAATCGCAGCGTAGGCCCCCGACCACGGCATCGACGTGCACAGGTCGTCGGTCGGCAGCACCACCGACTCACCGGGATCGGCCGACTCCCAGGCGCGCACGCTCGAGCGCTTCCCCGGCGCGACCGGCGCCCCTGCGCCGCGTGGAGGCTGAGACCCTTGGGAACGGCCTCGTCTCCGCGCCTGCCGCGCCCTCCTCATCTGGTGCCTCGTCCACGACGCCGGGGACCGGGGCGGCGTGCGCCAGTAGGCTCGTCTCGTCCTCAGCGCGCTGCCCGAGGAGGCACTGATGACCGTCCGCACCCACGAGTACCAGAGCGACTTCGCGCGCAAGTACGTGGCGGAAGGTGTGGCTGAGGCCACGGCCGAGGCCGTGCTGCAGGTGTTGGCGGCCCGCGGGCTGCCGGTCCCCGATGCCGTCCGCGAGCGGGTGCTCGGCTGCACGGACGTGGACCAGCTGAACGAGTGGCTCGTGCGCGCGGTCACGGCGG
>DASWUV010000100.1:0-12527 GCA_036401495.1 Pseudonocardia sp. | reverse complement strand
GAAGGTCGCGTCGCGGGCGCGGGTGCTCGTCACGAACACGACGTCGATCGCGGCCTACCGCGGCGCCGGACGGCCGGAGGCCACCGCCGCGGTGGAACGCGCGATGGACCTGTTCGCCGCCGAGATCGGCATGGACCCGGCCGAGGTGCGCCGCCGCAACCTGCTGCAGCCCGAAGCGTTCCCGCTCGTCACCAAGGGTGGGGCGCACTACGACTCCGGCGAGTACGAGAAGGCGCTCGACGCCGTGCTGGACGCGTCGCACTACACCGAGCTGCGGGCCGAGCAGGCCGCTCGCCGCGAGCGCGGCGATGTCGTGCAGCTCGGCATCGGGGTCTCGGTGTTCGTCGAGATCACGGGGGGCGCCGCGTTCAGCGAGGACGCCTCGGTCGAGGTGCACCCCGACGGGGCGGTCACGGTGCTCACGGGCACGTCACCGCATGGTCAGGGGCACGCGACGGCGTGGGCGATGCTCGCGAGCGAGCACCTGGACATCCCGATCGAGAAGATCACGGTGAAGCACGGCGACACCGACCTGGTCCCGCGCGGTTCGGGCACGATGGGCTCGCGCAGCCTGCAGACCGGCGGGGTGGCCGTCTATAAGGCAGCGGGTGAACTGGTCGAGCTGGCCAAGCAGCGTGCGGCCGACGTGCTCGAGGCGAGCGTCGACGACCTCGTCGTCGAGCACGGCGCCGTCGCCGTCAAGGGCACGGACACCGCGGTGACGCTGGGCGATCTGGCGGCCCGGGAGGCTCTGCGCGTGGACACCAACTTCGACTCGGGTGCGCCGAGCTTCCCGTTCGGCGCGCACGTCGCCGTCGTCGACGTCGATATCGAGTCGGGCAAGGCGGTCGTGGACCGGATCATCACCGTCGACGACGCGGGGCCGGTGCTCAACCCGCTGCTCGCCGAGGGGCAACGCCACGGCGGCATCGCGCAGGGCATCGCGCAGGCGCTGTTGGAGGAGGTCGTCTACGACGAGGACGGCAACCCGCTGACCGCCACGTTCGCCGACTACGGGATCCCCTCAGCGGCGGAGCTGCCGAGCTTCACCCTGCTCGACATGGCCACGCCGACCCACCTGAACCCGCTGGGTGTCAAGGGGATCGGTGAGGCGGGCACCATCGGCGCGACCCCGGCGGTGCAGAGCGCAGTGATCGACGCGCTGAGCCATCTGGGTGTGCGCCACATCGACATGCCGCTCACGCCGTTGCGGGTGTGGGAAGCGATCGAAGGAGCGAAGTGAAGGTCGAGATCACCGTCAACAGCGCGTCGACCAGCGCCGACGTCGAGCCGCGCCTGCTGCTCGCGCACTACCTGCGCGACGTCGTCGGGCTCAAGGCCACCAACATCGGCTGCGACACCACGTCCTGCGGCGCCTGCACGGTGCTGCTCGACGGGGAGTCGGTGAAGTCGTGCACGCTGCTCGCCGCGCAGGTCGACGGCCAGTCGGTCACGACGTTGGAGGGGCTCTCCTCCGACGGCGCGGAGCTGCACCCCATGCCTGCGGCGTTCCGGGCCGAGCACGGGCTGCAATGCGGCTTCTGCACGCCCGGCATGGTGATGGCGGCGGTCGGCCTCCTCACCGAGAACCCGAAGCCCACCGAGCGCGAGATCCGCGAGGGGCTGGAGGGCAACCTCTGCCGCTGCACGGGCTACCACAACATCGTGCGCGCCGTCATCGCCGCATCCGGGCAGGACCCGGACACCGTCCAAGGCGACGCGATCCACCACGGCCACGCCGAGCTGGCGCCCGCCGGTGGCATCGAGGCGGCGCCGGGCTTCTCCGTCTCGTCGGCAGGCGACGCAGGCTCTGCTCAGGGGGGCTCCGCGTGATCCCTGTCGCCTTCGCCTACGAGCGGCCGGACACCCTGGAGGGCGCGCTGGCCCTGCTGGCCGAGCACGGCGAGGACGCCAAGGTGCTTGCCGGTGGCCACTCGCTGCTGCCGGTGATGAAACTGCGCCTGGCCGCACCCGAGCTGGTGATCGACATCGGGCGGTTGGCCGAGTTGCGTTACGTCCGCGTCGAGGGCGACGAGCTGGCGATCGGTGCGGGCTCGCGGCACCACGACGTGGCGACCTCGGACGTCGTGGCCGCAGAGGCGCCGCTGTTGGGGGCGGTCGCGCATACGGTCGGCGACCCCCAGGTGCGCCACCGCGGCACGCTGGGTGGCTCGCTCGCCCACGCCGACCCGGCGTCCGACCTGCCCGCTGCCGTCCTCGCGATGGGTGGCTCGGTGGTGCTGCGCGGACCGCGGGGTGAACGGCGGGTGCCGATCACCGAGTTCTTCACCGGGGTGTTCTCCACGGCCGCCGAGCCCGACGAGCTGATCGTCGAGGTCCGGGTGCCCCGCACCGGAAGTGTCGATGGCGCCTCCGCGGGAAAGAGCACGGCGGCGGCGTCAGGCTGGGCCTACGAGAAGTTCACGCGGCGCGCCAACGACTGGGCGATCGTGGGGGTCGCGGTCGTCGACGGTCGGGTCGGGTTGGTCAACATGGGGTCGACGCCCCTGCGCGCCTCGGCCACCGAAGCGGCGCTGGCTTCCGGGGCGTCGATCGCGGATGCCGCCGCGCTGGCCGACCAGGGCACCGAGCCGCCCGCCGACCTCGCAGGCACCGCGGCCTACCGCCGTCACCTGGCCCGGGTGCTCACCCGCCGCGCGTTGACGTCGGCCGCCGGGGCCTGACACCCGCGCCACCTGCTCAGGGGTTCAGGACGAGCCAGCCGCCGTGATGCTCGTCCACGGAGTAGGGGCGGCCGGTGGCGGCGCCGAGCGCATCGAGGTCGGCGAGGTCGAACGTGCGCACGTGGCCCCAGGTCGGGTCGGGCGCGTCCTCGAACGGCACCGCGACCACGACCCGACGCCGGGCCACCCGCAGCGACTCGGCCACGACGCGGGGCGCCAGTGCGGACGGAAGGTGTTCGAGGAGGTGGACCGCGAGCACGGTGTCCGTGCTGCGCTGCGCCAGCGGAACCGCGGTCGCGTCTCCGACCAGCGTGTGTAGTGCCACCTCGAACGTCGGAGCCATCGACGCGAGCAGCGCGACCGTGCCGGGGGAGAGGTCGACGGCGGTCACCGGATGGCCGTCGCGGGCAAGGCGGAGCGACAGGAATCCGAAGCAGCATCCGAGCTCGACCACCGAGCCCACCGCGAGGGCCGCGGCCCGTTCGTGCACCGGGGCCATGCCCGCGTTGGTGCCCCCCGGCGCGCCGCCGCGGCGGAGCTCGCGCAGGGTGTTGCGGTAGAACGGCAGCCAGTCCGCTCCGACGACGCTGACGAACGTGCGCTCGAACGCGCTCGCCGGGATCAAGCCGGGGGCGACGAGGTCGTCGGCGATCCACCCGGCGAGGTCGTTGCTCAGCTCGGCAGCCGGGATCCGGTGGCGCAGGCGCCCGTCGGCGCCCATCCGCAGGCGGACCGGGGAACTCATTTCCGCAGCTTAGAGCCCGCGCGGACGGCGCGCGTCCGCCTGCATGGATAGGCCGATCGAGTGGCGTGCTGTCATTCGCCCACGGCGTGGCGTCCGAATGAGGACGCTGACGGGGTGCTCACGATGGCCGCGGGGTTCTCCGTGCAGATCGACGATCTGCACGCAGCCGCAGCCACGTTCGTCCGGCTCCACGACGAAGCGGTCACGCTGCTGAGCGGTGCGAGGTTGGCGGACACGCACGGGATGGCGGGCCACGATCCGGTGCTCGCGCCGTGGCGTGGCCGCTACGACACGATGGCGGCGGCGGCGTGGGCGGCGTCGATCACCGCGACGGCGACGCTCGGTGCGATCGCGACGAAGCTGACCGACACCGCCGACACGTACCTCGCCGCCGAGCACGCCGCTACCCCGCAGCCGGAGGGCCCGCCGCCGAAGGGGCCGCCGGAGGGCCCGCCGCCGAAGAGTCTGCCCCCGGCGGGCCCGCCGCCGAAGGGTCTGCCGCCGGGTGGGGGAGGCGCGGCCGCCGCACTGAACCCAGGTCAGGCCGACCTGCCGTGGCTCTCACCGCCGTCGAGTACCGGCTCCGGTGGACCGGAGGTCCCCGACCTGCTCGCCGAGTACTACCCCGGCGGCGACCCGCCGATGCTCCGCGCCGCGGCGGCCGCGTGGTCGGCGCTGGCCGACGGGCTGAACCAGATCGCCTCAGCGGGCGACGCGGCATTCCGGCGGCTCATCGCGACCGGCGACGGCGCCGCCTTCAGCGCCATGCGGGCGTTCTGGGAGCAGCGGTTTGCGCTGTGCGCCGCGGATCCGCTGCTCAACGCCGTGATCAACGGTGCGGGCACGCTCAGCAAGGCCTGCGCGGACCTCGCCGAGCTGATCACCCGCACGCGCTCGGAGGTGGTCGGGGCGGCGGCCGAGGCGGCGCGGGACATGGCGCCGCTCGACCTGCCCGCGGCGCTGCTCAGCGACATCGCGTGGGGCATCCCGGACCTGGAGCTGCTCGTCGGCACCGGGGCACTGGCGCTCAGCTACCTGAACGACTACCGCAACGCCTACCTGTTCGCGCTGGACCAGCTCGTCGAACGCCTCCGCCCGGAGGACGAGGAGCGGCTGCGGAAGGTGGCGGTGCCCCCGTCCCCCGACGCGCCACTGGGGCTGGGCTTGACCGACGTGGGCCAGATCGCCGGACTGGAGCTGGCCGGCAGTCGCTGGGACGCTGTGGCGGGCGCCCACCCGACCCCCGACACGATCCACATCACGCCGCAGCGGACAGTGCACATCCTCGATGGCGACAAGGACGGTGGCGGTCACGCGCCGGGGGCTGGACGGCCCGGCAAGAACGAGTTCCCGGCAGGCTGGAGTCGAGACCAGATCATGGCGGTCGTGCTCGACGTCGCCCGGGATCCGGGGACGATCGAGCCCACCCGTCAAGGCAGGTGGCAGTTGGAGGGCGTGCATGACGGAGTGCTGGTTCGCGTCGTCGTCGGGCCCGACGGATCGCTGGTGACGGCCATCCCGGTGCGCGGGCCCGGCGTGGTCCACAATCGTCCGTAGCGGAGAGGAGGCTGATGCGATGGACGTGATTCGGTTCGGGGAGGCAGCCGCGGCACTCCTCGACA
This sequence comes from Pseudonocardia sp., assembly GCA_036401495.1. Lineage (GTDB taxonomy): Bacteria > Actinomycetota > Actinomycetes > Mycobacteriales > Pseudonocardiaceae > Pseudonocardia. The sequence continues at coordinate 7,476 of DASWUV010000100.1, read as the reverse complement.
GCCTGGGTGAGCGGCTGTCGGCCCACGACCAAGACTGGTTCCGCAGCTATCTGTCTGCGGGCGAGGAGGGCCTGCTCGCCGACGAGCTGGCCACCGCGCTGAACGTCGACCGCACGCCCATCTCCGCCACCGAGCAGGAGCTCCTGCGCGAGCTGCTCTGGTCGTTCGATCTGGACGGGACAGATCCGAAGTTCTACCCGTCGCTCTGCGACCGCGACCGGATCATCGCGGACCTGAACGTCACTGAGCGGTAGGGCCGCGCGCACACACACCGTCGGTGGCTCACACACATCGCGGGACATGTGTGCGGGCCCCACCCGGTGTGTGTCAGCCGGGGGAAGTGGTCGCGAACCAGCTGCGACTCGCCTCGGTGAAGCCGCGACGGGCGTACCACTGCCGCGGCCAGTCGCCGGCGTCGGCGTCGAGCCCCAGCACGTCGCAGCCCGCCGCGGCCGCGAGGGCGAGCGCTTCGGTGACCAGCGCGTCCCCGTGTCCCCGGCCGCGGTGCGCTTCGCCGGTGCCGAGGGCGTCGAGCACCGCCGTCGCCCCGTCGATCTTGAGCAGGGCCGCGGCGACGACCTCGCCGTTCTCCCGGACGGCGAGGTAGCGCAGGTCGACGACGGGCTCCTCGCGCAGGTAGCGCTGCGACAGCTGCGCGCGCGCCGCATCCGAGGCGTGGGGCAGGTCCGCACGCCACATCACATCCCAGAAGGGGCGGAGGGCGTCGAGGTCGAGCTGCTCCACCCGGCCCGTCGACGAGCCGGTAGGGCGCGCGATCATCCCGATCTGCTCGCCGACCTCCCAGCCGCGCGCGGCCAGGTCGGCGGCGGTTGCGGCCAGTGCCTCGCCGAACAGCTGGACGGCGCGGTGGTCGAGCCCGTCGAGCGCGCGGTCGGCCTCGGCGATCAGCTCGTCGGTCTCGACGGCGGTGTCGATCAGCAGCGCGTTGTGCTGGTAGGAGTACGGGACGGGGTCGGTGCGGATCGCGACCCCGCCCGCCACCGGCGACTCCGAGGTGGCCGCGCGGCGCAGCATCGACGGCAGGGCCAGGGCGGCCCGCGACGCCTCGGTCAACGGCGGCAGCCTGGGTGCGCCGAAGACCCCGTCCTGATCGGGGCGGTAGGCGAGGACCGCGAGCACGGCGGCCGTCGGCACCGGCCCGTAGGCGTGCGGGAAGCGCAGCGACGCCGGGTCGCTGGGCACTCCCGGCTCCCACGCGACCGGGACGCCCACCCGGCCCGGGTCGACGGCGAGCAGGTAGACGTCGCGCTCAGCGGCGTGGAGCCGGTTGGCCGGAAGCGCGACCTGCTCGGCGGTGGACAGGTGCACGAACTCGGCCACGGTCGGATGGATCGCGCCGACCGCGAGCGCCGCCCGCCACTCGGCGGGGCTGGTCATGTGCAGCAGGGGCGCGTCCACGCGTTCAGTGTCTTAGGTTGCCGTGATCGTCTTGGTCACGGTGCGCGTCTCGCCGCTGGTCTGCACGACCGTGAACCGGAGGGTGTAGCTCGCGGCGTCGGCGAACGACACGGGAAGCCACCCGCAGCCCGGCACCACCTTGCCGTCGGTGTTGGTCCAGCGGCAGGTCGCGACGAGCTCGGGATGGTTGTAGCTGGCCGTGTAGTGGCCGGTGTCGCCCACCGCCACCTGGCTCGGGCCGTTGATCGTGAGCGTGACGGGCGGGGCGGTCGCCACCGAGGTGGGCGCGCCTGCCACCACGTCGTTCACCGGGGCGGGTGGGCTGGTCGGCGGTGCGGACGTCGGCCGGGCCGTGGCCGCGCTGGCGGCGTCGACCACCGGCTCCGGCGCCCCCTGACGCAGCGCGACCATGGTCACCGCGGCCACGACGACGGCCGCCGCGGCCGCGCCGACCGGCAGCAGCACCCCCTGTCTGCGCCACGTCCGCGACGGCCGCTTCGCCGCGGTACCCCCGCCTGAGGGGCGCGTACCGGCGCTCGGCGCGCGGTCGCCTGCCTCCCCGTCGTGGCCGATCGGCGTGGGGGGTCCGGTGTCGGGCTCGGTCGCGGTGATGATCGGGATGAGGGTGGTCGTGGCCGCGGCCAGGGCAGAGAGGGCGACTTGGGCCCCGCCGAGGACGACCGCCTTCTGCGGTGCGCTGCCTGCGCTCGGCGTGCCGCTGGTGGCCTCGGCCACCAGCCGGGCGACGAGCGGGATCTGGCTCCCGCCGCCGACCAGGCGGTAGCGCGTGACCTGCTCCGGCGTGGCGCCCGCCTGCGCGATGGTCGTCACCAGGTCCTGCGCGGTCTGGGTGACCGACTCGCGGAACACGGCCTCCAGCTCCTCCCGCGTGATCGACACGTCGCAGGCGGCGGCCGAGACGTGCACGATGTGGCGCTTGTGGTGGGAGAGCGCCTCCTTCGCTTTCCGCACGTCGCGGCGCAGCTCGGTGGCCCGTCGCCGCCAGGTCTCGGTCTCCCCCGCCACGAGCTCCGTCCACACGTCCGGTCGGACCCGCTGGATGTGCCTGCCGACGTAGGCCACGAGCAGGTCGTCGAGATGCTCGCTGCCCAGGTCGGCGCTGCCGCCGTGCGCCAGCAGCTCGAACCCGTACCGGGTTCGGCGCAGCACGGCGGCGGCGAACGTGCCGCCGAGGTCGTAGACGGCCAGCAGCTCGTCCGGCGCGAGATCCCGCTCGCGGGCGGCGGCGGCCACCGGTTCGGGCACCAGCTGGGGGTCGGGCAGCCCGGCCCGCGCCGCGGCGTCGACGAACGCGGCGCGCTCCGCCTCCGTCCACCGCGCGGGATGGGTGAGCAATGCGTCGTCCGGGGGGTCGTGCCGCCTGCGCGTGGCCTCTTCGAGCACCGCGCGCAGCACGGCGGCCACGGCGTCGGCGACGTCGACCGCCGCGCCCCCGAGCTGGACGTGCTCGACCGCACCGACGGCGCGCTTGGGAGTGCGGTCGACGGTCTCGGGGGCCCATCCCGCGCGGTCGGCATCCACGCCGACGACGAGGTCGCCGTCGTCCTCGCGGCGCACGGCCGACGGCATCTGGCTCAGGCCGTCCATGTCGAGCAGCTCGACGTCGACCCCGTCGACGATCGCGGCCGAGGTGGAGGTGGTGCCGAAGTCGACAACCAGAGTCCAGCCCATCAGGTGTCACCCTCCGTCGCGCGGATCATCCAGCCGTCACTCACACGGGTGAGATCGAGTAGTCGGCGGTGATCGTTAACGATCCCGCCGATCCACTGTGCCCGCCTCGGCGCTCGGGCTTCGGCTTGTGACCGGCACGGGGCGCGGATAGCGTCGGCTGATCCGTCCGCGAAGATCGGAGTGCCAGGTGAACGAGCACGAGTCCGAGGAGCCGGTGGTCGAGGAGACCCTCGTCGAGGAGGTCTCCATCGACGGCATGTGCGGTGTCTACTAGCACCGAACCGGGCGTCGGGCCCCTCGCGGGCCCGGCGTTCGACCCACCGACGTTCGACCCTGGGCGGCCCTACCGCTGCAGCCCGAGCGTCGCGCTGCGACCCGAGCCGTTCGGCGCGCTGGTCTATCACTTCGGCACCCGCAAGCTCTCGTTCCTGAAGACGCCCCAGCTGCTGGCGACCGTCAAGGGGCTGGCCGAGCACCCCGACGTCCACGCCGCGCTTGTGGCCGCGGGCGTCGACGAGGCCCAGCGGCCCGCGTACCTGCGCGCGTTGGCCGGTCTGGCCGCGGGCGGAACCATCGAGGAGCGCACGTGAAGCTGGTCGAGCACTTCCAGTACGGCCTCACCGCCCCGATTTGCCTGACCTGGGAGCTGACCTACGCCTGCAACCTCGCGTGCGTGCACTGCCTCTCGTCGTCGGGTCGCCGGGACCCGAGCGAGCTCTCGACGGCCGAGGCCAAGGCCGTCGTCGACGAGCTGCAGCGGATGCAGGTGTTCTACGTCAACATCGGCGGCGGCGAGCCCACCGTGCGCCCGGACTTCTGGGAACTGCTCGACTACGCCGTCGACCACCAGGTCGGCGTCAAGTTCTCCACCAACGGCGTGCGCCTGGACCCGAAGCGGGCCGCGCAGCTGGCGCGCACGGACTACGTCGACGTGCAGATCTCCCTCGACGGCGCCACCGCCGCCGTCAACGACGAGGTGCGCGGGCCGGGGTCGTACGCGATGGCGACGCGCGCGCTGGAGAACCTGGCCGAAGCAGGCTTCGCCGCGCCCAAGATCTCGGTCGTGATGACGCGGCAGAACGTCGACCAGCTCGACGAGTTCGCCGCGATCGCCGACAAGTTCGGCGCCCAGCTGCGGATCACCCGGCTGCGTCCGTCCGGGCGCGGGGCGGACGTGTGGGATGAGCTGCACCCCACCGCCGCGCAGCAGCGGCAGATGTACGACTGGCTCGTCGCCCACGGCGACAAGGTGCTGACCGGTGACTCGTTCTTCCACCTCTCCGCGTACGGCGAGGCGCTGCCGGGGCTGAACCTCTGCGGCGCGGGGCGGGTGGTGTGCCTGATCGACCCGGTCGGCGACGTTTACGCCTGCCCGTTCGCGATCCACGAGAACTTCTTGGCGGGCAACGTCCGCTCCGCAGGCGGGTTCGCGACGGTCTGGCAGTCCTCGGAGCTGTTCCTGTCGCTGCGGGAGCCGCAGACCGGCGGCGCGTGCCGCTCGTGCGGGCACTACGACTCGTGCCAGGGCGGGTGCATGGCGGCGAAGTTCTTCACGGGGCTGCCGCTCGACGGGCCGGACCCGGAGTGCGTCCGCGGGTTCGGCGAGCAGGCGTTGGCCGAGCGGGCGGCGGATCGGGCCGTGCCGCGCTCGGACGTCGACCACTCCCGCCGCCGCCCGGTCCCGCTGACGCTGGGCACGCGCCCCGACAAGGCCTGCGAGCCGAGCCCGCTGGTCGCGGGCTCGGCGGACACGCGGCTGGGCGCGGCGTCCGCGCGGGCCTAGCGGCCGTGCGCGGATAACGTTGTTCCCGCGACGTTTTCCGCTCACGGTCGGGGCGCGCAGATGAGGCTGGGGCGACGAGACTGGGACGATGACGTTGGGCGAGCGGCTGGGCGAGCGCACCTGGACCGAACTGGACGACCCGGCGCCGCGAACCGTGCTCCTGCCCGTCGGATCGCTGGAGCAGCACGGCCCGCACCTGCCGCTGGACACCGACGCGCGCATCGCCGCCGCCGTCGCCCGCCGGGCCGCGGGTTCCGGCGTGCTGCTCGCGCCGCCGTTGGCCTACGGCGCGTCCGGCGAGCACGAGGGCTTTCCGGGCACGCTCTCGATCGGGCATGCGGCGCTGCGGGCGGTTTTGGTCGAGTTGGGGCGGTCGGGCGGGGCGTGGGCGTCGCGGCTGGTGTTCGTCAACGGCCACGGGGGCAACCTCCCGACCGTCCCCGAGGCGGTCACCCAACTGCGCAAGGAGGGCCGCGACGTCGCCTGGTTCGGCTGCGGCGTCCCGGGCGGAGACGCCCACGCGGGTCGCACGGAGACGTCGATCCTGCTCGCGCTCGACCCGTCGCTGGTCCGGATGGAGGCGGCGGAGGTCGGCAACACGGCGGGCCTGCGTGCGCTCATGCCCGCGCTGACGTCGGGTGGCGTCAAGGCGGCGTCACCGAACGGCGTGCTCGGCGATCCCCGCGTCGCGACGGCCGAGGAGGGCGAGGCCCTGTTGGCCGGGCTGGTCGTCGACCTGCGCTACCGCCTGGCGCGCTGGGCCCCCGACGACCGCGGCCGCCTGACCTGACGGGTGAGTCGTGCACCTGGACACGCTGAGTCGGGGAAACCCGCCGGGTGAGTCGTGCACCTCGGGACGGTGAGTCGTGCACGTGGGCACGGTGAGTCGGGCAATCGAGCCCGGCGAGTCGAGCATCTGGGCACGCTGAGTCCAGCCGTCGGACACAGCGACTCGCGGTTGTACCCCCCGGGGCTCGTTCCGGTGCGCAGGACTGTCGGCCGCGCCGTGCCGAATCGCCGAACTCGCCGTACCCGACTGCACGACTCACCCGGGTGGTTGGCCGCACTCACCGTGCCCGACTGCACGACTCACGTTTGGTGGAGCAGCAGGGGGACCAGCTGCTCCGCCCGCGACAGGGAGCCGTGCTGGCCCGGCAGGCGGGAGATCACCGGCTCGGCCACCGAGCGGATCACGGCGGCGGAGCCGCGGGAGGCGATCACGACGTCGCCGACCCGGTCGATGATGTGCGGGCCGAGCGGGCCGAACCAGCCCTCCGCCACCGCCTCCTCCCCGGGCACCACCCAGGCCGCGTCGCCGAGCACCGCCTGCCAGGTCGCGAGCACGTCGGCGGCCGCGCCCGGACGGGCGTACACGTGCCGCGCCCGCGGGTCCCCGCCCACGGCGGCGACGTCGCGCTGCAGATCCGGATGGGTGTCCGCGTCGAGTGTGCGGTCGACCGTAACCATGCCGTGGTCGGCCGTCACCAGCAGCAGCCCGTCCGACGGCAGCGCCTCGGCGATCAACCCGGCCAGCGCGTCGATCTGCCGCAGCTGCAGCCGCCATGGGAACGATCCCGGGCCGTACCCGTGCCCCATGGCGTCCAGGTCGGCGTGGTAGCCGTAGACGAGCTGTGGCCCGGGCTGCCGCATCGCGGTGATCAGTTCGGCGGCGAGGTCGCCCAGCGCGGCCACGCCGTGGAACGTCCCGCCGCGCAGCGCAGCCCTGGTCAGGCCGGACCCGCGCACGGCCCGCGCGGTGACGACGTGCACGCCGATGCCCGCCGCCTCCGCCTGCTCCAGCACCGTCGGATGGGGCTGCACCTGCTCGGGGACGAGGAGCTTGCGCAGGTCCGCGCCGTTCGGGACATGAGATCGCCAGTGGAGCGCATCGAGCAACTCACCGTTGACCCGCACGGAGGTGCCGAGGATCCCGTGCGCTCCCGGCGGCAGTCCGGTGCCGAGCGACGTCAGGCTGACGGCCGTGGTGGACGGGAACCCCACCGTCAGCGGACCCGCGTCGGCCAACCCGGCCAGGAACGGCGCGTCGTCGGCGTGCGCCTGCAGCAGCTCGTGCCCCAGCCCGTCGACCAGCAGCACCGCCACCGCCCGCGCCGAGGGCAGCACCAACGGCGCCGTGTCGGCGGACACGAGCGAGTAGCCCAGCGCGGCGACCGCCGCGGGCAAGACCTCGGCCAGCGACCGGCGGCCGTACTCGGGCACAACGGGTTGGTCCACCTCAGCAGTCTCCCCTATGCGGCGGGCGGGGCCGCCGGATCGCGGACTTCAGCGTCCGCAGCACGGGGCCCTCTCCACTGCGCTGATATCGGGCAGCGCCATGCGCGTCGTGCCGCGCTCCCGGCCGCACACCCGATGACGGGGACGCGGCCTACTGTCGGGGCGTGACCGGCCCGTCCGCGACGTCCGTCCCCGCAGGCACGGTCGTCATCCTGGAGCGCAGGGCCCGCGTGCTCGACGACGGCGCGGTGCTGCTGGGCGGTGCGCCGCCGCGGATGCTGCACCTCTCGGCCGCCGCTCAGTCCCGGCTGGTCGACGGCGCGGTCACGGTCACCGACGCCACCTCC
>DASWUV010000099.1:0-18309 GCA_036401495.1 Pseudonocardia sp. | reverse complement strand
GGAGCAGACCATCAGGGTCCGTACGAGCGTGTCACCTACTACCAACGCGTAGGCCGGGTGTCGCGGGCGTATCCGCTGATGCGCTTACTTCGATCACTGGGCCGTCTGCGACCACGGCCTGGCTACGCGGGGCACGTTTCGGAGGTGCCGCGTTGATCTCGGCCACGCGCTGGTCGGACTGGATGCGGCCATCGAGCATTCGCACGACCCGTTTGGCGTGGCACGCGACCTCCTCTTCGTGGGTGATCACCACGACGGTGCGGCCGTGCGCGTTGAGCTCGTCGAACAATGTCAGCACCTCGGCGGTGCTGCGGCTGTCGAGGGCGCCCGTCGGTTCGTCGGCCAGCAGCATCACCGGGTTGTTGGCGATGGCCCGCGCGATCGCGACGCGTTGCTGTTGGCCTCCCGACAGTTGTGAGGGCAAGTGGTGGACCCGGTCGGCCAGCCCGACCCGGTCAAGCGCTGCGAGCGCGCGTTGCCGCCGCTCGACGGCCTTTACTCCGGCATAGGCGAGTGGCAGTTCGACGTTGCTGATGGCGGTGGTGCGGGGGATCAGGTTGAAGGACTGGAAAATGAACCCGATCTTGCGGTTGCGGATGAGCGCCTGGTGGCGCTCGTCGAGCCGGTGGGTGTCGACGCCGTCGAGCAGATAGCGACCCTGGGTGGGGGTGTCCAGACAGCCGATGATGTTCATCAGCGTGGATTTTCCCGATCCGGACGCTCCCATGACCGCGAGGTAGTCACCGCGCTCCACGACGAGATCGACATGGTCTACCGCCCGCACGGTCGTGTCCGCGCTGCCATAGATCTTGGAGACACCCCGTAGCTCGATTACCGGGCGACGGCGCGGTGCCGGAAGCCTGGGCTGTTCAACGGTTTGTACCGTCATGGCCCGTCCCCCTTGTCAGGGATGCCTGCCCGGCAGCTCCGATGCTGGCCCGAGGTGAAATGACGATACGGCGCAAGGCCGGACAATCGGCACCGATCACCCGATCGGCGGCCTGTTTTCGCCCGGCGCCGCTCATCGCCGGCCCGCACGGACCGGTCGATTAGCTCGCCCTGAGCGTCCCAGCCCCGGCCAGGGCGGCGTCTGGCTCTGGGTACCGGCCGGGGTTGGGGAGGGGGAGCAGCAGCGTGAAGGTCGGGGGCGTCGGCCGGGACAGGTACAACCTGCCACCCTCCGCCTCGGCGAGACTGCGGGCAAGCGCCAGACCGATGCCGTGACCGGAGGCCTCTGCAGAACGGCGCTGGAACAGGTCGGCATCGAGGGTGGTGACGCCCCGACCCTCGTCCGAGACCTCGATGGCCAATGCGCCGGGGGCGTCGCGCACCCGCAGCGTGACGCGTCCGCGGCCGTGGACGCGGGCGTTGTCGAGCAGTACGGACACGATCTGGTGCACCGCGGCGCTGGAGGCGGTGGTTTGCGGAGCGTCGCGGTCGCGGTGAATGATCAACGGCCGGTCGGTGTCGGTGGAGGGGCGTGACCATTGCACCTCGGCGTCGGTGAGCAGGCGGTCGAGGTCGAGCGGTTCGGCGGCCTGATGGGTGTCGCGGGCCAGCGCGAGCAGGTCCTCGATCGTGACCTGGAGCCGATCGGCGGCGGCGAGAGCGTCGCGCAGCGCTATATGCGCGTTGACGTCGTCGCACTCCAGTGCCGACTCCAGCCCGAGGCGCAGTCCGGCCAGTGGCGTGCGCAGTTGATGGGAGGCGTCGCTGGAGAACGCCCGTTCGCGGGCGAGGACCTGGCCGAGCCGGTCGGCCGTTTCGGCGAGGGAGACACCGACGGCGTCGATCTCCGGGATGTCGCTGGTCGGGCCGCGCGCGGTGAAGTCGCCTTCGCCGAGCCGCCGCGCCGCCCGCGTCAGCTCCTCCAGGGGGCGGGTCAGTCGCCGCGTGACCCGGACGGCGACGATCCAGGCGATCGCCAGCGCCAAGACCGCCAGGACCACCATGCCCGCGCCGATGATCGCGACGTGGCGGTAGACCTCCCATCGGGAGGTGGCGGCGCGCACGGTCATCGGCGCGCTTCCACCGGTGACCGGAATGGCGACGACCAGGTCGTCGTCGGTGCTGCCGCTGAGCAGCGAGTCGGTCGTCTCGACGGAGCTCGTGGCTGCGTCGCGCACGACCCTGTCCGCGGACGCCGGGCCCTCGCCCAACATCCGGCGACCATTCGCGTCATACAGCGCCAGCTGCGCGTTCGAATCGCGGCCCGTCCCGACCAGGGTAGTGATCGGACGGCCTGCCCCGTCTTGCGCCGCGGCGGTGATCGCGGCGACATCGGCGGCTCGTTCGAGTTCGGCGCGTTCGTCGGCAAGCTGGTAGGCGAACGCTACGAGGGCGAGTGGGACAGCGAACAGCGCTACCGCGAGGCAGGCCACCAGGGCGGTCAGGCGGGTAATCCGTCGACGCATCAGACTTCCCTTCGCAACGCGCTCGAGTCCAGATGGGCCCTCCGATACCAGTCTCCAGGGCGACCATCGTGCATGCCCCGCAACCTGGTGGCGCGGTTAACCGAACGCTCACCGCACGCTGGGACAACGCGTACCGACCCCGCCCTAGGCGTCGCGAACGCGGTGACCGTGTTTGTTCATCACTGACCTTGCCGCTGGGTCTCGGGTGTGTCAAAGCGGTAGCCGTGGCCGCGCAGCGTGACGATCGCAGGCACCTGTGCGCCGGTGCCTGCTGCCGCGTCGGCGAGCTTGCGCCGCACAGCAGCCACGTGGACGTCGAGGGTCTTAGTGGAGCCGAACCAGTTCTCGTCCCACACGTCGGCCATGAGAGTTTCGCGGCTGATCGCCCGATCGGGCTCTGCGGCCAAGCGGGCGAGCAGGTCGAACTCCTTGGCGCGCAGGGCCACCTCGTGCCCGGCCAGCGTGACACGGCGGGAGTCGGTGTCGACGAGCAGGTCGCCGATCGGCACGTCCTCGCCGCCCCCGGTGCCTGCGTTGCGTCGCAGATGGGCGCGGAGACGGGCGTGCAGCTCGGCGAGCCGGACAGGCTTGCTCAGATAGTCGTCCGCGCCCGCCTCCAGCCCGACGACGACGTCCATCTCGTCGGTCCGGGCGGTGAGGATCACCAGCACTGCGGCGGGCATGCCCGCACGCAGGCGTCGACACACCTCGACGCCGTCCAGATCGGGCAGCCCGAGATCGAGCAGTACGAGGTCGACCGGGAATGAGACGCTCAGCGCCCCGCGCCCGCTACGTTCCCACTGGACCTCGTGGCCGTGCGCTCGCAGGCTGGTTCGCAACGCGTCCCCGATGGTCTCGTCGTCCTCCACCACCAATAGCCGTGCCACGACCTCGACCCTACGGCCGCACGCCAGGTTCATCTTCGGCAGCCCTGACCGCTACCTCGTGCCCGACCAGCGCGACTTCATGCTCGTCGCGCTGCGGTGACGATGCCGGGTACTGGTCGCGCCGCCTGCGGGCATTGCTGGGCGCACAGGTTTGGACCGCTACCGCGTCCGCCTGGGCCGAGTGTCGGACATTAGGCCGCCAAAAGCGGAAACGTCGGTCGTGTCGGTCGGGCCGGGTTGCCGCTCCACAGGGTGCTCGGCGCAACCTGCTCGCCTTTCATCAGGAACGCGTCGGCGGCGATGACGGCGTGATCACCGATCGTCACCCCGTAGTGGATGAAGGCGCCGGTGCCCACGGTGCAGCCGTGGCCGATCGTGATGTCGTCGGCCTTGAAGATGCCGTCCTCCATGGAGTGGGCCTGCAGAACGCTGCCCGCGCTGAGGATGACGTCGTCGCCGATGCTGACCAAGGTCTTCTCGGTGATGCCGCAGCCGTCGTCGAAGAGCCGCTTGCCGATGCGGACGCCGAGCAGTCGCCAGACGAGGTTCTTCAACGGCGTGCCGTTCAGGATCCTGGGTTGGGTGCTGAGCTTCCAATAGCGCTCGTGCCACCAGAAGTAGCTTTCGTAGATGGAGCAGAGTTGGGGGCGGAGTGCTCGGAAACCGGTCGAGAGCCGCTCGATCAGCACGGAGTACCCGAAGGTGAAGACGGCGGCGAGCAGGATGCCGCCTGCGATCGCCTGCCCGCCGATCGCAGCGTCCAGGTTGGCGGCGCCGATAGTGATCAGCAACAGGATGTAGGTGCGTAGCCACTGGGCCAGCAGGAAGATAATCATGGTGGCGATGTTGTGCCGGTTCTTCGCGTGCAGGCGGTGGCGAAACTCCACTCTCGACAGGTCGAGCCTGCTGTCGCGTTGCACGGATCGTGGAATCTCGAAACTGGGCGAGCCCAGCAACCCGACGTTCTTGCGGACCGGTCCCTGAATGGGGATCAGGGTCTTCGTGCCGACCAGGCAGTTGTCGCCGACCTTTCCGCCCGCGGGATAAGTGATGGCATTGCCGAGGAAACTGTGTGAGCCGATCGTCGCAGGTGATGTGCGGAAAGATGTGCTCGAGAAATCGGCGCTCACCAACGCGACGCCGTCGGACACCATGGTGTCGGCGCCGACAGCGCACAGAAACGGAGTGCCGTGTCTCAACGCGGCGCCGAAGTTGGAGCCGGTCTGACCGAATCGGGGGATCCGGTACCCGAGCATCCGCAGGTAGCCGGTGATGTAGGAGCTGTCACCGAAGAGGTTGATGTAGAAGGGCGTATTGCTGAGGCGTGTGACGAGCCGGTAGACCCAATAGCGCATGCCGTAGAGCGGATACGCCCGGCCTGACTCGAGCGCGACACGAAGGACACGCGGTACGGCGATCACAACAACCGAGCCCAACACGATGGCCCCGACGAACAGCACCGTTGACACCGCGAGTTGTTGTAGGAAGAACGCGCCGGTCATGGCGGCGAGCGGCCGGGGGCCGATGAAGTCGGCGACGGCGGAGACCCGCCTGAGCGCGAGCAGCGCGACGGTGGTCAGCGCCGGGGCGAGCAGGAGGACGTTGAGCAGCTGCACGGTGGCGAACACGGCCCGACGGGCGCTGCCACAGTGGGCAGGAGCGACGGCGCGGTAGTCGATCGGGGTCGGCTGCGCAGGCGATCCGTGCCAGCGCTTGCCTGCGGGCACGACCTGGCCGGGGTGCAGCGACGAGGAGTGGCCGAGCTGGCCGCCATCGCCGACCGCAGTCTGGATGTCGAGTACCGACCCCTCGCCGACGAGCACGTCGCGGCCCAGGCTGACCGGTCCGGTCCGGATGACGCCCGCCTGGGCCTGGTAGCCGGAGAACGACGTGCGGCTGCGGATGACGGTGTCGCTGCCGATCGTGAGCAGGTCGGTGCAGACCGGCACGGTCTGCGAGAAAATCGTGACCCCGCGGCCGATCCGGGCGCCGAGCGCCCTCAGATAGAACACGTAGAGCGGGGAGCCTGCGAACAGCGCCATCGGGTTGGTTCGGATCAACGTCTTGACCGTCCAGAACCGCAGGTACCCGAGGCTCCACAGCGGGATCTCGCGCGGTTTCCAGCGCCCGACCAGCACCCATTTCGCCAGGATGGGGACGCCGCTGAAGAACGTGAAAGTCGCGGCGACGAACGCGGCCGAGCGGAGGTAGGTGTCGAGCAGCCCGGTGGCAGGCCACACCCACCGCAGCCCGACGTCGACCACGAGGGCACTGACCCAGATCGCGCCGAGCAGGAGCGCGAGCTGCGCCACTCCACAGAGGACGTACGGCACTGTGCCTGCGCGTCGTACCACCGGCGCGGGCCCGGGCTCGGGGGTGCCGGGTGCGGCGTGCGGAAGCGCTGCGGCGAGGGCGCGGATCGTGGGGTGCAGGTACACGTCCTTCATCGCAGGCGGTGCCACCTCTGACCGCTCACGGGCCCTGGCGCAGAAGTGGGCCAGCACCAGCGAGTTGGCTCCCAGGTCGTCGAAGAAATGGGCGTCGACGGAGACCTGGTCGAGGCCGATCACCGCGGCCAGCTCCGCGGCGAGGATGGCCTCGGTGGCCGTCGTGGGTCGCACATGGGCCTGCCCGGCAGCGAGGCTCCGACGGCGCTGCGGCGGGGGCAGGCTCTTGCGGTCGGCCTTACCGCTGGTCGTCGTCGGGATGACGGCCAGCTCCTCGAGGTAGGCGGGCACCATGTGCGCAGGGAGGCCGCTGCGCAGCCGCGCGTGGATCTGTCGGTGGTCCAGGGTTCCGACGCCCGCGGTCGGGCAGAAGTAGGCCACCAGCTCGACCAGCCCGGGTTGCGGTTCATACGTCGTCACGACGGCCTGGGCGATCCCGGGCAGCTGCAGCAGCGCCGATTCGATCTCGGCAGGCTCGATGCGGTAGCCCCGGATCTTCACCTGGGCGTCGGCCCGCCCGAGGTAGGTCAGGCCCTCGGGATCGGCACGCACCATGTCGCCGCTGTGGTAGGCCCGCGGCCAGCCCAGTGCAGGCAGCGGGCGGAACTTCTCCGCGTCCTTCTCCCGGTCGAGATAGCGCGCCGTGCCGACCCCGCCGATGACCAGCTCACCAGCGTCGCCCCACTCGACGGGCTGTCCGGTCTGCGGGTCGATGACGGCGAGCCTCCACCCGTCGAGGGGGAGTCCGATGCGGACCGGGCCGTCCACGGTCAGTCGCGCGGCACTGGCTACGACTGTGGTCTCGGTAGGGCCGTAGGTGTTCCACACCTCCGGACAGATCGACGCCAGCCGCACCGCCAGCTCCGGTGGGCAGGCCTCTCCGCCGAGGATGAGGAGGCGGATGCCGCGCAGCTCCTCGGGCGGCCACAGCGCCGCAAGCGTCGGCACGGTCGACACCACCGAGATGCGCCGCTGCACCAGCCAGGCGCCCAAGTCCGCTCCGGTCTTGACCATTGATCTCGAGACAGGCACGAGGCATCCGCCGTGGCGCCAGGCCAGCCACATCTCCTCACACGAGGCGTCAAAAGCGACGGAGAGGCCCGCGAGCACGCGATCCCCCGGCTGCAGCGGCGCGTGGCGGAGGAACAGCCGCGCCTCCGCGTCGACGAAGGCCGCCGCACTGCGATGGGTGACGGCAACACCTTTCGGTCGGCCGGTCGACCCCGAGGTGAAGATGATCCACGCGTCATCCGAGGGTCGGGGACGCCGCGGACCTGCGCCGCTCGGCGCGACGGGACGCAGACCGATCCGGCGACCGCCCTCGATGACCGCGCACACCCCCGCTTCCGCCCACACGGTCTCGGCCCGCTCGTCGGGATCGTCGACGTCAACCGGCACATACGCCGCGCCGACGGCCAACACCGCGAGAATCGCCACGTAGAGCTCCGCCGTACCCGACGGGACCCGAATGCCGATCCGGTCGCCTCGACCGATGCCGTGTGCCCCGAGACGGCGACCGAACTCGTGCAGCTCGACGAGCAGAGCGGAGTAGCCGAGCACCTGTCGGCCGTCATCGATCGCGGGAGCCGCGGGGAAGCGGGCCGCAGTGGACTCGAGGGTGTCCAGCAAGGTACGCGGTGCAGGCGCCGCGCGACCCGGATAGACGGCGGACGGGAGCATCGCCGGGCCCTGCCGGGCGCGCACGTCAAGCGGAACTGTCGATTGCATATGCGCCTTTCGCCGAGAAGGGCCAATCCGGACATGCGGCAAAGCCGCACGGCATTCGCCTCGAATGTCCGGATGGACAGGGGCCCTTCTTTGGTTATCGCGGCTCGATGGGGGAGCGAGGCCAGCGTGGTCGAGGCTACAAACGCTGTGCGCTCGGCGGGCCAGCTATTGGTAAGGGCATGGCAAGGGAACCCGGGTGGGAGCGCCGGAACTGGTGGACGGCAAAGGGGGCCGCACATGCGCGTACGGGCGTTCTACGAGCATTCGGTCCAATTGTCCACACTCATCGAAAGTCCCCGTCAATAGCCAACGGCCGACCTGCCGGGACTGTGCCGTCACTGCCTGATGGTGGCGTGCCACCGTCGCGATCCACCCGGACCGCCAGGAAGGTCGGCTGGGCCTGCTTCGTGAGCGGGCAGTGGTGTGGCGGGCGCCTATTTGCGGGTGGTCCAGGTGTAGAAGTCCCGGCTGGAGGGGGCTGCGAGGTAGTGCTGCGGCGCGACCCGTTCGGTGGGGAACAGCGCGAAGCCCAGCGGCGGCCCGCTGCGGCGCGGGTGAAAGTAGGTGCCGGTGACCCAGTTGGGATTGATGTCGAGCTCCATGCCCCGAACTACCCCTGCGGCGTGCAGGATGTTGCCGAGGGTGCACACCGACAGGGCAGGCCCGCCGACGTACACCTCGACGCCTGCGGCGGTGACGCCGAAGCCGGAGCGGTGGATGTAGGCGGCCTGGCCGATCGTGGAGCCCCATTGTTGTGTGCCGCCGGTGGCGCAGGAGGGGTTGACCTGGCCGTGGTCGACCAGCATCTGTAGGTTTTGCCGGACGCTGGCCACCGCGGGCGACATACGGACTTCCTGGTTCCAGGTGCCGACGTCGGCGGTTCCGTCGGTGCGCAGCACCAGGCTGGCCTGGCCGTCATGGAGTGGGGCTGCGGTGCGGCCTTCGCTGTAGTAGCCGGGGTGGCTCGGGTCGGTGAGGCGGAATCCGCCGTTGAAGGCCACCGCCAGCCCGTGCTGCGCGCTGCCGGTGATCATGCTGGGGGTGTGCCAGTTGCCACCGGGATCACGCGTGCCCGGGTGGAGTTGTCCGCTTATCAGGGTGGGGTCCATGCGCAAGACCCCGACCACAAAGGAGGTGTGCTGGGTGTCCGGGCGCACTGAGGTGACCTGCACGGCGGGCCTGCCTGCAACCGCGAGCACGGTCTGCCAGACGCCCTCACCGGCCAGCGGGGTCTGGTCGGGCAGAGGCGACAGGGGAGTCGGCGGCAGCATCGCCGACGGCGCTGTCGCCGGTTGCGTCCCGGCCGCGACGGGGATGCCGCCTGCCGGAGCACCGCCGACGGCGGGTTGATCATGTTGGTACTGCTGTTGTTCCAGCCAGGTCACCAGCGGACCCAGGCCATGGTCGCGGCCCCACTCCGCCAGCTTGGCCGTTGCGGGGTCCGCGCCGGGGGTCGACAGCGCGTCCACAACGACGTACCCGCTGCCTGCCAGGAGCACCACCACGGACAGGACCAGCACGCGTGCCCACCGCCGACTCGGCCGCTGCCTCCCTCGTCGGGACGTCGCCGTGGCTCTGCGAGGTCTGGTGGTTGTGCCGTCCGGGTCGAGGGTGACGGTGGGGCCGTCGACGTCGCGCTCCAACCGCACGGTCGGTTCGTCACTGATGTGCGGTGCTGTCACCCGGTTCCAGACTCCTCACGTCGTCGCTGCCTGCGCCTGTCGGTAGCGCGGTCTGCCGCCCTTGCTTGTCTTCCTGGGACGGTGCGCACTGTCGATGATGGCGCCTTGACTGGTTAGCGCGGGGTTATGGGCTGCCGAACATCAGGTCAGGACCGATCGTCATGGCATCGACGGCAGTGCGCATCGCGTGGACGTTCCCTGCGTCACCGGATGGGGCAGCCTGCGTTTGCCCTCGCCTCACCCGCTGCAGGGCTGGCGAACACTGGCTCGTTGATAGCGTCCAACTGCCGGGTTATCGATGCCGCCGGTCGGCGCGAACTTGCTCATGGGAGCGGCGGCCCAGAGTCAGCGGCCGGCCCGCACAGGATTCGAGCGAGGCTGCGGAAGTGACCGGTGAGTGAGTCGCTGCAGGGGTCGGGTGGGCGGTCAGGGGGTGCCGCCCACCTGGTGGAACAGCGCTGCCGCGGCGTCGCCGAGATAGGTGGCGTAGGAGGTGTCGGGATCGATGCCGCCCTCGTCAGAGCCACCTGTGACCGCGATGACGTCGGCGGTGTTCCCTGCGGCGGGGTCGATGCGCAGCCACGGGCCACCGCTTGTCCCGTCGGCGAGGCCGGGGGCGTCGAGCTCGAGTTGGGTAGGGGAAAAGCGGGCGGTGACGCCGGAGCGAATGGTGGGTGCGTCGGCGGAGTCGGGGTAGCCGAGGGCGTCGACGGTCGTGGACGACCCGGGGTCGAGAACGAGGTGGTACCCGCCGACGATCTGCTCGATCGGCGGTGCGCCGTCTCGGGCGACGGTGAGAAACGCGATGTCGTGGTCGGGGTCGGCGTGATCGCGCCAGGCGTCGTCGACGGCTGCGGCGGTGACGGTCCATACCCCGAACGGATCGGCGTGGTCGTGGTAGCCGGGGACGAACGACATGCCGGTGCGGGCCGGGGTGCCGTCGCCCTCGGCGACGCAGTGCGCGGCGGTCATCACGGTGTCGCCGGTCGATGTGTGGATCACCGAAGCGGTGCAGTAGTGCTCGCCGAGCTGGTCGGGCGGCCGGTCGAACAAGGCCCCCGTCGCAGGCCACCGGACGTCGGACGGGTGGGAAACCGCCGTTGCGGGTGGCGGCGGCGCGACCGATCCCTGGTCGGCGGCAGGGCCTGCGCAAGCCGCGACGGCGAGCACGGCGACCGTGACGAGCGTGAGCGGCTTGCGGGCCGCGGGCGCGGTCATAGCCCGGCATTCTTGCGGGGCGGCCCGTCGGGCGCACGGTCGGCGGGGTCGGGCGGCTTCTGTACGCCGGTCCGCAACTCGAGACAGCTGCCCCCGTGTTGACCCTCTCGCTGCTCAACGCTCCGTTGATTGCCGGCCCTGTGCCTGCCACGGTGTCGGCGCTCGGCGTACTGGCCGGGATCTATCTGCTGGTGCGGCGTCCGCGGCGATGGTGGACGCGACAGGTGCCGGTGGCGATGGTTGGTGGGGTGCTCGTCGCCGGGTCGGCCGCTCTGGCCGTGGCGGTGCTGAGCCCGTTTCCCGACCCACTGCCCATGCGGGTGTTGGCCTGGATGGCGGTTGCCGCCGCCGCCGTCGGCCTGATGGGCATGCGGCGCCGCGACGGCTGGCGACGTGGGGCGGTGGCGGTGTTCGCGACCTTGGCCGTACTGCTGATGTCGCTGGTGAAGGTCAACGCGTATTACGGCTACCGGCCCACCATCGCGGCAGCGTTGGGGATCTCCGGCGCCGAGCAGGTGGTCCCGGCCGACCTGATGCACCGCTCCCGATTAGTGGACGCTTCGCCACATCAGGCACTGTCGCACTCCTGGCACCACCCGCCGGACATGCCGAGGGTGGGCCGAGTCACCACCATCCCCATCCCCGGTCGCCGCTCGCGCTTCCCGGCCAGGCAGGCCTGGTTGTACCTGCCGCCCGCCTATCTCGGATCGCTGCGGCCCCGGCTGCCGGTTCTGGTCCTGATCGCGGGCCAGCCGGGCGGCCCGCAGGACTGGGTGTTCGCAGGCAGGCTCGCCGCGATCATGGACGCCTTCGCCGCGGCCCACGACGGGCTCGCGCCCGTCGTCGTGGTGCCCGACGCCACGGGCTCGGAGCTGGGCAACACCCTGTGTCTGGACTCCCGACTCGGCGCCGCGGAGACCTACCTCGCCGACGATGTCCCGGCCTGGGCAGGCACCTTCCTGGATGTCGACATCGCCCAGCTCGCGATCGCCGGATTCTCCTTCGGGGGCACCTGCGCGTTGCAACTTTCCCTGCGCCGTCCCGACGTGTATCGCACCTTCTTGGACGTCTCGGGACAGCGCGCGCCCACCCTTGGCAATCTCGCCGCGACCGTCGGTGCCGCGTTCGGCGGCGACATGGGGGCCTACCGAAGAGTCGACCCGGGGACCGAGCTGCGCACGACCCGCTATCCCGACACGGCGGGGGTGTTCGTGGTCGGCCGCAATGATGACGTGTACCGGCCACAGGCCGAGCACCTTGCGACGGCCGCTCGAGCCGCCGGGCTGGGGACAACCCTGCGGGAGGTGCCCGGTGCGCACTCGTGGGCGATCGCCAGCGACGCACTCGCCACCGCCTTGCCGTGGATTGCAGGCCGCACCGGCCTCATCGATCCAGGACCGCCCCCAGCAGGCACATGATCGTCACTGCCGACGGGCTACGGGACATTGAGCGTGGTGCGTAAACGGAGAGTTCGTATCTGGACAACCGGAGGCACCGCGCACTCCTCTTGCCGTACGTTAGCGATACCTGATGCATGCTGGGGGGCGTGTCGGTAATGTCGTGGCGAGCACTGCGGAGCGCTTGCGTAACACTTGGTTTAGTATGTCGTGGGCGAACGGCAAGGCCGCATCGAGTCAGAGTCTCGGCCGCCGAGAGGTGGTCCATCAGGGGGGTAGCGCCTGGCGCGTCCCGCTCGAAGATCCCTGATGACGCCGTAGTCGCGCAGGCCGGGTTGGCCCTCCGACACCAGTACAAAGTTGTGTCCTGCATGGGTCAAAAATTGTCGGCGGCGGATGGTATCCCGTTAAGCGCCTTACGTTGAGGAAACAGTTGTCATCTTTGTGGTCGACACTGTTGGAACGAGGTAGGCGGCGGAACCATTCTGTCAATTCGTCAGGGTCCTCGCCGCGCCGTCCGACGCAGTTATGGTATCGGATCGCCGGGAGCCAGAGCGCAAGGCGACTGAGACAGGCGGTCGGCCAAGACAACCGGGACCGCAGCCGCCCCGTCGTGGTGCACATCGGCGAGTTTGGACCGCTTCCAAGTGGGATCGCTCAGGTGCTTAACGAGTATCTGACGTGGAACTTCGTTGGTGTTCAGGTCCGAGCGATGGCCTCGACGACCGGTCGGGGAGACCGCTGGGCCGCGGTGAGGTCGCTGCGCTGTGCTTGGGGCATCCACTGCTTTCGGTTCTCGAAGCGTCCCCATGCTGTCGTGGCGCACTTGTCGAGCGGCGGATCGTTCGTCCGGGAAGGTGCTCTTGTCGCCATCGCGCGCCTCGGCGGGTTGCCCGTCGCGGTTCATCTGCACGGGAGCGATTTCCCTATCTTCGCTGCCCGTTGGCCGAAGCTGGTGGGGGCTGTGCTGCGGTTGGCGGCCAAGGTTTACGTGCTGACTGGCGAAACCGAGGATGTCGTAAGGGCCACGCTGCCCGCGAGCGCCGGAGACCGGGTGGTCAAGGTGGTCAACGGCGTGGCGACGCCCGACCGGATGACCGCAAAGGAGCGTCTGGTCGTCTTCGCAGGCGAGGTCGGGACCCGTAAGGGAGCAGACATCCTGCTCTCCGCCTGGCTTCTGGTCCACCAGGAGAATCCCGCCTGGAATTTGATCGTGGCCGGCCCGGTTGAGCGGGAACTCAGAACGTACGCGGCGCACCCATCGATCAAGATGCTGGGCGCGATTCCGCGGGATGAGGTCCAGGAGTGGCTGTCGCGTGCGTCGATCGCCGTCCTGCCATCCCGCCACGAAGCGCTCCCGATGTTCCTGCTCGAGTCGATGGCGCACGGCTGCGCGGTCGTCGCGACAGCGGTCGGTGAGGTGAAGGAGCTGCTCGAGGGCTGTGGCGTGATCGTGTCCGTCGAGGACAGGGAGGGCCTCGGCTCGGCGCTCAACTCTCTCATCCAAGCGCCGGACACGGTGGGCCGCATGGGGGCGGCGGCCCGAATACGCATTGATGAAAGGTACTCGGCGGCTGCGGTGACGCGGCTCTTCGAGCACGAGTGGCAGATACTGCTCGAAAGCGCGGGAGGGGCTTGAGGCGCTGTATGACAAAAAGGCGCTCGGGTTCTACCGGGCAGGCGCTCTAGAGGATCTCGGCCGCGCGACGGCTTGAGGTCGGGTATCAAGGGATGCGGCGGCCGAGCCCGATCCCGGTGCCCAGCCCGAGCATCATCAGCAGTGTTCCCCCGGTCAGCCATGGTCGACTGGCATCGACCGTCCTGGTCTCGTAGCCGATCTGCTCGCCGAGCCGGGCGTAGACCTGCCGAAGTTGTGTCTCGGTGGCGGCGGTGAAGAACTGACCCCCGGAGAGGTTCGCGATCTGGTGCATGGCGTCGTTATCCACCGGGACCGGGTCCGGCGCGCGCCCGGGGTCGACTTGGACGGTGCCGTACTGGGTGCCGAAGGAGATCGTCGATACCGGGATCTTCGCCGCCCCCGCGGCCCGGGCCGCGGTAAACGCGCCCCGGGGCTGATCTTTCGCGCCGGGGCCGTCGGGCAGAGTCTGGCCGCCGTCGCTCATCAGCACGATCTGGGCAGGGGGTGGACCCTCCGAGGAGGCCGCGGGGACCTTGGAGAAGGTGGTGATCGACTGCATCGCGGCGAAGATCGCCTCACCGGTGGCGGTGTAGTCGGCCAGTTTCAGATCGGCGATGGCTTGCTTGACCGGGCCCCGGTCGGTGGTCGGCGACACCAACACGGTCGCGGTGCCTGCGAACGTCTCCAATCCCAGGTTGATCCCGGGAGTGAGCTGGTCGGCGAACCAGGTCGCCGCAGCCTGCGCCGCGGCCAACCGGGTCGGAGCCACGTCGGTGGAGTTCATCGACAGCGACACGTCGATCACCAGCATCACCGCGGCTCGATTCCGGGGCACCCTGGCCTGCGTCTGAGGACCGGCCAGCGCCACCGTCAACACCGCCAGCGCCAGCAGCGACACGGCCACAGGCGCATGCCGATACCAGCGCGGACGCAGGCGGGCCACCCGCTCGAGCAGCGCCAGGTTGGTGAACAACATCGTGTCGCGCCGCCGACGGCGCAGCAGCGCCAGATATGCCCCAGTCAGAGCGGCCACCAGCAGCAGACCGATCAGCCACCACGGCTCGGTAAACCTCACCGGCGGCCGCCTCGGACTCCGCTCCCGCGCGGCGTGGTCAGGAGTCGGTGGTGAGTTCGTGGAACGTGACCCGGGCGCCGTCGCCCGGGGCAGCGCCTCCGCTCTTGGAGTCCGCCTGCTGGTAGTCCCCGGCCTGGAAGCGGACTGGGGCATTGGCGAATGCCGCGGGTATCGGCGCGTTCGCGGTGACCGTCTTTCCGCCGACGGTGGCGGTGAAGGTGAGGCCACCGTCGCCGTTGTCGCTGATCGTGAACCGGAAGGGGACGCCGAGGGGGACGTTGGCCAGCAGCGGGTATTGGGCGCCCTCGGGGCCTGCCCGGTTCTGTTTGACCACGACCATGATCGCGCCGCCCTGGTCGTGGAGCATGACGAACGGGATCGAGCTCAGCACGTCGGCGCCGTGGATCTGACCGACGATGACGTCGGGCTTTTCCCGGGGCAGCTGGGTGACTGCGACGGTGGCGGTGAGCACATGCCGCCCGACGCCTGCCTGGAACGAGGTGTGGCTGTCCAGTTCGGTGCGGGTATGGCTGGAGTGCGCGGTGGTGCTACCCGCCACGGGTGCCCACAGCGTCACTCCGCCTGCGGCGTCGGCGACGAGCCAGGGGGGTGTCGCCGCGGCGGGGTCGATTGCGGCCGCACCGCCCTTTTTGCCCGCGGTGGGCAGGGTGAGCTTCCACCCCGACAGCGTTATCGGCCCGCTCGGAGGTGGCGGCGTGGCCGGGGTCGCCGGGGTGGCCGAGTCGGGATGCGGGGTACCGGGTTCACCCGCGCAGGCCGTGGCCGCCGCGGCGGTGAGCGCGACGGCGCAAACCCATGCGGCGATGCGGCGCTCTGGCATTGGCATGTCATCGATGGTGGCACGCGGCTGTCCGGCGGCGACCCGATCGTCCAAAACCTTGCGATGCGATGTGGTCTGCCTGGATCTCGGTTAACCCTGACACCCGAGAAGAGCGGCAGCGCTTCCTCGACTACGCAGGCGAGCAGTTGGAACGCGGGCGAAGTGCACGGCCTCAGGTACCGGCCAGATGGCTCAAGAGCAGGAATTCTTTGTCCAGAATCGGCAATTGATCGCCGGGCACCGCTTCGCGACCGACCGACCGCTTACGCCCGGCTGTCCCCGGGTTGTCCGCGGGTTGGTGTTGTCGGGCCTAGCGTCGAGATGATGTCTACCGGTGCGTCGCTGTCCCCGCCCCGGCCGCGGTTGCGGGAGCGCGGCCGCGAGCTGGCGTTGTTGGTGTTCGCTGCGGCCGTGGTGACGGTGGCGTTGGTGTTGGTCGATGCCACGTTGAACCAGCGACTCTCGCTGGATCTGGTCTATCTCGGGGTGGGCTACCTGGGATTGTTCACGATCGCTCATCTGGCGGTACGCCGGTTCACGCCCTGGGCCGATCCGCTGATCTTGCCGGTCGTGGCGCTGCTCAACGGCCTGGGGTTGGTCATGATCCATCGCCTGGATCTGGGCGCGGCGGCCCGCGCGGTCGAACTGGGCACGCCCCTTCCTTCTGCGGCCGCGCCTCGGCAGCTGGCCTGGACCGGGATCGCGGTGGCACTGCTGGTGGCGACGCTGTGGCGGATCCCCGACCACCGCAGGCTGGCCCGCTACGCCTACACGGCCGGGTTGGCCGGGCTGGTGCTGCTGGCATTGCCCGGCCTGCTGCCTGCGAGCATCTCCGAGATCAACGGTGCCAAGCTGTGGGTACGGCTGGGCCCGTTCTCGATCCAGCCCGGCGAGTTCGCCAAGCTGCTGATCATCATTTTCGCGGCGGCGTTCCTGGTCACCAAGCGGGAACTGTTCCGCAGCGCAGGCCGCCGATTCCTCGGCGCCGACCTGCCGCGCCTGCGCGATCTGGCCCCGCTGATCGTGGCCTGGCTGTCGTCGCTGGCAGTACTGACCCTCGAACGCGAGCTCGGTGCGTCGCTGCTGGTGTTCGGGGTTGTTCTGGCGATGATCTACGCCGCGACCGCGCGGGTCTCCTGGGTGATCGTCGGGCTGCTGTTCTTCAGCGCCGGAGCGGTCGCGGCCTATGCCATGTTCGCGCACGTGCAGACCCGGGTCGCGGTGTGGCTCGATCCCGGCGGCGACTACCTCGGCAGCGGCTATCAGCTGTCGCAGTCACTGTTCGGGCTCGGTACCGGCGGATTGGGCGGCACCGGTCTCGGCGCAGGCCGCCCGGAACTGGTACCGCTGGCCAACGCCGACTTCATCGCCGCAGGCATCGGTGAGGAACTCGGGATGATCGGCCTGTCCGCGGTCCTGGTCCTCTACCTACTGCTGATCATGCGCGGGTTCAAGGCTGCGGTGGCCTGCCGTGACCCGTTCGGAACGCTGTTGGCCACCGGGCTGTCGGTCACGATAGCGCTGCAAGTGTTCACCGTCGTCGGGGGCGTCTCGAACCTCATCCCCGAAACCGGTCTGACCACGCCCTTTCTGTCCTACGGCGGATCATCACTGCTGGCCAACTACATCCTTGTCGCGCTGCTGTTGATCATCTCCCAGGCCGCCCGCCAGCCGGCCACCCCGCGGCGTGCCGCGCGACCCCCGCTGGCCGACGCTTCGACCCAACTTGTCGCCCAGCCGCCACCCTCCACAGGTTGACGCCCCGCGGCCTGCTGTGTCACGCCCACCCGCGATGCGGCACCGCGCGCGCCGGCCCCGACACATCGTGCCCCCGCGGAACTGGTTCCACAGCACAGGAAGAAGACTAATTACCGTAGCGCTTGGTAGGTAAACGGAAGGTGTTGCAAGGCAATGGGCAGGTGAAGCGCAAGACTGTTCAGTCAAGCGGGCCATTTGTCTAGGCGAACGCGGCGAGTCTGCACCATGCCGCAGGGTATGCCGATAAGCGACGGCGACGGACCGCTTACGGGGTTTGCCATTCTGGCGGCATACTTCCAGGTAACCCGTGGGGTTACCGTCGAGTTCTGAAGCCCGCTCCGGAAAATGACGCAGAACGGCCGTAGGAAGATCCGCTATGACTCCCGCTACCGCCGACACCACTGGGCCGATCCCCGCGGTTCCCGACGACGCTTGCCACCCGACGAGGGTGCTGTTCATGCCGGTGTTCGTCAACGGTGGTGACCGGCGGCGGCGGATGGTCGTACGTGGGCGCTACCTGGCGGCGGCCGTTTGTCTGACTTATCTGGCGATGCTGGGCGTCAGCTTCACCGCGTCACCGCTCAGCAAGCCCGGTGGCGGCGCGCCACGCGCACAGGGACCGGTGGTGGCTGCCGCGCCGTCGCCCACGCCGCTCCCCGCTGAACCGCGGGTCGACACCCGGAGCACGAAGGTTCTTGCTGATGGAGATGCGGCCCAGGACGCCCTGGTGCTCCGGCTGGCGCCTGCCGCGCCGACGCATCCCGCGCAGCCGCGAGTAGCTACCACGAACAGGCCCGCCCCTGCTGCGCCATTCACAACGCGCCGCCGCCGCGACGACGATCACCCGGCCGCGCAGCCTCGTCCAGTCAGTTCGACTGCGGTCGTCTCGTCGGTCCCGGCGACGGCGACGGCAACCGCGACGCGGGCAGCCCGGTGAGGCGTCCGTGTCAACTCGGCGTGGCTGCCGCTGGAGCGCTGCGACCGGGCGGCAGACCCGCGGTCGCTGTTTTGCGGGACTTGTGATGCACAGCGCTAACCGCACGGCACTCGGGGTGGCGGGTGGGTCTGGGGGGAGCGCAGTACGGCCTCCCGCAGGTTCTGGTTGGTGGACCGGGCTCGCGGTGCGTGCGGGGCTGCTGGCGGGACGGGTGTCGCGGCGGGCCGGGCTCGGTGCCGGGGGGATCGTGGGTGGCCGTGTGATGTTGGCGATGGACCGGTCGGTG
>DASWUV010000098.1:0-33832 GCA_036401495.1 Pseudonocardia sp. | reverse complement strand
CCGCTGACCTCGGCGCCCTCCCCTGGCCCGACGACCTGCGTCTTGCCCGCGAGGCGCCGCAGCGCGGCGGAGTGCAGGACGCGGGCGCGGTCGCGGGAAAACGGGCTGCGCCGGTCGCGGCGACCCGGGTACTTGGCGGGCTCGGCGATGAGACGCTCGCGGGCGTGCTCGTCGTAGCGGCCGAGGCTGTCGGCGCGGTCGGCGCGGTCGGCGCGGTCGGCGCGGTCGCGACGGTCGATGCTGTCGCGACGGTCGATGCTGTCGCTCACCCCAGTCCTGAGGTCTCGGTGTCCACGGACGCGTTCGTGAGCCGGTAGTAGAGCATCGCGCCCGTCTCCCGGACGATGTAGCGGGCCTGCGTCTCCCTGGTCTGGACGACCGGGCCGGAGCGGGTGGGCGACGTCCACGCCGCGAGGCCGCTGTCGCGCGCCATCTGTCGAGCGCGCAGCGAGTGCCAGGGGTCGGAGACGATCAACGCGCTGCTCCAGCCGTCGCGCTCGGCCTGCGCCGCGACGGCCTGCAGGCTGCCGAGCGTGTCGGTGCCCACGGGCACCGCGATCACGGCGGACGCGGGCACCCCGAGCTTGATCAGGAAGCGGCGCCCCGCCTCGGCCTCGGTGAAGACGTCGCCGGGGCGGCCGCCGCCCGTGGTGACGATGCGCGGAGCGAGCTTGTCGTCGTAGAGCGCGGCCGCGTGGCGGAGCCGGGCCGCGAAGATCGAGCTGGGCTGGCCGTCGTACTGCGCGGCGCCGAGCACGACCACGGCGTCGGCCGGTTGCCGGTCGTCCACCCGCGCGACCTCCCAGACCCGGAACGCCGTGGCGCCGACGACGAACACACCGATGAGCAATCCGCCGAGCACGAGCCGCACGAGCCAGCGCCCGCGCCGCGGCGGCTTCACGGGCGCGCGTGCCGACCCTTCGCTGCGCTCGGTGCGCGCTCGCACGCTCAGCCGCCGATCCGGCCCGGAGCCTCGCTGAGCGCGGCTCCCGCCCGCCCGCCGCGCACCGCGATGACCTGCGCGACGATGGACACCGCCGTCTCGGCCGCGGTGCGGGCGCCGAGGTCGAGTCCGACGGGCGCGTACAGCCGGGACAGCTCCGCCTCGCGAAGGCCCGCCGCCAGGAGCCGCTCCCGTCGTGCGGCCTGCGTGCGCCGTGAGCCCAGCGCGCCGATGAAACCGCGGCCGCCCCGCAGGCCCGCGATCAGCGCCGCGTCGAAGGCCGGTGCGTGGTCGAGCAATACGAGGACGTCGGCTTCGGTGAACGCCTCAACCGCGGCCACGGTCTCGTCGAGACCGCCCTCGGCCCGCGACGTCCAGCCCAGCAGCGCGGCCTGCTCGGCCAAGGCGACCCCGATCGAGCCGGACCCGACGATCAGCACGGACGGCACGGGCACCCACAGATCCAGCAGGAACTCGTCGGTGCGCTCGGTGACGGTGGCGCCGCGGCGCAGCAGCGTGCGGGCGGCGTCGGCGGCGGACGCGTCGAGGGCACCGGAGCCGAGCCCGCCCGTCGCGTCGGCCAGATCGGGCCCGGTGAGCACGAGCGCGGCAGCCCCGTCGGGGGTGGAGACGAGCGCAGCGGGCGTGCCGCGCTCGAGCGCGGCACCCAGCGCTTGCGCGCACGTCGACGCCAACGGATGGCCGAGCAGCGTGGCGCCTCCGGCGCAGGCCAGGCCCGCAGCCACCGCGTCGGGCTCGTCGACGTGCGCGTTGCGGGTCTGCGGCGCGCTGACGGCCGCGGCGGCGAGCGGGACGGCGACCGCGTCGAGCGCGCCGCGGTAGAGCACTCCGGCGACCGTCCCGGCCGCTGTGCCCGCAATCAGCTGACCACTCTCGACGGTGCCGAAGCCGTGCCGGTCCAGCACCCGCACGACCCCCACCCCTTCGGGCGCAAACGCGCGCAGTGCCGTACCGAGCCCTCGCAGGTCGTCCTCAGCCACACCACAAGACTATCGACCGGGTCCGACAAGTTTGCGCGATCGTCGGGGAGCGCAACACTGGGGCCCATGACCGCTGCCACCCGTGAGCTGCTGCCCGAAGCCGTGGGCGGCTACGCCCAGCGGCTGCACGCCGCGATCGGCGAGGCCCACCACATCGCGTCGCCGCTGGGCGCCTGGCTCGTGCTGGCGTTGGCGGGCGGCGCGGCGCGGGGGCCGGAAGCCGACCGGCTGGGCGCGGTGCTCGGGATGCCCACCGTCGACGCGGCCGTGTTCGCGCGGGAGCTCCTCGACAATCCGCACCCGGCCGTGGCGGCGGCGGCCGCGGCGTGGGCGACCGCGCCGGGGCCGTCGAGTCCGGCCGCGGACTGGTTGGCAGGCCTGCCCGCCGCGGTCGCGAAGGGTCCCGTCCCCAGCCAGGCCGAGGCCGACGCGTGGGCTCGCGAGCACACCTATGGACTGATCGACCGGTTTCCGATCGACACGGGAGGGGGTTGGCTGTGCGTGCTGGCCAGCGCGCTGGCCACCCGGATCAGTTGGTCGCCCGCTTTCGACACGACGAGCTCCGAGGTGTTCCGCTCCGCCTGGCGCGACCGCGTCCGCTCGGTGCTGCGGACGCCGGAGCGCGGCCACGAGTGCGCCATCGCCCGGCACCCCGAAGTGGGCGACGTCGCTCTGCACCGCGCGCACGCCGATGGACTCACCGTGACGTCGGTGATCGCGGCGCCCGAGGCGTCGCCGTGCGATGTGCTCGGCGCCGCGCACGACATCGCCCGCGGGCGCGTCGACCGCTACTCGCTGTTCGATCTCGCGCTCGGCGACGGAACCGCGTGGACGGTCACCGAGTCGACCGGTGAGGACAGGACGGAGCGGGTGGCGGCGGTGCTGCCCGCGTGGTCGGCGACGTCGGAGCACAACCTGAACGCACCGTCCCTGGGCTTCGCCGACGCCGCCGCCGTGCTCGGTCGGCTTTTCGACGCCCCCGAATGGGAGGCTGTCCAGGCCGCGACGGCCCGCTACCACCGGACCGGGTTCGAAGCCGCGGCGGTCACCGCGGTGGCGGCCCGGATGAGCTTCCGACCGCCCAAGCGGGGCCGCAGGCGCGACGCCCTGCTGCGGTTCGACCGGCCCTACGCCGTCGTCGCGACCGCCACGTCACGCGAGCCGAGTCCGTGGTCGGGGCTGCCCGTCTTCTCGGCGTGGGTGACGGAGCCGGACGAGGTCGTGCGCGAATAACGTTGTTAGAGCAACGCTATCCGCGCACGGGGTAGCGGGCGGGCCGGGCGCCGGGCCAACCCCGCCCGCGCTCCCCCCTCAGCAGCCGATCAGCCGGGCCCCGAGATACGACTCGACCTGGTCGAGCGCCACGCGCTCCTGCGTCATCGAGTCGCGCTCGCGGATCGTGACGGCCTGGTCGTTGAGGGTGTCGAAGTCGACGGTCAGGCAGAACGGCGTGCCGATCTCGTCCTGACGGCGGTAGCGGCGGCCGATCGCCCCCGCGTCGTCGAACTCGACGTTCCAGTGCTTACGCAGTGCGGCGGCGAGATCGCGGGCCTTCGGCGAAAGGTCGGCGTTGCGCGAAAGCGGCAGAACCGCGGCCTTCACGGGCGCCAGCCGCCGGTCGAGCTTGAGCGAAACGCGCTCGTCCACCCCGCCCTTGGCATTGGGCGCCTGGTCGACGGTGTAGGCCTCCAACAGGAACGCCATCATCGAGCGCCCCACGCCCGCCGCGGGCTCGATCACGTAAGGCCGGTACCGCGACTCCGTCGCCTGGTCGTAGAACGAGAGGTCGACGCCGGAGTGGTTGGAGTGCGTCGTGAGGTCGAAATCGGTGCGGTTCGCGATACCTTCCAATTCACCCCATTCCTGGCCGGTGAACTGGAAGCGGTATTCGATGTCGACCGTGCGCTTTGAGTAGTGGGACAGCTTTTCTTTCGGGTGCTCGTACTGGCGCAGGTTCTCCGCCGCGATACCGAGGTCCACGTACCACTTCGTGCGCTCGTCGATCCAGTACTGATGCAGCTCCTCGTCGGTGCCCGGCTCGACGAAGTACTCCATTTCCATCTGCTCGAACTCGCGCGTGCGGAAGATGAAGTTTCCGGGCGTGATCTCGTTGCGGAAGCTCTTGCCCACCTGGCCGATGCCGAACGGGGGCTTGCGGCGCGACGTCGTCTGCACGTTGAGGAAGTTGATGAAGATGCCCTGCGCCGTCTCGGGCCGGAGATAGCGCAGGCCCTCCTCGGACTCGACGGGGCCGAGGTAGGTCTTGAGCATCATGTTGAAGTCGCGCGGCTGGGTGTACTGGCCGCGGGTGCCGCAGTTTGGGCACGGGATGTCGGTCAGGTCATCCTCGGCAGTGGGCTTGCCGGTGCGCTCGGTGTACTCCTCGGCCAACTGGTCGGCACGGAAGCGCCGGTGGCAGTTGGTGCATTCCACCAGCGGGTCGTGGAAGGCGTTGAGGTGGCCGGACGCCTCCCACACCTGCCGCGGGAGGATCACCGAAGAGTCGAGGCCGACGACGTCCTCGCGGCCGGTGACCATCGTCTTCCACCACTGCCGCTTGATGTTCTCCTTGAGCTCGACGCCCAGGGGCCCGTAGTCCCATGCCGACCGGGTGCCGCCGTAGATTTCGCCCGACGCGAAGACGAATCCCCGGCGCTTGGCCAGCGCGACGATGGTCTCGATCTTGGCGGAAGAGGCTTTGCTGGCCACGGACGACACTCCACGACGAAGGGAAAGGCGGAGTGGCAAGCCTACCGGGCCTGGCGGGCAGCCGAGATCGCGGCAGCACTGCGCTCCTCGCACCTGCGCTGACACTTCGGCGGAGTCCGGGGGCCTGCGGGGCGCACCCGGACTCGGCGAGGACGGCAGGCAGCGGTCAGCGCAGCGCGATCGTCGCCTTCGCATCGCCGCGGACCACGCCGCGTTCCCGGTTGCGCCGGGCCAGCCGCGACAGCCCGCGCAGCCCGCGGCGCGGCAGCTCCAGCGTTTCGACCACCGTCCGGTAGGCGGCCCCCGGCACGCTCAGCTGGCGGCCGCGAGCCAGGTCGGCCAAACAGCGGTCGACGACGGCGTCGGGATCCAACAACATCCGCGAGTTGTGCTCGTGGTTGGCGGTACGGACGGTGCCGAGGGCGAGCGCGATCGCGCGCACCCCGGTGCCCTGCAGCGATGCGGCGATGTTGTCGGTGAAGCTGAGCACCCACGCCTTGCCCGCGGCGTAGGCCCAACCGGCGGGGCTGAGGTACCCGGCGAAGCTCGCAACGTTGATGACGGAGCCCCGACCGCGCTCGATCATCCCCGGCAGCGCGGCCCGGGTGAGGCGCAGCACCGACGTCACGTTGACGTCGTGCTCCTCCTGCAGCGCGTCGAACGACGCCTCGTCGAACAGCTCCTTCAGCATGATGCCCGCGTTGTTGACGAGCATGTCCACCGGCGCGGATGCGTCGGCGAGCCGCTGCTCCACGAGCGCGCGCTCCGCCGACACGGACAGGTCGGCGGCCAGCGTCTCGACGTGCACACCGTGCGCCGTCCGCAACTGCTCCGCCATGTCGTCCAGCTTGTCCTTGTCCCGCGCAACGAGGACGAGGTCATGGCCGTCGGCGGCGAGCCGACGCGCAAAGGCGGAACCGAGGCCGACGTTGCCGCCTGTGATCAGAGCTGTGGACATGGAGGCGGACCCTAACGGACGCCGTCACCCGTCCGTGAGCAGGCTGGCGTGCGCTCTCGTCGTCCCCGCCACGGCTGTGACCAGCGTTTCGAACGTCGACGGCGCAGGCTCGGCCTCGGACAACAAGGGCACGACGTGCTCCCGGACGTCGAACGGCGACAGCGCACGCCGATACGCGTTCACGGCGGTGAAGCGGACCGTGAGCACCCATTCGCCGGGCTCGTCCACCGCTCGGCCCAGCTCGCCACCGAGACATCCGGGCGCGGCGGTGAGGAGGCTCAGCGCGCGGACGGCCCGCTCGCGGAACGCGCCGGGATCAGTGGGGCGGAACCGGCACACGAGCTGCACCCCGCGAGGATGCCACGACCGTAAGATGACAGTCATGTCCACTGTCGCTGTCGAGCAGGTTCAGGAGGCCGTCCGCACACCGCGCACGCTCGCTGCGGCAGGCGACCTTCTGCGCGCCATCGCCGCGCCGGTGCGCATCGCCATCGTTCTGCAGTTGCTGGAGGGCAGCCACTGCGTACATGACCTGGTCGACGCGCTGGGCGTTGCGCAGCCGCTGATCAGCCAGCACCTGCGCATCCTGAAGACGGCGGGCGTCGTGCGCGGCGAGCGGCAGGGGCGCGAGGTGCTGTACTCGCTGGTCGACGACCACCTCGCGCACATCGTCGTCGACGCCGTGGCGCACGCCGAGGAGTCGCGGTGACGCGCGCGCTGCGCTCCACCCGCCAACGCGCCGCCGTCTCGGCTCTGCTCGACCGGCTCGCCGACTTCCGGTCCGCGCAGGAGATCCACGAGGAGCTGCGCCGGTGCGGCGACGGGATCGGGCTCACCACCGTCTACCGCACCCTGCAGGCGTTGGCCGACGGCGGCGAGGTGGACGTGCTCCGCACCGCCTCCGGCGAGGCCGTCTACCGCCGCTGCGCCAGCGCCCAGCACCACCACCACCTGGTCTGTCGCCGATGCGGCACGGCCGTCGAGATCGAGGGACCGGCCGTGGAGACGTGGGCGCAGCGCGTCGCCGAACGGCACGGCTTTTCCGACCTCTCCCACACGGTCGAGATCTTCGGGCTGTGCAGCGAGTGCAGAACGTCTCAGATCGACACGTCAGAGGCGAGCACCGGCTACTAGCCTCCCCGAGATGACCGCGACGGCCCCTAGCACGGTACGCAGGTTCGACGGCCCGGAAGCAGGCGTGCTCGCCGGCCAGGCAGCCGTCTTCGAGGACCTCCAATACGTGTTGCGCTGCTGCGAGCACCTGGTCACCGCGCTGGCGCCGCCGGAGCCCGACATGGCGTTCGTCGAGGCGCTCTGGACCGGGGCACTGGTCGGCTACGTGCGCTGCTTCTCAGGGCGCCAGGCCGTGCTCTCCGAAGACGACCTGAAGTCACTGGAGCTCGACGGCGACGTCACCGACTTCCACAACATGATCAAGAAGCTGCGGGACCACTACGCCTCGCGGCACCTCAACCCGCGTGAGTCCTTCACCGTCGGCGTGGCGCAGTCGAACGACGGCAAGCCGACCGGGGTCGCGATCGTGTCCACCCCGCGGCCGCTCGTGGACGACACCACGGTGCGCCTGCTGGGCCGGGTCGCCTACGCGCTGTCGGGTCTACTGGACGCGAGGATGCAGAAGGCGCAGAACGACGTGCTCGGCGCGGCAGGCAAGCTCAAGGCAGCGGACCTGTCGACGCTGCCGGTCGTCCACCTCTCGGCCTGACTCCGCAGACCTTCCGGCGTCCTCGCAACGGTTCGACGCTCTGCGCGGACGCCGCACGATCTGCGCGGTCGCCTACACCAGCTCCGTGCGCACCGCCGACGCGTTGCTCACGACCAGCATCAGCAGCGTGCCGAGCGCGGACTCGCTCAGGCCCACCGCCGGAAAGGCGTAGCGCAGCGTGACGTCCCAGCCGCGCTCGCCCTCCGTCACCCCCAACGTCCCGAACAGGCCTTCACCCGCCCGCAGCCCGACCCTGGCCGGCACGTCCTGGTCGCGGGGCAGGTCCCAGGCCACGACGCAGGTGAGGCTGAGCACGGGCAAGCCCTCAGCGAGCTCCAAGCCCAGCAACGCGCAGGGGACGTCACCGTGACGGAAGGTCATCGATCCGTCGTCGCCTGCCTCGACCTCCACGTAGCGCTCCAGCGCGATCCTGGCCGTGTCGAGCGTTTCTTTCATAGCGCCGCCTCCGCGGAGAAGTACACGTCGGCGGTCACGATGCCGCGTCCGGGTTGTCCATCGCCGCACCGAACCGCCGGTCCCGTCGCGCGTAGATCTCGATCGCCTCCCAGATGTGGCGCCGGTCGAAGTCGGGGAACAGCGTGTCGAGGAAGACCATCTCCGCGTACGCCGACTGCCAGAGCAGGAAGTTGGACGTGCGCTGCTCCCCTGAGCTGCGAACGAACAGGTCCACGTCGGGCATCTCGGGCTCGTCGAGGTGCCGCGCGATCGTCCGCTCGTCGATCTTGTCAGGCTTGAGCTTCCCGGCCGCGACCAACCTCGCGATCTCGCGCACCGAGTCGGCGATCTCCGCCCGCCCGCCGTAGTTGACGCACATGGTGAGCGTCAACAGGTCGTTGTCGCGGGTCTTCTCCTCGGCGATCTCCAACTCCCTGATCACCGAGCGCCACAGCCGCGGACGCCGCCCGGCCCACCGCACCCGCACCCCCCGCGCGTGCAGCTCGTCGACCCTGCGGCGGATCACGTCGCGGTTGAAGCCCATGAGGAAGCGCACCTCGTCGGGGCTGCGCTTCCAGTTCTCGGTGGAGAACGCGTAGGCCGACAGCCAGCGGACGCCGACCTCCAGACATCCCCACGCGACGTCCATCAGCGACGCCTCGCCCCGCCGGTGGCCCTCGATCCGCGGCAGCCCGCGCGCGTTGGCCCACCGCCCGTTCCCGTCCATCACCAGAGCGATGTGGCGGGGCACCAGCTCACGCGGTATGGCGGGCGGCCGGACCCCGCTGGGATGCGGGGGAGGCGGCTCGATCCGGGGCACCGCGCCACCCTACGGCGGGCTCCTCGGACAGCCACTGCAGGACGGTGTCGTTGACGAGTTTGCGATGGTCGGGCCGATCGCGGTAGTCGTGCCCGACCGGCAGGAGCGACCACTGCTTGTGCGGCGTACCGCACTCGTCGTAGAGGCGTCGAACTTCCCTGGCGGGAATGGTCTCGTCCTGCGTACCGGCGACGAACAGGATGCGCACGCGTTCGTCAAAGCCGGACAGCACCGCGGGCAGATCATGGGTGAGGGCGTCGTCGACGACGGAGCGCGGCACGCGAAACTGCCACGTCGAACTTCCGTAGGGCACCGCGAACTGCCGAGCACCTCGCCACGTGTCCCGACCGGGGTCATAATCCCGCGGCCAGACGAAGCAGCGCGGCGGCATGATCGCGACGATGTCGGTGACCCGCTCCTCCTGCGCAGCGGCCAGGCACGCAACGTAAGCGCCGAGGCTGTGCCCGATGAGGGCGACCCGGCCGTGTCGACGCTGGGACCGCACGACGTCGAGCGTGCCCCGCACCTGGACGGTGGGTGCCAGGTGTGCGACCGGCCCCGGGCTCCGCCATGTTCCACGGGGGTCGAACGTGATGGCGGTGCGGCCGCTGGCGTGGATCGCTTTGGCCAACGTCGACGCGCCGACGCCGCTGCCGCTGTCGAGGAAGCCCGGCACGACCAAGGCGAACATGTCCGACCCCGGCGACGCGTACTTCATCACCGCGATCGGAGCCCGGCCGGGCTCCCCGCCCGCGCGACGCAGGCGGCTCGGCGTCGGCCGGACGGCCTTGAGGCCGACCCTGCGCAGCGCCTCGTCGACGTTGGGTGCGGGCTGGACCGAGCTCAGCCGCTCCAGCCAGATCCGCCGTTCACGGCGCCAGTGGTGGAAGAACCGCACACAGGCTGCCGCGGTGATCTGCTCGTGCTGGCGCTCGGCGGCGCGGACGGCGTTGCGCGCGGTCCGTCGGCGAGGGGTCGGCGGCCCCGTCTCCAACCGGCGCACGATCCCGTCGATGAACTCCCGGCGTCGCCCGAGGAACTCGCGCCAGTAGCCCTCGTGGAGGGGCGGTTGCGCGTGATCCGGCCTGTGGACCCAGTGAAGAAGTCCTTCCGCGATGATCTCCCCGAACTCTTCCGATCTTCCCCGCAGGAGATCTTTGAACGGGTCGTACGCCAGTTGGCGAACCGGGTTGGCCGCACGCTGAACCTGACCGCGCACAAGAGCGTCGTAGAGGAACAGCCAGTCCTCGTTGTAGATCGTCGGAAAGTGGCCGAGGTGCTCCGATCCGGTGTCGACCAGCAACGCCGCCCCCCCGACGAAGACATCCTGTGCCGCACCGCTGATTCGATTCGCATGGCAGACGACGGAGTTGTCGGGCCACTGCTGCACCGCGAAGCCCACAGCGGCGGCTGTCTCAAGCCCGGCCGTCGCGGAGTAAACGTCCGAAGCGTCAAGGCCGCTGATGTCGTCGTCGAGGAACAGCACGGTGCGCCAGCCGACCATGCGCGCGACCAACAAGCCGAGGTTGCGCTTGTGGCTGAGCGAGACACGGCCACCCAGCTCGGGCAGACCCGGGGGCGACGGCGGGAACGTGAGGAGCGGAGTTGTCGGCTCGGGCGGCACGTCGACGGCGTGCCAGCGCCATGCGCCTTCCGCATCGGCCACCGCGCCCACCTCGGCGGCCTGCACCTGCCGGTCGCACAAGACGAGCAGCGCGCTGCCCGCCTTCGCCGCGAGGGCACTCGCGTGGGCCAGGTGCGGGGCGCTTCGGCCCGCAGGCACGATCACGGCGTCGAGGTCGCGAAAACGACCGCCGCCGACAGGTTTCAGAAGCTCGCTGTGGGACTGCCGGTGGGGTGCGGTCACGGGAACTCGAAGAGGCGGGCGCGCTCGTCATCCAGGCGCGGGGTGGCGAGCAGTCGTTGTCCGACGAGGACGCGCATCAGCACCCCGAACGTGGAAGCGCCGTCGAACCGCGACCTGAGGTAGGCGTGGTTGGCCCGGGTGACGCCCTGATCGGTCAGGCAGCGCACCGCTCCGAAGACGCCACGGGTGAAGACTCCGCTGCAGATGGTCAGCGTGCGGTCGGGATCGTTCGGACTGGGCATCCTGGCGAGGAAGCCGACGTCCTCGACAACCGTCGCGGGATCACCGGACAGCACCGGCCCGTAGCGGTTGACGTGCCCCTCCGCGTCGCGGACCTCGAACACCTCGCCGTCCTTGATCTCGGGGACCCGGACCTGGGTCACGGGGAGTCCGGACCACCAGTCCTTTATGCGCGCCTGGAGCGTGGCCATGTTGCCCAGGAACACCAGATGGGCGTGCAGGTCATCGTCGCGCAATAGCTCAGGACGCAGGAAGCGGACGTCGGCGCCGGGGTTGCGGGAACGCAGATGGCCGAACAGCTCCACCAACGAGTCGAGGTCGGCGTAGGAGGCCAGCGCCATGTAGTTGGGATGGTTGCCGCTGGCCTCAGGCGGAGGGTCGTCCCGTTGCCCACACACGATGCGGACCGGGCCGCCGTCGGGGAAGTGCCAGAAGTCGGGCTCGCCTAAAGCCGGTCGGCCTCCTGGGTCCGCAAAGTCCTGTGGTCGCAGCGCGAGCAGTTCGGCGAGCAGCCGCTCCCGCTGCACGTTCTCCTCAGGCGTCAGATCGGCGACGGCGAGCAGTCGCTCCTCGGTCATCGAGCGCGGTGTCGCGAAGAACCGGGCAAGCTCCTCGAGGCGATCCTGCAGTGGAACGGCCGTGCCGTTCTCCCAGGAGGAGATCGTCGGCGGACTCACCCGCAGCGCGGTGGCCAACACCTTCTGGATGACAGGAGTCCCGAAGCTGGTCGTGCGGAGGTCGCGGAGCCGGCCGGACAACGGGCTGGGTGATGACACTGACACCTCCCTAACACCTGGTTCAGGGACTTCAGCGAAGATCCAGTGAACGCAGGATCCCACGAAAGCCGAGCACGTCAACAACTACAACGACGGCGGGTCGCGATCGTTACACCGGAACCTTGACGTGCAGCCTCACCGACTTCATCATTGTGACTGACTTCACTGATGTTGTCAGCAAGGTTGAACTTTGGCCTGACTTCAGCAAGCTGGGAGAGGTCCGGCCGTCCACTGGGAGCACCTGGCCCGATCTCGACCACCGCCGGAGCAGACGCCATGACCAAGCCGGACATCCTGACCGAAGCACAGTCACCCTCGCCCACGTCCATGACGACGATCGTCTTGATGGGAATCGTTCTCGTCGCTCTGGCGATGGTCATCGGGGCGATGGAGGCAGGCACGACGATGCTCCTCCAGCTGATCCGCGAGATGGTCGCACTGCTCTTCGCCCAGTTGGGGCGGCTCCTGCTGATCGGCCTCTGTCTGCTGTGCCTCGTCCTCGTGCTGCTGACGCAACTGAAGGCAGGCGGAGCGGGCGCCCGTTGAGCCGCGCTACCGGACGGAGGACCGCCGCTCGACCAGCGGCAGTGACCGCAACTGGCGCTCCAGGTGCCACTGCAGGTGCGCGGCGACCAGGCCCGAGGTGTCGCGGCGGGTGACGAGCGCGGCGGCGTCGGCGATGTCCCAGTCCCCGTGCAACAGGGCGTCCAGCAGCACGAACGTCTCCTGCGACGGGGTGACCGAGCCCGGCGGACGGCACTGGGCGCACACCGCTCCCCCGGCGGCGACGTTGAACGCCGAGTGGGGGCCGGGCGCGGCGCAGCGCGCGCAGTCGTTGATGGCGATAGCCCAGCCCGCATGCGTCATCGCGCGCAGGAAGAACGCGTCGAGCACGAGCGAAGGGTCCCGCTCGCGGCCCGACAACGCCCGGATCGCGCCCACCAACAGCAGGTACACGCGCAGCGCAGGCTCGCCCTCCTCCGCGACGAGCCGATCGGCGGTCTCCAGCACCGCACACCCCGCCGTGTACCGTGCGTAGTCGCCGACCAGGCCCACACCGAACGCGTCGACGGTCTCGGCCTGCGTGACGATGTCGAGCGACCGGCCGGTGTAACACTGCACGTCGACGTGGTTGAACGGCTCGAGGCGGGCGCCCCACCGCGACCGGGTGCGCCGCACCCCCTTCGCCACCGCACGGACCTTCCCGTGACGGCGGGTGAGGATCGTGACGATCCGATCAGCCTCACCGAGCTTCTGCACGCGCAGCACGACGCCGGTGTCGCGGTACAGGGCCATGGTGGGAAAGCCTACGGGCCGCCAAGGCCTAGGATCGGTCCTCCACGCCGATTCAGGGAGACGTCAGCATCATGTCGAGTCCACACACGCCCGACGAAGGGCACGACGAAACCGTCTCACTCGACAAGAACACGATGCCTCCGGCGGGCGCCCACGAGCAGTCGTACCCGACGCCGCCTCCCTACGGCCAAGCCGCCTACGACCCGAGCGCGTACCCGCAGCAGCCCTACGGCCAGCCCGCGTACGACCCGAACAACCCCTACGGGCAGCAGCAGGCCTACCCACAGCAGCCACCACCCGGCGCAGGATATGACCAGGGCCAGTACGGCGGCGCCTACCCGCAGGGGGGCTACCCCCCGGCGGGCTACCCGCAACAACCGGCCTACGCCGAGCAGCCGCCTGCCTATCCGGGGTACGCGCAGCCCTACCCGGCGTCGCGCGGCACGAACACGATGGCCATCCTCGCGCTGGTCTTCGGCATCATCCTCGCGCCTCTCGGGCTGATCTTCGGGTTCGTGGCGCGCAGTCAGATCAAGAAGACCGGCGAGGACGGCGACGGGCTGGCGCTGGCAGGCATCATCATCGGCGGCATCTTCACGCTGCTGTTCATCGCCTACATCGTCTTCATCGTGATCTTCTTCGCGGCCGTGGCGAACTCGGTCCCCAGCAGCGGCTACTAGCGCTAGAAGCCCAGCTTGCGCAGCTGCCGAGGGTCGCGCTGCCAGTCCTTCGTGATCTTCACGTGCAGGTCGAGGTACACCCGCGTACCGAGTAAGGCCTCGATCTGCCGCCGCGAGTCGGTGCCGACCTGACGCAGCCGCTCGCCGCCCTTGCCGATCACGATCCCCTTCTGGCTGGACCGCTCGACGTGGATGACCGCGTGCACGTCGAGCATGTCGTTGCGACCGTCGTGGGGGATCATCTCGTCGATCGTCACGGCGATCGAGTGCGGCAGCTCGTCGCGCACGCCCTCCAGCGCCGCCTCCCGGATCAGCTCCGCGACGAGCGTCTCCTCCGGCTCGTCGGTCAGCTCCCCTTCGGGGTAGAGCGGCGGACCCTCCGGCAGGCGGGTGACGAGGAGATCGGCCAGCGTCGCCACCTGGAACCCGTCGACGGCCGAGCACGGGATCACGTCGGCGAACTCCATCAGGGCGGTCAGCTGGGTCAGCCGCTCGGCGATCTGCTCGGGCCGCGCGAGGTCGGTCTTCGTGACGACGCCCAGCACCGGGGTGCGCCCGGCCACCGACTTCAGCTCGTTGACGATGAACTCGTCGCCGCGGCCGACCGGGACGTCGGCGGGCACGCAGAAGCCGATCACGTCGACCTCCGCCCACGTCTCGCGGACGACGTCGTTGAGCCTGCTCCCGAGCAGCGTCCGGGGCTTGTGCAGGCCCGGCGTGTCGATCACGACGAGCTGGGCGTCGGGCCGGTGCAGGATGCCGCGGATGGCGTGGCGCGTCGTCTGCGGACGGGACGACGTGATCGCGATCTTGGACCCGATCAGGGCGTTGGTCAGCGTGGACTTGCCCGCGTTCGGCCGTCCGACGAAGCAGGCGAAACCCGACCGGAAGCCGTCGGGTGCGTCGAGGAAGCTCACGCGACCCCCGACCCGGGTCGTGCGCGGAAAACGTCGCTCTGGCGACTGTTTCCGCGCACGGGCAGCCCCAGCCGCGCCACGATCTCCCGACCGATGGGCAACGCCGCGGTGGCCGCGGGCGAGGGCGCGTTGAGCACGTGCAGGACGGCACCCGGGCCTGCGCCCTGCTCGACGAACAGGAAGTCGTCGACCAGCGCTCCATCGGGCCGGACGGCCTGCGCACGCACCCCCGCACCGGCGGGCGACAGGTCGGCGGCCTGCACGTCGGGCAGCATCCGCTGGATCTGCTTCACCATCGCTCCCTTCGACAGCGAGCGGCGCATCTCGCCGAGGCCGTAACGCCAGTGCTGCCGGGCGATCCGCAGCATGCCCGGGTAGGTGATCGTCGCGAGGAGCTCCCGCGGGTTCACCGTGCCCCAGCCGTAGCCTTCACGGGCGAGCGCCAGCACGGCGTTCGGGCCCGCGTGCACGTGTCCGTCGATCCCCCGTGTGGCGTGCACCCCCAGGAAGGGGAACGCCGGGTCGGGCACCGGGTAGATCAGCCCGCGAACGAGTTCGGCGGCGCGGTCGGACAAGCCCGTGTACTCGCCGCGGAACGGCACGATCCGCACGCCGGGGTCGGCGCCCGAAGCGCGGGCCAGCTCGTCGGAGTGCAGGCCCGCGCACGCGACGACCTGGGTGGCGAGCAGGTCCGGGCCGTCGCCACGCACGACGACGTCAGCGCGGCGGCGCTGCAACGACGTCACCGAACGGCCGAGGTGGATCTCCCCGCCCTCCTTCGCGACGAGCTCGCCGAGCTTCTCCGCGACGAGGCGGTAGTCGCAGATCCCGGTCGAGGGGACCCAGAGTGCGGCGATCCCACGGACATGCGGCTCGTGCTCGCGCATCCCGGCCTGGTCGAGCTCGTGGACCTCGACGCCGTTGGCCGCGCCGCGCCGGACGAGCTCGGCCATCCGCGGGAGCTCCTCGGGCTCCGTGGCGACCACGAGCTTGCCGCACACCGAGTGCGGGAGGTCGTGCTCGCGGCAGAACGCCACGGTCTCCGCGCAGCCCGCGACGGCCAGCCGCGCCTTGAGCCCACCGGGCGTGTAGTAAAGGCCGGAGTGGATGACGTTGGAGTTGCGTCCGGTCTGGTGATCGGCCAGCCGCGGTTCGCGTTCGACCACGGCCACCGAACGTCCGCTGCGGGCGACGGCGTGCGCGGTGGCGAGCCCGACAATCCCGCCGCCGACGACGACGACGTCGTACTTCGGAGTCTTCGGCACGGTCATGGGGTGATCCTTTCCAGCACTGACCCGGACGGGTCGGCGCGCAGGACGGGCGCAGTGGGCGTGAGGTCGCGTACGGCACTGAGCGACGCGGCGTCCACCGTCTCGGCCCCGGTGACGACGGCAGCGGCCTCCAACCCGGGCGCCCCACTGGACACCGCCGCGGCCACGGCCGCCTGCAGGGCTGTGAGCTGCAGCGACGGGAGCGCCACCGTGGCGGCGGCGTAGGTGCGGCCGTCGGTGTCGCGCACCGCTGCCCCCTCGCTCGCCCCCGTGCGGGCGCGCGACGAGCGCGCCAACGTGACGATCTTCCCGTCCTCCGGGTCAAGCTCCGGCGACATCGTGCTCCTCCGGCTCGATCTCCTGCACCAACACCGACGTGATGCGCAGCCGCCCGCGAGCGTCCTTGCCGCCCTCCGCGCGCAGCCGCAGGCCCGCGACCTCGGCCTCCGAACCCGGCAGCGGCACCTTGCCGAGCCGCTGCGCGAGCAGACCGCCGACCGTGTCGACGTCGGCCTCCGCGAGCGCCTCGGCCAGCGCGCTGGGTCCGTCGGGCTCACCGAGGGCAGGGTAGAGCTCCTCGAGGTCCTCGACGGGCAGCCGAGCCGAGAGGCGCCGCGTGTGGCCGTCGATCTCCTGGATGTCGGGCACCTCGTCCGTGTCGTACTCGTCGGTGATCTCGCCGACGATCTCCTCGAGGATGTCCTCGATGGTCACGACGCCCGCGGTGCCGCCGTACTCGTCGACCACGATCGCCATGTGGTTGCGCGCGGCCTGCATCTCCTTGAGCAGTTCGTCGACCCGCTTGCTGTCGGGCACGAACACCGGGCGGCGCATCACGTCGTGCAACGGTGCGGCGGGCTCCTCCACCTGGGCGCGGACGAGGTCCTTGAGGTACACGACGCCGACGATGTCGTCGATGCCCTCCCCCAGCACCGGCAAGCGGGAGTAGCCGCTCTTGAGCGCCAGCCGCACGACCTTCTCGACGGACGTGTCGTGCTCGGTCCACACCACGTCGGGGCGGGGCACCATCACGTCGCGCGCGATCGTGTCGCCCAGCTCGAACACCGAGTGGATCATCTGCCGTTCGCCCTCGTCGACGACGCCGGACGTGCTGGCCATGTCCACGAGCTCGCGCAGCTCCACCTCCGACGAGAACGGGCCCTGGCGGAACCCCTGACCCGGCGTGAGCGCGTTGCCGATGACGATGAGCAGGCGGGTGAGCGGCCCGAGCACCGTGGCGAGCGTCCGTACGAGGGTCGCGAGCAGCATGCCGATGCGGTACGGGTGCTGGCGCCCGAGCGTGCGGGGGCCGACGCCGATGAAGACGTAGGACACCACCACCATCCCCGCGGCGGCCACCAGAGCGCCTTCCCAGACGCGGCCGAAGATCTCCACGAACGCGACCGTGGCCAGCACCGTCGCGGTGGTTTCGGCGGCGAGGCGCAGCAGCAGGAGCAGGTTGACGTAGCGGGGTCGGTCGGCGACGACCTTCGCCAACGCGCGCGCCCCCTTCTGACCCTCGCGCGCCAGTGCGTCGACCCTGGCCCGGGACACCGAGTTGAGCGCGGCGTCGGCGGCGGCGAACACCCCTGCGACGGGGATCAGCAGGACCGCGACGATCAGCAGCGGGGCGATCATGCAGAAGCGCCGGGGGTCCGGTCGGGGCCTGCCGGCGCGTTGCGGGGGCCTGCCGGCGTGCGGGTGCCCGTTGGCGCGCGGGGGCCTGCTGACGTGCGCGGGCCTGCTGCGGTGGGCACGGTCACGTGTCCTCGAGGCCGACGGTGCCCAACACGGCGGAGTCGCTGCGGCGCTGCGCGGCGCGAGCGGCCGCCTCGGTGCGCGAGCGGCGCCAGTCGGTGAGCAGGGTGCCCTGCAGCGCGAACATCTCGCGCTCCTCGTCGGGCTCGCCGTGGTCGTAGCCCAGCAGGTGCAGCACGCCGTGGACGGTGAGCAGCTGCAGCTCGTCGTCGAGGCCGTGTCCCGCGGCGCGGGCCTGGGCCTTGGCGAACTCGGGGCACAGCACGATGTCGCCGAGCAACGCAGGGCCCATGTCGGGCGCATCGGGCCGCCGCGACTCGTCCATCAGCTCGTCCATCGGGAAGGACATGACGTCGGTGGGGCCCGGCTCGTCCATCCAGCGCTCGTGCAGCTCCGCCATCGCGTCGGTGGTGACGGCGAGGATCGACAGCTCGGCCGCGGGGTTCACCCGCATCGACGCAAGCGCGTACCGCGCGACCGAGACGATCAGCTCGGCGTCGAGCGGCACGCCGGACTCGTTACTCACCTCAATCGACACCTGACCAGGATAGACGCCTGACCTCCTGCATCGATCACGAGGGCGAATTCGTGGTCGGAATCGACTGCGTTCGGTCAGCTGTGACCATTGTTGTGTGGGAGTGGAACGCGATCCATTTGCGGTCTCGATGGAGATCTCGCAGGTCGGAGCGTTCTCCGCGGAGCGTGCGCCCCTCCAGGATGATGGCAATTAGCGTCGCGGCACTGCGCTGTTGTTGCGCCCTGATTGGGCCGGGCGGCAATGCGCCCCCGGCCCTCAACGAGGGTCACGTTTCTGTTGATCGATCAGCAGAAACGTGACTCTCGAGTTCGCAGGCCCACCGTCAGGCCGACTGATTCGGACCGATCAGGGTACGTCGCGGTCCGCGCTGACTAGCGGCGCCGGGCGCGGCGATCCTCGGGTGGGCCGTTGCGCGGCGCGGCGGAGCGCAGGTTGGGACGCTCGTTCTGCGCGTCCCAGCGCGCGTAGGCGTCGACGATGTCGGCCACCAGCCGGTGGCGCACGACGTCCGAGCTGGTGAGC
This sequence comes from Pseudonocardia sp., assembly GCA_036401495.1. Lineage (GTDB taxonomy): Bacteria > Actinomycetota > Actinomycetes > Mycobacteriales > Pseudonocardiaceae > Pseudonocardia. Next base: position 15,357 of record DASWUV010000098.1, on the reverse strand, counting down.
TGGGAGAAGTGCACGTCATCGACGTCGCCGAGGATGTCGCGCACCACGTGCAGCCCGGAGCGAACGCCGCCGGGCAGGTCGACCTGCGTGACGTCGCCGGTCACGACGATCCTCGACCCGAAGCCCAGCCGCGTGAGGAACATCTTCATCTGCTCGGGCGTGGTGTTCTGCGCCTCGTCCAGGATGATGAACGCGTCGTTCAACGTGCGGCCGCGCATGTAGGCGAGCGGGGCGACCTCGATCGTCCCGGCCGCCATGAGCTTGGGGATCGACTCGGGATCGATCATGTCGTGCAGCGCGTCGTACAGCGGCCGCAGATACGGGTCGATCTTCTCGAACAGCGTGCCCGGCAGGTACCCCAACCGCTCGCCCGCCTCGACGGCAGGCCGGGTCAGGATGATCCGGTTGACCATCTTGGTCTGCAGCGCCTGCACGGCCTTGGCCATCGCGAGGTAGGTCTTGCCGGTGCCCGCAGGCCCGATGCCGAACACGATGGTGTGCGAGTCGATGGCGTCGACGTAGCGCTTCTGGTTCAACGTCTTGGGCCGGATGGTGCGGCCACGCCGGGACAGGATGTCGAGCGAGAGCACCTCGGCGGGCGACTCCCCCTCCCGCCCGGTGCCTGACCCGAGCATCTCGACGGTGCGCCGCACGGCGTCGGCCGACACCTGCTGGCCGCGCTCGGCCAGGGTGATCAGCTCCGCGAACACGCGCTCCGCGAACGCGACGTCGGCGGGCTTGCCGGTGAGGGTGAGCTCGTTGCCGCGGACGTGCACATCGGCGTCGAGGAGATCTTCCGCCGTGCGCAGGCTCTCGTCGCGCGAGCCCAGCAGCGCGAGCAGAGCGGCGTCCGGAACGGCCATACGCGACTGGACGGACTCCGGATGAGTCAAGGGGTAAGCCGCCTGCTTCCTCTTTCGCCTACGGGACATACCGATGCTAGCGCGATCACCGACCGACCATCGTCGTCATTTCCGTTGATGAGCGGATCGGTCGACGACCGGTTGACGGCCACCGCACTTCGGCCTAGCCTCTCATATTGATCCGAAGATATTCGGTTGAATAGGGAGACGCGATGGCTGCTACCAGCGACACCGCCGCACTGCGGGTGCTGCGCCGCGTGTTCGACGAGGGGTTCTCGACCGTCGGCGCCCGACCTGCGGTTCCCCCTTGAGGACGCGATGGAGTCCGGCGACCCGATCGGGTGCGGGCGCGCGGTGTCGGCACCGCGACCAGCCCGTTCTTCGGGGCACCGAGCGGAAACGCGGTCGACTTCACGGTCATCGACGTGGACCGCGTCGTCGATGGCCGCATCGTCGAGCATCGGAGCGTGCCCGATCGCTTCGCCATGCTTGCCCAGACCGGCGTGTTGGCCGGGTTGAGCTGACGAGACTCGGGCAGACCGGACCGGGGCAACCCACCCTGCGAGGATGGGCGGGTGGCTGACCCGGCCAAGCGCGATGCACGTCGCTACCACTCGCCGCGGCGCGCCGAGCAGGCGGCGCAGACGCGGCACGCGGTACTGGAGGCCGCGCGCGACCTGTTCGTCAGCAACGGCTACGCGGTCACCACCGTCGCCGAGATCGCGCGCGCGGCCAGGGTCGCAATCGACACCGTGTACGCGACCGTCGGCCGCAAGCCCGCGCTCCTGCGGGCGGTGTTGGAGTCGGCCATCTCCGGCTCGGACGTCGCGGTGGCCGCCGAGCAGCGCGACTACGTGGCGCGGACCCAGGCTGCCCTCTCGGCGCGCGACAAGCTGACCGCTTACGTCAGCGGGTTGGTCGAGATCCAAAGCCGAATCGCCCCGGTCTTCCTCGCACTGCGCGACGCCGCGGGCAACGACCCGGACTCCGCCGTGCTGTGGAAGGAGATCTCCGACCGCCGGGCCGCCAACATGCGCCGCTTCGCCGCCGACCTGCGGAGCACCGGGGAACTGCGCGACGACCTCACCGACGACGACGTCGCCGACATCGTCTGGAGCATGAACGGCACCGAGTACTGGGTGCTGCTGACCGGCGAACGCGGCTGGAGCCCACAGCGCTTCGCCGCCTACCTCATCGACGCCTGGAGCCGTCTGCTCCTGGCCTGAAAGGAGCACTCTGATGTCGACGACGATCGAATCGGTCGTGACCCGCGCCGCGGGCACGGGAGCAGCCACCTGGTCGATGGGCGGCCTGTTCGAACGGCTCGTCAGCGGAGCGGAGACGGGCGGCAGGCTCGACGTGTCGCTCGTGACGCAGCCGTCGGGCATCGCGACACCGCTGCACGTGCACACCCGCGAGGCCGAAGCCTGGTATCTGCTGGACGGCAAGGTGGGCTCGCCCGCACCCTGCCCGACGGAGGCGTGACCGGCGACGACGTCGCGCGGTGGCTGGCCGTCGCGCCGGGCTACGGCGTCCGGGTCGTGGGGCCGCCGATCCCGGAGGTGGTGACCCGCGGCTGATCGCTGATTCGGCGCAGCAGGCGGCCCACGGCCGCCGGTCAGCGCAGTCGGTGAGCACAGTCGGTGAGCACAGTCGGTGAACACGGCCCGGGGAGCAGGATGGGCGCGTGCATGACGACTCCGGCCTCGTCCTCTCCCGCGTCGCGCGCTTCGTCGCCGAGCGTTTGACGCCGGCCCTTCACCGAGCGAGCGTCCCGGCCCGGGTCACGGCGTGGACGGCACCGGGCGAGCCCGTCCCGTTCGCCGAGGCCGTGACGCAGGAGTACCGCCCGTTCGCGATCGGTGCGGCGTGGGGACGGCCGTCGGGAACGGTGTGGTTCCACGTCACCGGCGCCGTGCCCACCGGGTGGAGCAACGCCGAGCTCGTCGTCGACCTCGGCACCGGCCCGAGCCCCGGCGTCCAGGCCGGGGGCACCGTCTACTCGTCCGAGGGCGTCGTGCTCGGTGGACTGGAGCCACGGCGGCCCGTCCCGCTCGACGGGCCGGCGCGGGCGCTGGAGGGTGACCCCGCTGGCGCCGCGGTGGACCTCTACGTCGAAGCTTCGGTCAACCCCGACGTCGCAGGCGCCTGGGCGCGCACCCCACCCGGCGAGGGCCTGCTCTTCCGGTTGAACCGGGTCGACCTCGCGCTCCTCGACGTCGACGTCTGGGCGCTCGTGCAGGACCTCTGGACGCTGTCCGGGCTGGTGGAAGCCCTGCCGGGGAATGTCCCCCGGCGCGCGGAGGTGCTGCGCGCGCTTGCGGACGCCGTGGACGCCGTGGATCCCGACGACGTCGCCGCTACTGCCGCCGCGGGGCGCGCCGCGCTGGCCGACGTCCTGGCCAAGCCCGCGCGGGCAGGCGCGCACCCGTTGTACGCGGTCGGCCACGCGCACGTCGATTCGGCGTGGCCGTCGCCGGTGCGCGAGGTGACCCGGACGTTCGCGAACGCGCTGCGGCTTATGGACCGCGACGACGCGTTCGTCTTCGCCGCCTCCTCGGCCCAGCACTACGCCTGGATGCGCGATCACCAGCCCGAGTTGTTCGCCCGCATCCGGAAGCGGGCGGCGGAGGGCCGGTTCGTGCCCGTCGGCGGGATGTGGGTGGAGCCGGACACGAACATGCCCGGTGGCGAGGCGATGGCGCGCCAGTTCGTGCTGGGAGCCGGGTTCTTCCGCGACGAGTTGGGCGTCGAGTCCGACGGCGTGTGGCTGCCCGACTCGTTCGGCTACTCCGCGGGGCTCCCCCAGATCGCCGCGGCGGCCGGGCGGCGGTGGGTCCTCATTCAGAAGATCAGCAGGTCCGAGCCGAACCCGTTCCCGCACCACACGTTCGCGTGGGAGGGCATCGACGGCACGCGGATCCGCGCCCACGTCACGCCCATCGACAGCGACGACGCCGGGCAGGCTCGCGCGCAGCGGCAGTTCACGGCGCTCTCGCTGGTGCTGTTCGGCGGCGGCGTCGGCGGTGGCGGGCCCACCAGGGAGATGGTGGCCGCCGCGCACCGCACCCGTGATCTGGAGGGTTCGCCCGCGGCGCACCTCGCCCGGCCTTCGGAGTTCTTCGCCGCGGCAGGCGCCGAGAACCCGACGGCGCCGGTCTGGTCGGGCGAGCTGTCGTTCGAGCACCCACGCGGCGCCTACACCGCCCAGGCCGCCACGAAGCGCGGCAACCGGCGCAGCGAGCATCTGCTGCGCGAGGCCGAGCTGTGGGCGACGACGGCGACCGTGCGCACCGGCGCGCCCTATCCGACCGAGACGCTCCGGGGCTGCTGGGAGACGGTGCTGCTGCAGCAGTTCCACGACATCCTCGCCGGCACGTCGGGCGCCTGGGCGCACCGGCGGGCGGAGCGGGAGTACGCGCGGGTCGCCGACGAGCTCGAGTCGGTGATCGCGGACGCGCTGGCGACGTTGACGGGGCGGGGTGGCCGCGAGATCGCCGCGAATGCGGGCCCGTACGCCGTCGACGGGGTGCCGGGACTCGGCGCTTCGACCCAGCCGGGCACCGCCGACGACGACTACCTGTTCGACGTCGACGACTCACGTGACGCTGACGAGCCGGAGCCGCCCGCCCCGGGGAACACCGTCCTCACGAGCGAAGGGATGCGCGTGGTCGTCGACGAGCACGGGTTGCTCACCTCGATCCACGACCTGGTCGTCGACCGCGAGCTCGTCCCGTCCGGCCGTGCCGCGAACCTCCTGCAGCTCCACCCCGACACTCCGCCGTACGGCGAAGCGGGCGACGCGGACCGGCCCGGACACGACCTGGTCGAGGGCGAGGTCACGGCGACCGACGGCGGCGTGCGGATCGTCCGTACGGTCGGCGCGTCCACGATCACCCAGCACGTCGCGTTGCGCGGCCGCATCGTCGAGATCGACACCGAGGTGGCATGGCACGAGCGGCAGAAGCGGCTCACGCTCGCCTTCCCGCTCGACGTGCACGCCGACCGGGCCGCTTCGGAGACCCAGTTCGGGCACGTGTACCGCCCGACGCCCGCCAACACCCCGATGGACGCGCCGCGGTTCGAGACCTGCGCGCACCGGTGGGTGCGCGTGGGCGAGCCGGGGTACGGCGTCGCGGTCGCCAACGACGCGACCTACGGCCACGACATCACCCGCGACGGACACACCACAACGGTGCGGCTGTCGCTGCTGCGCGCACCGCTCTCCCCCGATCCCGAAGCCGACCAGGGCGAGCACGGCTTCCGGGTGGCCCTCCGCGCAGGCGCCACGATCGGCGACGCCGTGGCCGAGGGCTATCGGCTCAACCTGCCGCTGCGCCGGGTGCGGGGTGCGAACGACATCGCGCCGCTGGTCGTGGTCGACGATCCCGCCGTCGTCGTCGAGGCCGTGAAGCTCGCGGAGGACGGCAGCGGCGATGTGGTCGTGCGGCTCTACGAGGCGTTGGGCACCCGGGTGCGCACCCGCATCACGCCGACGTTCGACCATTTGTCGATCACCGAGACCGACCTGCTGGAGGCGGCGCTGCCCGACCCGGTCGCGCTGGAGGGCAACGAGCTCTCGTTGCGCCCGTTACAGATCGTCACGCTGCGCTTCGTGACACCATGACGCGGTGATCACGTCCGCCACAGACTCCGCCCGCGAGCGCACCGCCGCTGCGGGCGAGCGGCATGGGCAACAAGAGGTCGACGGGCGCGCCGTACGAGCGCGGCTGCGGCGCATCCGCGAGCTGCTGATCTGGCTGGCCGACCTGGGCCCGGTCGATCCGCCCCGGCTGATCGACGAGCCTGCGACGGCGCTGGCCGTCGAGCGGATCCTCACGCTGCTCGTCGACCTGGCGTTGGCGTGCAACAGCGACGTGGCGGCGAGCGTGCTCGACTGTGCCCCGAAGACCTACGAGGACTCGTTCGATCTCGCGGCGCAAGCAGGCATGATCACGCCCGAGCTGGCCGAGCAGCTGCGCCCTTCCGCGTCCATGCGCAACGTGCTCGTCCACCGCAGTCTCGAGGCCGACCAGGCGCAGGTGGCGATGGCGGTGCCGCGCGCGCCTGGGCTGTACGGCGAGTACGTGGCGCAGGTGGCCGCGTACGTGGCGGGGCGGGCTGCCTGATCCCTACCGGATCAGGGCCTGGACCTCGCGGAACCGCGGGTGCGTCGCGTCGCGCAGCCACTCGAACAGCACCATCTCCGTGGTGACGATCTCGGCGCCGTGGCGGACCATGCGGTCGATCGCGGCGGTGCGGTTGGCGGCGGTGCGGGAGCCGATCGCATCGGCGACGACAAGCACCTGGCGGCGCGCGGCGAGCAGCCCGAGGACGGTCTGCAGCACGCAGACATGCGCCTCGCAGCCCGCGACGACGATCTCCTCGGCGTTGGGCGGCAGCAGCGTCGGGAAGGACGCGGCGCCGAACAAGGTCTTGGACAGCACGAGCTGCGGGTAGGCCGCGAGCTCGGTGATGGTCGGTCCGAGCTTGTCGGGGGCCTGTTCGGTGGCGCAGACCGGCACGTCCAGCAGCCCGGCGGCGGTGCCGAGTCGGATCGCGTTGGCGACCATCTCCTTGCCGTCGTCGATGACGGGAACGAGCCGCTCCTGCATGTCGATCAGCAGCAGCGCAGAGGCGTCGGCCGTGAGCAGCATGGCGCGAGGGTAAGCGAGGAGATGTGAGGAGCGACCGGCAGACCGACAGGTGAGTCCGGCAACTCGGCACGGCGAGACGGCCGAATCGGCCCGCCAGGGCGATGGCGCGCGGCCCCGAGAAACGGCGTGCGCGCCCGAGAAAGGTGAGTCTCGCAGATCAGCACGGCGAGACGGCCGAACCGGCACGGCACGGCCGTGGCAGTGGCGCGGGCGGCGCGGGCAGGGTCTCCGATGATCGCGATCATCTGCACACCACGGGGACGCGCACACCTCTGCGGTCCGCCTCGGGCCGATCTTCGGAGCCGGATGTGTCGCCCGTGCTCGAACGCCCGACTCGCCGGGCCCAGGTGCACGACTCACCCTGCCCGGGCGCCCAACTCACCGGGCCCAGATGCACGACTCACCGGGGTCAGGTGCGCGACTCACCGGGGTCAGGTGCACGACTCACCTTTTTGGGGTCCAGCGGGGGGTCAGGACGCCCAGCGCCCCCAGGGCCACCGCCGCCGCGGTCGAGGCGCGCAGGACCTCCGGCCCTAACCGCACTGCCCGTGCGCCCGCCGCCGTGAGCAGGTCCAGCTCCTCGTCGGTGACGCCACCCTCCGGGCCGACGACCACCAGCACGTCTCCTTCGGTGGGCAGCGGCACGTCGGCGAGCATGACCGTGGCGCTCTCGTGCAACACCAGCGCGCAGGCCGATGCGGCGACCCGCTCGCCCAACGTGCGGGTCGACGCGGGCTCGTGCACCACCGGGACCCACGCCCGCCGGGCCTGCTTGGCCGACTCCCGCGCCGTGCTCCGCCATCGGGCCAGGCCCTTGTCCCCGCGCTGACCGTCGGCCCAGCGCACGACGCACCGCGCGGCTGTCCACGGCACGATCTCGTCCACACCCGCCTCGGTGGCGAGCTCGACGGCGAGCTCCCCGCGGTCGCCCTTCACCAACGCCTGCGCGACGACCACCCGCGGGGACGCCGCGGCCACCGCCGACCGGCCGGTGACCGTCAGCTCGACGACGTCGCGCCCGGTCGCGTCGACGACGGCGTGCACGAGCCCACCCCGCCCGTCGCCGAGCAACACGGCCTCGCCCGCCCGCAACCGCTTGACCGTCGCCGCGTGCCGCCCCTCTGGCCCGTCGAGCACGGCGTGCGGGCCCGACGGCAGCGCGTCGACCAGGAACAGCGGCGGCGTCATGCGCCGCTCAGCGTCGACACGCCCTCAGTGGCTGCCGAAGCTGTCCCGGAGCCGGGAGAACAGGCCGTGGCCGTTGCGGATGCCGCCCAGGTCGGGCTGCTCCTCGCCGCGCAGCGCCGCGAGCCTGCGCAGCAGCTCGGTCTGCTCGCGGTCCAGCTTCGAGGGCACCACGACGTCGACGTGGACCATGAGATCGCCGTGTCCGTCGACCCGCCCGTCGGACCGCAGGCGCGGCATGCCCCTGCCGCGCATCGTGCGCACGGTGCCCGCCTGGGTGCCCGGTTCCACCAGCAGTTCCTCGATGCCGTTCAACGTGGGCAGCGGCAGCGTCGCGCCGAGCGCAGCGGCGGTCATCGGGAGCTGAACCGTGCAGTGCAGGTCGGCGCCGTCGCGGGTGAACAGCTCGTGCGGCTCCTCCTCGACCTCGACGTACAGGTCGCCTGCAGGCCCTCCGCCCGAGCCGACCTCGCCACGCCCGGCCAGCCGCACGCGCATGCCGTCGGCCACGCCAGGCGGGATGTTGACCGGGACGTCGCGGCGCGAGCGGACCCGGCCGTCGCCCTGGCAACGCCTGCACGGGTCGGGGATGACCTCGCCGAAGCCACGGCACGTCGGGCACACCCGCGCTGTGACGACCTGGCCGAGGAACGAGCGCTGCACGCTCTGCACCTCACCGCGCCCGTTGCAGATGTCGCAGCGAACGGTCGCCGTGCCGGGGGCGCAGCCCGAGCCGGAACAGTCCGAGCACAGCACCGCGGTCTCGACCGGCAGCTCGCGGGTGACGCCCGTGGCGCACTCCTCCAACGTCAACGACATGCGGATCAGCGCGTCGGCGCCGGGCTGGACCCGGCTGCGCGGGCCGCGGCCCCGCCCGCCCATGCCACCACTGCCGCCGAAGAAGGCGTCCATGATGTCGCCGAAGCCGAACGAGCTGAAGGGGTCACCCCCGGCGCCGCCCTGCGCGCCGTTGCCCAGCGGATCGCCGCCGAGGTCGACGACGCGCCGCTTCTCCGGGTCGGACAGCACCTCGTACGCCGCGCTCACCTCGGCGAAGCGCGTCTGCGCCCCGGCATCCGGATTGACGTCCGGGTGCAGCTCGCGCGCGAGCCGTCGATACGCCCGCTTGATCTCGTCGGGCCCGGCGTCCGGTGCAACGCCGAGGATCCCGTAGTAGTCCCGTGCCACCCCAGCGTTCCTCATGATCTCTCGCTCATTCCCTAGCGTCCCGCCAGGATCTCACCTACGTACCGAGCGACGGCATGCACCGCCGCCATGGAGCCCGGATAGTCCATCCGGGTAGGGCCGACTACGCCCATTCCGCCGAGCACCGTGCGCAAGCCGTAACCGATCGACACCACGCTGGTATCGCGCATCTCCTCGGCTTCGTTCTCCTCGCCGATGCGTACCGTCACCGTACCTGGGTCCTGCGCCGACGCGAGCAGCTTGAGCACCACCACCTGCTCCTCCAGCGCCTCCAGTATCTGGCGGAGCGAGCCGGGGAAGTCCGCGGCGCTGCGGGTGAGGTTGGCCGTGCCCCCGAGGACCAGCCGCTCCTCGGGGTGCTCGACGAGGGTCTCGATGAGCACCGTGGCCACCGTGGTGATCACGCCGCGCAGCTCGGCGGGGGCGCTTTCGGGCAGGTCGGCGACGGCGACCGACGCCGCGGCGAGCGGCCGTCCCGACAGCGCGCCGTTGACCAGCGCCCGCAGCGCGGCGACGTCGTCCTCGGTCAACACCTCACCGAGGTCGACGACGCGCTGGTCGACCCGGCCGGAGTCGGTGATCAGGACGAGCATCAGGCGGGCGGGCGTGAGCGCGACGACCTCGCAGTGCCGCACCGTGGAGCGGGTGATGCTCGGGTACTGCACGACGGCCACCTGCCGGGTGAGCTGGGCGAGGAGGCGGACGCTGCGGCGCATGACGTCGTCGAGGTCGACCGCGCCGTCGAGGAAGGCCTGCACCGCCCGCCGTTCCGCCGCCGACAGCGGCTTGACCTGCGTCAACCCGTCGACGAACGTCCGGTATCCCTTGTCGGTTGGCACCCGGCCCGCGCTGGTGTGGGGCTGCACGATGAGCCCGTCCTCCTCCAGCACGGCCATGTCGTTGCGCACGGTCGCGCTGGACACCCCGAGGTTGTGCCGGTCCACGATCATCTTGGAGCCCACCGGCTCGTGCGTGGCGACGTAGTCGGCGACGATCGCGCGCAGGACCGCGAAGCGGCGCTCGTCGGCGTTCATCTCTTCATTCTAGGGCGGGCGGCGCAGCGGCTCGTGCGCGGAAGCCGTGGCCAGGACCGCTGTTGCGCGCACCCAGCGGCAGGATGGTCGCGTGCTCATTCGACGGCCCGTGCTCGACGCGATCGCCGACGGTTCGGTCACGGCGCTGTTCCGTCGCTGGGACCGGCCGCGCGTGCGCGTCGGCGGCACGCAGCGCACGGTGGTCGGCGTGGTGGAGTTCACAGCCGTCGAACCGGTGGCCCTGTCCCGGTTGACGGCGGCGGACGCCCGCGCGGCGGGCTATCCGACGGTGGCGGCCCTGCGCGCGGCCCAGACCGGCGAAGGGCAGCTCTTCCGGATCACCGTGCGCCCGGCGGGCCCGGACCCGCGGGTGGCACTGCGGGCGCAGGCCGAACTGTCGGCACAGGACCGGGCGGAGATCGCCGCACGGCTGGCCCGCCTGGACGCCCGCGGCCCGTGGACGGCGACGATTCTGCGGCTGATCGCGGACAACCCCGCGAGGCGCGCCCCCGACCTGGCCGCCTCGCTCGGCCGCGAGACGCTGCCGTTCAAGCGGGACGTGCGCAAGCTCAAGGAGCTGGGGCTCACCGAGAGCCTGGAGGTCGGCTACCGGCTGTCGCCGCGCGGTCAGGCGTTCCTCGGCGGCTGACCCCGGTCGTGCGCGGAAGACGTGGCCCCGACAACGTTTTCCGCGCACCACGCCACCCTCACAGCTGCGCCGGCAGAGTGGACCTTCGTGGTCACCGGGCGCTTCAACAGGCGCTGGCTGCTCGTGGCCGCAGGCGCCGCGGCGCTGGTCGGGGTCGGGGCGAGCACGGCGCCCGCCGCAGCCGTGAGCGCCGATCCGGTCGCGCTGCGTGACCGCATCCGCCAGGCGGTACCGCCATACGTCGGGTACGCCGAGAGCAACGGGCAGCTGGGGCTGCCCCAGATCACCCAGCTGAACTCGGTGGTCGGGCTGTTCACCGGCACCACCCGGATCAGGGCGTTCGTCGCCTCGGGCGACGCGTGGCGGGCCGACGAGCTGACCCCCACCGGCGAGCACGGCGTCTACCGGATCGGCTCGACGGAGTACCTGTGGGACTTCGAGGCCAACCAGCTCACGCAGGTGGTGGGCATCGCGGCCGCCCGCCTGCCCCGCGCCGCCGACCTGCTCCCGCCCGACCTCGCCCGCAGGCTGCTCGCGCTCGCCGGGAACGATCCGGTCACCCCACTGCCGTCGCGGCGCATCGCGGGCCGTACCGCCGCGGGGCTGCGGGTCACCCCGGCCGACCCGCAGACGACGGTCGGGCGCGTCGACATCTGGGCCGATCCCGTCACGGCGCTGCCGCTGCGCGTCGAGGTCGCGGGCCGCACCGGTCCCGTCCTGCTCAGCACCGAGATGCTGGAGCTGACCGACGGTCCGCCGGACCCTGCGGTGCTGCGCCCGCAGGCGCCACCCGGCGCGGGCGACGTCACGGCCGAGGTCGGCGACGTGGCCGGGGCGCTGAAGGTGCTGAACGCGCCGCCGCCGCCGAGCAACCTGGTCGGCCGGACCCGCGTCGCCCTGCCGGGGACGCAGCTGCCCGGCGTGGGCGTGTACGGGAAGGGCCTCGCGGCGTTCGTGCTGGTGCCGACGAGCCGGGACATCGCCGAGCAAGCCGTCGAGTCGGCCGCGGCCGCGGGCGGCTACCCCATCACCGTCACGTCCGGGCGGGCTGCGCGCGTCACCACGCCGCTGCTGTCGGTCGCCGTGCGCACCCGTGGACGGACGGGCTCGCTGCTGCTCGGCGCGACCGATCCCCTGCTGCTGGACCGGGCCATCGCCGAGCTACCCGGGCGGGGAGCGCCGCCGCGGTGACCGTCATCTCGACCGAAGGGCTGACCAAGCGCTTTCGGACCGTCACCGCTGTGCGCGACGTGTCGCTCGACGTGGCGTCCGGCGCGCGGTTCGGGCTGCTCGGGCCGAACGGGTCGGGCAAGACGACCCTGGTGCGCATGCTGCTCGGGCTCGTGCACCCCACGAGCGGGCGGGTCGAGCTGCTCGGCAGGCCGATGCCGCGCGACGCCGCGCACGTCCTGCCGCGCGTCGGTGCGCTGGTCGAGGGCCCGGCGGCATGGCCGCACCTGTCGGGCCGGGCCAACCTGCTGCTCATGGACGCGGCCGGGCGCGGTGGGCGGCGCGACCGGCGCAACCGGGTGGACGAGGCGCTGGTGCGCGTCGGCCTCGGTGGGATCGACCGGCGCCCGGTCCGCGCGTACTCGCTGGGGATGCGCCAGCGGCTCGGCATCGCCGCCGCGCTGCTGCGGCGCCCTGAGCTGCTGCTGCTCGACGAACCGACCAACGGCCTCGACCCGCGCGGCATCGGTGAGATGCGCGAGCTGTTTGCGCAGTTCGCGGCGAACGGCACCACCGTGGTGCTGTCCAGCCACCTGCTCACCGAGGTCGAGGCGCTGTGCACGCGGGTGGGCGTGATGAGCGCCGGACGCCTGGTGCTCACCGAGGACCTCGACGCGCTGCGGGTCCCGACCGGCATGGTGGCCGTGCGCACTCCCGATCCGGCCGCCGCGGTGGGCGTGCTCGACGGCCGGGTCGTGCACCGCGACGGCGACCTGCTGATGGTGACGTCCGACGACCCCGGCGCACTGAACGCCCAGCTCGTGGCGGCGGGCGTCAACGTCAGAGAGCTGACGGCGCAGCGGCGCAGCCTCGAGCAGGTGGTGCTGGAGCTGACCGGGCCGAGCGCGGACCGGGTGGAGTAGATGATCGCCGTCGAACTGGCCCTGATGCTCCGCCGTAGACGGGTGTGGCTGTGCTGGGCCCTGCTGTGCGCGTTGCCGACCGCGATCGCGATCCTGCTGGCCGTCACCAAGGTCGTGCCGCCGCCGGGGCCCGGCGCGCAGTTCCTGTCCGCGGTCACGAGCGACGGGCAGCTCTTCCCCGCGGCCGCGCTGGCTCTGGTGCTCCCGATCTTCCTGCCGATCACCGTCGCGATCGTCGCGGGCGACACGGTCGCGGGCGAGGCCACCACCGGCACGTTGCGCTACCTGCTCGTGCGCCCCGTGGGGCGGCTGCGGCTGCTCACCGCCAAGCTGGTCTCGGTGGCCGCGTTCGTGCTGCTGGCCGTCGTGCTGGTGACGATCACCGGGTACATCGTCGGCGTCGCGGCGTTCGGCTTCGGCCCCGACGCCAGCCTGGGCGGTTCGGGCGGGATCGCGTCGCTCTCCGGGGTGGTGCTCACCCCGCTGCAGCTCGCGGAGCGCACCGCTTTGACCATCGTCTACCTCGCGCTGTGCATGCTCGCGCTCGGTGCGGTCGGCCTGTTCTTCTCCACGCTCACCGACTCGCCGCTGGCCGCGGCGCTCGGCGTGCTCGCGTTCGTCGTCACGTCCACGGTGCTGCTGCCGTTGGACGCGGCCTCGGCGATCCGGTTCTACCTCCCGACCCGGCACTGGCTCGCCTGGGTCGACCTCTACCGCGACCCGATCCTGTGGCGGTCGGTCCGCCAGGGCGCCGAGGTGCAGGCGGGCTACGTGCTGGTCGCGTTCGGCGCCGCCTGGGCCAACTTCGCGACGAAGGACATCACGAGCTGACCGGGCACCCGGCCCCGGTGAGGGGGGCGGTCGACAGGCCGCGCAGCACCAGCGCGACGACGGCGGGATCGGCCGGAAGCTGGCCGTGGGACACCGCCCCGCCGCCACACACCTGCTGAAGGGGCACGTCGACCGCGCCGTCGAGCCGGGCCGAGTCGGGCGGGGTGACGGTCTGGTCGGCGGTCGTCCAGATCGACAGCCAGGGCAGCTTGGCGCCGACCCCGGCCGTGCTCAGCTCGCGGACCTCCGCGCTGCCGGGCGCGAGCTGGTGGCAGGCGACGGGGCAGGCGTCGGGTGCGAACGCGATGGCGCTGCCCGCGACCGTCGTGCCCTTCAGCGGGGAGCCCAGCGTGACGACCCGGCGGGCCTTGGCGGCTCCGTCGTCGCGCGCGACCCACAGCCCCGCGACCACCCCGCCCGCCGAATAGCCCACGACGTCGACCGAGGGCGCGCCTGCGGTGAGCGCCGCGTCGGCGGCCAGGTTCAGGGCCGCCACCTGCGCGGACAGGTCGCCGGTCCCGTTGCCGGGCAGGGCGACCACGGTGGCCCGGCGCCCGGTCGCCCTGATCCGGTCGGCCAAGGGCTCGAGCGACTCCTGCGAGCCGCCGTAGCCGGGCACGAGCAGCACCGGCCCCAGCACGTCCTGAGCGGGGCGCGCACCGGCGTCGACGGCAGGCCCGCGCGCGGCGACCACCCGCACCCCCACCAGCACGGCCCCGACGACGACCAGGAGGGCGACCACGCCGAGGAGGAGCCTGCGGCGGGGGCTCACGGTGCGCGCCACCCCACCGCACGCCGCCCCACCACCGTCATGATCGCCGAGTGGGGGACATGAGCGGCGTATACCGCGCTCATGTCCCGGAACCGGCGATCACCGGCGGCGGGACGAGGAGATCGCGCACCACGGCGTCGGCGAGCAGCCGACCGCGGCGGGTGAGCACGAGGCGCGGGCCGGTACTCCCGCGCGCCGCCGCCCCGCGCGCCGCCTCATCGCGCACCCCCGCGACCGCCCCCGCCGTCGCGGGCTCCGCCGCCGCGGACGTCGCAGGCGCGAGGTCGGCCGCCACCCCGTCCGCCCGCAGCTCCAGCAGGCCGTCGGCGACCGTGCGCTCCGCCGCCCGCCACCCGTCGCCGTCGAGCAGCGCCAACGGCAGGCCCGACGCAAGGCGCAGCCGCAGCATCACCCGCTCGGTGTGCCGCTCGGCCAGGGTCAGCTCCTCGCGCCCGGCCTCGGGCGACTCCCCCGCGGCCAGCGCGGCGGCGTAGCGGGCCGGGTGCTTCACGTTCCACCAGCGCGCTCCCGCGAGGTGGGAGTGCGCGCCGGGGCCGAGGCCCCACCAGTCGCCGTCGAGCCAGTAGCCGAGGTTGTGCCTGCACGCAGCCGCCTCCGACGCGGCCCAGTTCGACACCTCGTACCAGCGCAGACCGGCCGCGGAGAGCCGGTCGTCGATCTGCTCGTAGCGCGCGGCGGCGACGTCGTCGTCGGGCGCGGGCAGCTCACCGCGGGCCACGCGGCGGGCCAGCGCCGTGCCGTCCTCGACGATCAGCGAGTACGCCGAGACGTGGTCCACCCCGGCGTCGAGTACGGCGTCGAGCGAAGCGGAGAGGTCGGCGTCGGTCTCCCCGGGCGTCGCGTAGATGAGATCGAGGTTGACGTGGGCGAACCCGGCCGCGCGGGCCTCGAGGGCGGCCGCCGCGGCCCGGCCTGGCGTGTGGCGGCGGTCCAGCACCCGCAGCACGTGCGGCGCCGCCGACTGCATCCCCAGCGACACCCGCGTGAACCCGGCTTCGGCCAGCTCCGCGAAGAACGCGGGCGAGGTCGACTCCGGGTTCGACTCC
>DASWUV010000097.1:0-39794 GCA_036401495.1 Pseudonocardia sp. | reverse complement strand
TCGTGCGCGACGATCGGCCGTTGGTCGCCTGCCAGTTCCGGGTGCCTGGCCTCGAGTTTCTGCCTGCGCTCCCACTGCCGCTGCAGGCCGGTCGTGTACTCCCGTGAGCCGTCATAGGTGCCGCGCCATGTCTGCGGCATCTGCTCCTTGGCCAGGCCCGCATCGGCCTGGCCGCCGAGCGCGAACCCGGCCGGGACCTTGTGCGTCGACCCGCCGCACGCCGGACAGTCGGGCGGGGCGGCGTCGAAGGGTGCGAGATGCTCGAACCGCCTGCCGCACTCGCACTTGAACACGTAGATCGGCATGTCACCAGTTCTCGACGGACTTGGTGAGGATGGCGGCGATGTCGTCCTCGGTCGGCGTCTTCGGACACGTGGCGAGCAGTCGCTGCTGCTTCATCGTGCCGGGGACGAGCTCGGGCACGTCGGACTCGGTGTAGCCGACGCCGCCGATGCCGTTGGGGATGCCGATGTCCCGCATGAGGTCGATCAACACCGACGGCAGCTGCTCACGCCCGTCGTTGTGCTTGTCCCTGCGCGGGTCCATCAGCTCCGCCGCCCGCAGGTGTCGCTGGGGCGCGCTCTCGAACGAGAACCGGAACGCCTCGGGCGCGGTGAGCGACACCGACTGCCCGTGCGGGACCATCGGCTCGTCCTGCGGGTAGCCCACAGGCCGGTAGTCCTTGACCATCCCCGCGATGGGGTAGGCGTTGGCGTGCGGGATGTGCACGCCGGAGTTGCCGAAGCCCATGCCCGCGAACGTGGCGGCCATCATCATGTCCGACCGCGCCTCGACGTCGTCCGCTCCCCGGTGCACGGCGTTGCGGAAGGACTTGGCGATCAGGCCCATCGCCTTCTCACACCACAGGTCCGACACGGGGTTGGACCCGCAGTAGGTCACCCGTTCCTCGGGCTTCTTGCGGTCGAAGGTCGTGTAGTAGCGGGCGGTGAAGCTCTCGACCGCGTGGCAGACGATGTCCATGCCCGACGCCGCCGTCACCTCGGGCGGCAGGGACATGGTCAACAGAGGGTCGATCACGGCGAGGGTCGGTCGCAGCCGCCAGTGGCTGATGCCGGTCTTCACCTTCATCGACAGGATGTCCAACACGCACATGGCCGTCGACTCGGATCCGGTGCCCGCCGTCGTCGGCACCGCGATCAGCGGCTTGAGCTGTCCCTGCGGCGCCTTGGCGAGGCCGATCGGCTTGTTGATGTAGTCCATCAGCTCGCCGGGGTGGCTGGTGAGCAGGTTGATGGCCTTGGCGGTGTCGATCGACGACCCGCCGCCGATGGCGACGAACCCGTCCCACTCGCCCTGCGCGCGGGCGTACTCGACGGCCTTGTTCATCGAGTCGTCGGTCGGCTCGACGTGCACGCCGTCGAAGATCTCGGAGTCGATGTCGTAGCGCTTCAGGCTGTCGGCCAGGCGCTGCGGCGCGCCCATCGCGTTGATGCCGGGGTCGGTGACGATGAGCACGCGGCGCACCCCGAACTGCGTCATCTCGAAGCCGACCTCGTCCAGTGCGCCCGCGCCGAACTTCAGCGGCGGAGCGCCCCAGGTGAAGATGGTCTCCTCTGTCAGCTTCACGTCGTCCGGATACGTCATGTGTAGGACTCCTTCGGCCCGACCCGCAGCTGGTGGATCTGTTCGGCGTCATGGCCGAAGACCAGCTGCGCCCCGGTGCGCTCCTGGATGCCGCGCAGCTTCTCCACTGAGCGGTAGAAGTCTTCGAGGTTGTTGACGATCGCGGCGGGCACCGCGGGCGGCCCGTAGCTGTCGCCCATGTACACGGCGTCCGAGGTGAAGATCATTGTGCCGGTGTCGGGCAGCGCGACCTGCATCGACATGCTGCCGACGGTGTGCCCCGGCGTCTCGATCAGCGTGACGCCGGGCAGGAACTCGGTGTCGCCGCTCACAGTCTGGAACTCGAGTCCCGCGTAGTCGGTCTTGAGGTGCGCCCCGGTGAACAGGCCATCAAAGCCTTGCGCGAACGCCTTCTCCTTCTCGTGACACACGAGCTTGGCGTCGGTGTCCTTGAACATCTGCGCATTGCCCGCGTGGTCGAAGTGCAGGTGGGAGAAGATCACATAGTCGATCTCGTCGAGCCCGACGCCGAGCTGGTTGAGCCGTGAGTCGAGGTACTCGTCCTCGGAAACCTTGTCGTAGGGGAAGAAGTCCTGCAGGCCGGTGGGACCCCAGCGCTCCTCCCAGTCCCGCGGGCAGCTGGTGTCCCAGAGGACCTTGCCCTCGTCGGTCTCGACCAGCACACAGTGGGTGGGCACGTCCACCCATGGCGCGGGACCCGCCTTGTGGTGCCGGTCGGTGATGCTGCGTCCCGGCTTGAGCAGCAGCCAGGTCAGATCGGCCGTCATCGCTCCACAGGGGATGACGGTGACCTTCTGTGCGGTGGCCATGATGGTGGTCCTCTCGACGGTGAAAGGAATCGGCACGCGGTGCGCATCACCTTACGTGCCGACGTGGCCTCGCTGCTCGGTTCAGCGCACGGAGCTGCGGCGTCGAACGAAGCCGAAGATGCCGGTGGCGACAAATCAGTGTCGTGGCGAGCCTTCGCGTCGAGCCCGTTGATCAGTACCCTCCGGTCGTGGAGTGGCGGGCTTTCGCCGAGGTGTTCGTGACACTGCTCGTCATCATGGATCCGGCAGGGACCGCGCCGATCTTCGTCGCGCTCACCCGCAGGATGACGCCCAAGCAGCGTCGTTGGGCGGCGGTGCGGGCGATGTCGGCGGCTGGTGTGTTGATCATCGGATTTGCGCTGTTCGGCGGCGTCCTCCTCGACTACCTCGGCGTGTCGCTGGCCAGCTTGTCCATCGCGGGAGGGCTGCTGCTCCTGCTCGTCGCGCTCGAGATGCTCCGTGGCTTCGACGAGGCGCCCGACGAGGACGGAGACGTCGCCCTCGTGCCGCTGGCCACCCCGTTGGTCGCGGGGCCTGGGGCGATCGCGACCGTCATCGTGCTCGCCCGGCAGCGTCCCGAGGGTGCGGTCATCAGTGGGGCGGTGGCCGCACTGCTCGCGATGACGGTGTCGCTGTTGCTGGCCGGGGCCATCTCCCGGTTGGTCGCCCCCGCCCTGTTGCACTTCTTCACCCGGGTGTTGGGCCTGCTGCTCGCGGCGATCGCGGTGCAGCTCGTCGCCGACGGGATCCGGGCGCTCGCGTAGCCGCGCGACCCGTGTTCCGAGAAGAAGTGCGCTACGGCGTGTCAGACTTCGTCGTCCGTTGCGCGGGGGGTGCGGCGGCGCGATCGCGGATGAGGTGGCTGGGCGTGCCGGACGATGCTGTTGCCCGATCAGCCGACCCGGCGCCGATCGGGCCGCTCAACGACCCCGGGCGACTGCGGGCGTTGGCCGAGTCCGGGTTGTGCGCCGCGTCCGACCCCGGGATGGAGCGGTTCGCGGAGCGGGTCCGCCGTTGGCTCGGCGTGCCGGTCTCGCTCGTGTCGCTCGTCCAGCCCGACCAGCAGGTGTTTCCCGGCATGACCGGATTGCCCGAGCCGTGGGCGTCGATGCGATGTACCCCGTTGAGCCACTCGTTCTGCAGGCACGTCGTGGCGACCACCGCCCCGCTGGTCGTCGAGGACGCGCGGGAGCATCCGCTGGTCCGCGACAACCTCGCCGTCGCCGACCTGGGTGTCATCGCCTATGCGGGCATGCCGCTGACCGACGCCGAGGGGCACGTGCTGGGCTCGTTGTGCGCGATCGACACCCGCCCGCGGACGTGGACGCCCACCGAGCTCGAGGTGTTGAGCGACCTCGCCGAGGCGTGCTCGACCGAGGTGCAGCTTCGGCTGGCCCGCTACGACGCCGACCAGGAACGCGCACGCCGCGACGATCTCGAGGCAACGCTGCGCCGGTCGTTCGACCAGAGCCAGACGCTGCTCGGCGCGTCACAGGCCTTCACCCACACCGCGACCGTGTCCGACGTCCGCGACCAGGTCAGCGAGCTGGCGGCCAGCGAGCTCCGCCCCTCCTACGTCGGGATCTCGCTGCTCGGACCCACGGGCACGCTGCACCGACAGGACGAGCCCGGCTTTCCCGCGGGTCCATCCGATTCAACCTCATGGATGAACTACGACCTCGCCGCGGCTCTGCCCAGCGCGGCCGCCGTCCGCCTGCAGCGGATCGTGCACTACGCAGACCGCGAAGGCTTCGACGCCGAGCACCCGGCCGAGTCCCGGCAGCTCATGCGCGAACTCGGCCTCCACTCCGTGGTGGCGGCCCCGCTGACCGGCGACAACGGACCGATCGGCGCGCTCGCCCTCGGCTGGGACCGCCCGCGCCGGATCGACCCCGTCGAACTGCTGACGATCAACACCATCGCCGGGTTCGCCGCGCACGCGCTGCACCGCGCCCAGTTGCTGCAGCACCGGATCGGGGTCGCCCACCGGCTCCAGGCGGCCATGCTCACCGACCTCACGCCGGTGCCGGGGCTGGAGATGGCCGCGCACTACCAGCCCGCCGACAACCGCGAACACGTCGGCGGTGACTGGTACGACGCCCTCTCACTGCCCCGTCCCGGCCGAGCGGACGGGCGGGTCCTCGCCGTCACCGTCGGGGACATCGTCGGGCACACCCTCGACGCCGCGACGATCATGGGGCAGGTCCGCTCGATGCTCCGACAGGCCAGCTGGGACCGCCTCGGCGCGCCGCCGTCGGGCATCATCACCGCCCTGGAGACCGCCACCGAGGGACTCGCGATGTCCGCTCGCGGCACCGCCGTCCTGGCCCACCTCGAGCCCGCTCCGGCCGGACGGTGGGCGATGACCTGGAGCAATGCGGGCCATCCACCGCCCGCCATGATCGAATCCGACGGATCGGTCCGCCTGCTGCAAGGCCACGATCACCTGTTCGGCTTCGACGCACTGCGCCACCTGCCCCGTCACGACCACCACGTCGTTCTGGAGCCCGGTTCCACACTGTTCCTCTACAGCGACGGGCTGGTCGAACGACGGGAGCGCGACATCGACCAGGGGCTCGACGAGCTCCTCGATCTGCTCGCCGCCAACCGGCACCTGAGCAGCGCCGAGATCGTCGAGACCACGGTGGGCAAGCTCGCCTCCGACTCACCCGACGACGTCGTCGCGTTCGCCATCCACCTGCCGATCCTCCGCTGACAGCGCCGCGGTCGAGTGCCGCACGATGAGCTCGGTGGCGAGCTCCACGTGGTACGAGTCGAGCTTCTCACCGGCCACCATCCGCAACGCCGTCCGCAGCGCGACGCTGCCCATCTCCCGCAGCGGCTGCCGGACGGTGGTCATCGGCGGGGCGAAGTAACGAGCCAGCTGCGTGTCGTCGAACCCGACGACGCTCAGGTCCTGCGGGATCCGCAGGCCCCGGAGGCGCGCGGCCTCGACCACGCCCGCCGCCGTCTCGTCGCAGGCCGCGAACACGGCCGTGGGCGGCTCGGGCAGCGCCAGCAGCGCCGTCGCCCCGCCGACGCCGTCGCCGTACCGGAACTGCCCGGCCTGGACGTACCCCTGCGGCACCGGCACGCCCGCCGCCTCCATCGCGGCCCGGAAGCCATGCATCCTGGCCTGGTTGCAGGCCGCGGAGGGCGAGCCGCCGATGTAGCCGACGCGGCGATGCCCGAGGGAGAGCAGATGCTGCGTCGCGGCCAGACCGCCCGCGAAGTTGGTGGCGCCCACGCTGGTGACGCGGGCGCGCGGCAGGTCGATCGGGTCGATCACCACGAGCGGCAGCCGGGCCCGTGACAACGCGGTGACATGGCCGGGGGTCAGCGAGTTCACCACGCCGACGACGGCGTGCCTGCCCGTGGCGACGAGCTCGCGCGCCCAGGCGGCAGGCTGCGCCAGACCGCTGTTGCGGCCGGGCACGGTGACCGAGATCGTCGCGTCCGCTTCGGTCGCGGCGTCGAGGACGCCCTGCAGGACCTCGGTCGCGTACGCGTTGAGCTCGCCGTCGAACACGACCTCGACCGTCGTCTGCGCGTCCCGGACAGCCGAGGGGCGCCGTCCGACGTAGGAAGACCGTTCGAGGAGATCCGCGACGCGGGCGCGGGTGGCGGGCGCGACGTCCCAGCGACCGTTGAGCACCTTGGACACCGTCGCCACCGACACGCCCGCCGAGGCCGCGACGGCAGCCAGCGTCGTCCGCGGCTCCTCGTTCGCCTGCACGGTGTCCTCCTCTACGCGCGCGAGTCGCGCGCGCGGACCTCGACCGGGGTGACGAGCGTCCGGTTCGCCCCGACCACTCGCACAGGACCGATCAGCGTGACGGTACCGCGGCAGGGGAAGTCGTTTGCCGACGTTCCGAGGAGAACCTCCAGGTCACCGGGTTCGACGAGGCGCTCGAACCGCCTGCCGGTGAACGCGGTGCGGTCGGCGTGCACGCGGAAGCAGACGTCGGCCTCGGCGCCGGGCGCGAGCGGGACGCGCGCGAACCCGACCAGCTGCAGCACCGGTCGCACCACGGACGCGAGGAGATCGTGCAGGTAGAGCTGGACCACCTCCTCGCCGTGTCGCGAGCCGGTGTTGCGCACCCGTACGGATGCGGTGAACTCCCCGTCGGTGGGCACTTCCGCGGCGCTGATCCGCAGGTCGTCCACGGCGAACGTGGTGTATGAGCGGCCGTGGCCGAACGGGAAGAGCGGGGTGGGGTCGAGGCTGCTGATGCCTGCGCTCTCCGCGCTGCCGAGCGGCGGCTGCAGGTAGGTGGAGGGCTGACCGCCCGGATGCCGCGGGATCTGGACGGGCAGCCTGCCGACGGGCTGTAGCCGTCCGGACAGAACACCGGCGATCGCGGCGGCCCCCTCCTCTCCGGGCATGAACGCCTGCACCAAGGCGGCAGCGCTCCCGTGGACGTCGCCGAGGGCGTAGGGGCGGCCGGAGACGACGACCACGACCACCGGGGTGCCGGTGGCCAGCAGCTCGGTCAGCAGATCGGCCTGGACCCCCGGCAGCCGCAGGTCCGCGACGTCGCAGCCCTCGCCCGACGTGCCGTGCCCGAACAGGCCCGCGAGGTCGCCGACGAGCGCGAGGCACAGGTCGGACTCCCGTGCCGCGGCCACCGCGGCGGCGAAGCCGGACCGGTCGTCGCCCTGGACGGCGCAGCCCACCTCGTGCACGACCTCGACGCCGGGAAGCTCGGCCCGCAAGGCGTCGAGGGGGCTCTGCACCTCCAGCCCCAGATCGACATCCGGGTACCGCGGCAGGACGTGGTTGGGGAAGGTGTAGCAGCCCATCAGCGTGCGTACGTCGGCGGCGCACGGCCCCACCACCGCCACCGTGGCGAGCGCAGGCCGCCCGTCGCCGAGGAGCGGCAGCGCCGAACCCGCGTCGAGCAGGACGATCGACCGTTCGGCCATCTCCTTGGCGATGGCGCGGTTGGCGGGGGAGTCGAGGTCGACAGTGGCCGCGCCTGCCGCGGAGCCTTCGGGAGTCCAGTCCGGGTCCAGCAGCCCGAGGCGGACCTTCTGCGTGAGCAGACGGCGCACGGCCCGGTCCACGAGGCTCTCCGCCACCTCGCCGCGGCGAACCCGCTCGGCCAGCCCGGCGTAGCCGATGGTGTCGGGCAGCTCGACGTCGATGCCTGCTTCGAGCGCCTGGCTTCCGGCCTCGGCGGCGTCCGCGGCGACGCGGTGCATGGTCGCGAGGAAGGGCACGGCCCAGTAGTCGGACACGACGGTGCCCGCGAAGCCCCACTGTCCGCGCAGCACGTCGGTGAGCAGCCAGGGGTCGGCGCCCGCAGGCACGCCGTCCAGGTCGGAGTAGGCGTTCATGACCGAACCGACCCCGGCGAGCGTCACGGCCGCCTCGAACGGCGGCAGGATGACGTCCATCAGCTCGCGCCTGCCCATCGAGACGGGCCCGTGGTTGCGTGCGGCGCGGGAGGCCGAGTACCCGGCGAAGTGCTTGAGGGTCGCGAGCACGCCCGCGCTCTGCAGGCCGCGCACGTAGGCGCAGCCAAGGGTCGCGACGAGATACGGGTCCTCGCCCATGGTCTCCTCGACGCGACCCCACCGGTAGTCGCGCACGACGTCGACCACGGGTGAGAGCCCTTGGTGCACGCCCACCGCGGCCATGTCGCCGCCGATCGCGGCGGCCATCCGCTCGACGAGGTCGGGGTCGAACGTGGCGGCCCAGGCGATGGCCGCGGGGTAGACGGTGGCGCCGTGGGTGGTGAACCCGGTGAGGCACTCCTCGTGCACGATCGCGGGGATGCCCAGCCGCGAGCCGTCGATCACCGTCCGCTGCAGGCGAACCAGCTCGGCGGCGCCTCGGGCCGCCGTGACGGGGCCGCTGCCGTACACCCTGGTGAGGTGGCCGAGGCCGTGGCGGCTCGCCTCGGCGATCGAGGTGCTGCCGCCTGCGGCGAAGACGTCCTGCAGCGGCGCGACGTTCAGCGTCTCGCCGTGTTCGGTTCCGGCAGGCGGGGCGTCGGTGGCGGGCAGCATGTCGTTGCCGACCCATCGGCTGCCGAGTTGGGCGACCTTCTCGTCGAGGGTCATCTCCCGCAGCAGGAGCTCGACCCGCTCGGCGGCGGGGAGCGTCGGGTCGTGCCACGGCCTGCCGCGGACGACGGTGGAGGTCGGGTCGGCTCTCGACACGGCACGGTCTCCTTGGTGGAAGGCGCCTGGGATATCGAAATGTTTCGAACTACCCGCGTAATTAGGCGCTGAACAAACTACCGGCGAATCGCACGAATGGCCGCGCTTTGGTCACGATTCGTCGCGTCGGCCCCCGCTGAACTCGTGCATCTTGACACGTCAGTGCTCGAAATCCTACCTTGACGTCCCGAGCGCCCGTCGAAACTCTTTACGCGTCGGCTGGCGCACGCACGACTGGGCAAACACATCGCACTGATCCGCTCGCCGCGCGCGCCGCGGCCTCGTGTACGGAGATCAACGTGGACTCCACGACGACTTCGCGTCGTACCTTCCTCCGCTTCGCCCTCGCCGCACCGCTGGTCGGCGGAGCACTCGCGGCATGTGGCACCTCTGGTCCCGGTCAGGCGGGCGGCGGCGGGGGAGGCACGGCGGGAGCGTCGTACTGGTACCTCTCGGGGCAGCCCGCCGAGGGCGTCCGGACCAACGCGCTCAACGCCTTCAACCAGGCCAACCCGGATAGCAAAATCACGGGGACGACCTTCCAGAACGACGCGTACAAGACCCGCATCCGCACGGCCGTCGGAGCGGGCCAGGCGCCGACGATCATCTGGGGCTGGGGCGGGGGCACCTTGCGCAGCTACGTCCAAGCCGGTCAGGTCGAGGATCTGACGTCGTGGTTCGACCAGAACGCCGCCGTCAAGAACAAGCTGTTCACGTCGTCGTTCGCGCCCGCGACGGTCAACGGGAAGATCTACGCGATGCCCGCCGAGACGGTCCAGCCGATCATTCTCTATTACAACAAGCGCGTTTTCGACAAGGTCGGCGTCCAGCCCCCGCAGTCGTGGGGCGACGTCATGAACCTCGTACCCAAGTTCAATGCGGCAGGCGTCGCCCCGTTCTCGCTCGGCGGCCAGTCCAGGTGGACGAACATGATGTGGCTGGAGTTCCTCTTCGACCGCATCGGCGGCTCCGACGTGTTCGGCGCGGTCGCCGACGGCCAACCCAACGCCTGGTCCAATCCCGCGGCCATCGACGCACTGACCAAGGTGCAGGACCTGGTCAAGGCGAACGGCTTCATCAAGGGTTTCTCGTCCATCACCGCCGACTCCAACGCGGACCTCGCCGTGCTGTACACCGACAAGGCCGCGATGATGCTCCACGGCTCATGGACCTACGGGACCATGGCGAGCAGCGGTGGCGACTTCGTCTCCGGCGGCCACCTCGGCTACATGAACTTCCCGCCGGTCGAGGGCGGCAAGGGCGACCCGACCAGCACCACCGGCAATCCCGCGCAGTACCTTTCGATCTCCTCGAAGGCCACCGACCAGGAGAAGGACGTCGCCAAGAAGTTCTTCTCCACGGGCGTGCTCACCGACGCCGAGATCAAGGACTGGATCGGCACCGGCGGCGTGCCGATCGCCAACGGCGCCAAGAGCCAGCTCGGCGCCTCCAAGGACGCCGATTTCCTCGGGTTCGTCTACGACACGGCGAGCAAGGCCAAGAGCTTCCCGCAGTCGTGGGACCAGGCGCTGAGCCCCACCGCGGCCGAGAAGCTCCTCGACAACATCGCCCAGCTCTTCCAGCTGTCCGTCACCCCACAGCAGTTCGCCACGAACATGAACCAGGTCATCGGCCAGTGACCGGTCTCGCTCCGCCCATCGTCCTCCCGACGGCACCGCCCGTCAGTCGGGCGCGGCGGAGCGGGTCGCTCGCCTGGATGACGCTGCCCGCACTGATCGTCTTCATCGCGTTCGCCGTGGTCCCGCTCGGCGGCGTCGTGCTGCTGAGCTTCACGTCGTGGGACGGCATCGGCGCGATCACGCCGAGCGGCCTGACCAGTTGGACGTCGGTGCTCGCCGACCCGGGGCTGCCCCATGCGCTGTGGGTGACGTTCGTCGTCATCGCCCTGTCCTGGCTGGTGCAGACACCGCTGTCCATCCTCATCGGCGTCTTCATCGCAGGCCGCCAGCGTTACCGCGGCCTGTTCGCCGTGCTCTTCTTCATCCCTCTCCTGCTCAGCTCGGCCGCGATCTCGATCACCTATAAGGCGCTGCTCGACCCGAACTTCGGCCTCGGCGCAGGCTTGGGCATCCCGCTGCTGCAGCAGGACTGGCTCGGCCGAGGTGACCTCGCGCTCGGGGTGGTCATCTTTGTCGTCTCCTGGCAGTACATCCCGTTCCACTCGCTCATCTACCAGGGCGGTGCGCGGCAGATCCCGAGGTCGATGTACGAGGCGGCGGAGCTCGACGGGGCAGGCCGGGTGCGCCAGCTGTTCAGTATCACGCTGCCGCAGCTGAAGTACACGATCATCACCTCGTCGACCCTCATCGTGATCGGGTCGCTGACGGCGTTCGACCTGATCTTCGTGCTCACCGAGGGCGGCCCCGGTGACGCCACCCGTGTGCTCGCGCTCGACATGTACAAGCGCGGTTTCCAGGCCAACCTCATGGGACCGGCCAGCGCGATCGCCGTCATCCTCGTGTGCGTCGGGCTCGGGTTCTCCCTGTTCATGCGTTGGCTCGGCGGCAACGCCGCCAAGAGCCAGCTGGAAGGCGCGTGATGACCTCGACGCTGACGACCGGCGCCCACGAGAGCGGCGCGGTGCGGACCCCGCGGCGCGGGTCGGGAGGCAGCGTTCGGAGCCGCCCCAACTGGCTCGGCGGTCTGTTCAGCTGCCTCTGGCTCGCGATCGTCCTGGTGCCGATCTACTGGATCGTGATCACCAGCTTGAAACAGCAGAGCGACTACTTCACCACGAACCCGTTCGCCCCGCCGGTGAACCCGACGCTGGACAACTACCAGCTCGTCATCGCGTCGAGCTTTGTGCGCTACTTCGTCAACAGCGTCATCGTCACGGTGGGCGCGGACGTGCCCGCGGTGCTCATCTCGTTCATGGCCGCCTTCGCCATCGTGCGCGGCGGCGGCAGGCTGCTGCCTTCGCTCAACGGGCTGTTCCTGATGGGCCTCGCGATCCCCCAACAGGCCGTCGTCATCCCCGTCTACCTGATCATCATCCGGCTTCACATGTACGACTCCCTGCTGGCGATCATCCTGCCGTCGATCGCCTTCGCCATCCCGCTGTCGATCCTCGTGCTCACCAACTTCATCAGGGACATCCCCGGTGAGCTCTTCGAGTCGATGCGGCTCGACGGGGCGAGCGACTGGCACATGCTCTGGCACTTGGCCTTCCCGCTCACCCGCCCGGCGCTCGTCACGGTCGCCATCTACAATGGACTGATCATCTGGAACGGCTTCCTGCTGCCACTGGTCCTCACGCAGAGCCCCGATCGGCGCACGTTGCCGCTCGCGCTCTGGTCGTTCTCGGGCCAGTACAGCATCAACGTGCCCGCCATCGTGGCGTCCGTCGTGCTGACGACGCTGCCGATCCTCGCCCTCTACGCGCTGGGTCGCCGCCAACTCCTGAGCGGCTTGACCGCGGGCTTCGGCAAGTAGGCCACCACCGCCGCTCGCACACACCCCCGGTAGCGCACACACAGTGCGGGAGGTGTGTGCGAACCCTGCAGGGTGTGTGGGCGCGGCAGGGCCGAGCAAGCCCGCTCGTTGCACCGTCGACGCGGACCGCGCGTGCTGGGTCGACCTCGCAGAGGTTGTCTCGGCGGCCGTCGCTGGGCGAGAGTCATGAATGTGTTGTCCAAACAACGGATCCATGACTCTCGGCGCCCCGAGCTCAGTCGCTTTGCGAAGTGGGCCACGGGCCCGCTGGTCCAGAACATTCGCGGGGCCGGGCCCTCCTTTCGTCGGACCTCTGGGACACACTCGGGTCATGACTGACCAGGTCACGCCTTTCCGCATCGACATCCCGGACGCCGAGCTGGCGGATCTTGCCGACCGGCTCGGTCGCACCCGCTGGCCCGAGCCCGAGACCGTGCCGGACTGGTCGCAGGGCGTGCCGTCGGCCTACCTGCGGGAGCTCTGCCAGTACTGGGCGACGGGGTACGACTGGCGCGCCACCGAGGCGCGGCTGAACACCTTCCCCCAGTTCCGCACGGTCCTCGACGGTCTGGCCATCCACTTCCTGCACGTGCGGTCACCACACCCCGACGCGCTGCCGCTGGTGCTGACGCACGGGTGGCCGGGATCCGTCGTGGAGTTCGCGGACGTGATCGGGCCACTGACGAACCCGACGGCGCACGGCGGTACCGCGGCCGACGCCTTCCACGTCGTCATCCCGTCGCTGCCCGGCTACGGGTTCAGCGATCGACCCGCCGACCGCGGCTGGACCGTGCACCGGATCGCCCGCGCGTGGGCCCAGCTGATGGCCCGGCTCGGCTACCGACGCTACGGCGCTCAGGGCAGCGACTGGGGCACGACGATCACCTCGCTGATCGGCAGGCAGGACCCCGAGCACGTCGTCGGCATCCACGTCATGCCGCCGCTGGCCGCCCCGGACCCGGCGACGTTCGGCGACCTGACCAAGGCCGAGCGGGCCGCGATCGCGGCTCTGGAAAGCGGCCGCGATTCCGGGGACGGCTACTCGCTCCAGCAGTCCACCCGGCCCCAGACGATCGGGTACGGGCTGGTCGACTCACCCGTTCTCCTCTGCGCATGGATCGTCGAGAAGTTCCAGGCCTGGACCGACTCCGGCGGTCGTCCGGAGGCGGTACTGGGCCGCGACAGGATGCTCGACAACATCATGTTGTACTGGCTGCCCCGCACCGGGGCCTCTGCCGCCCGGCTCTACTGGGAGAGCTTCCGCGAGGTCCAACGCGTCTTCACGGAGGGATCGTCGGACGTGATCATGGTGCCGACGGGATGCTCGGTCTTCCCCCACGAGAACCCCCGCCCCTCGCGGCGCTGGGCAGAGCGCCGGTTCGTCGACATCCGGTACTGGAACGAGCCCGAGCGCGGTGGCCACTTCGCCGCGTTCGAGCAACCGGACCTCTTCGTCGCTGAACTGCGGGCGTCGTTCAGGGTGCTGTGCGACCGCAGCTGACGCCGAAAGTGAGCCGCGGTCAGGTCTGGGCGCCTGCCCTGGCCAGAGTGGCGCGGGCCATGCGGACGTGCACGTCGTCCACCATCTCGCCGTCGAGCAGGCCGACCCCGCTCGCCGACGCGGCCAAGACGGCGCGGGCGTGGGCCACCTCCGCCGCTCCAGGGGTGAAGACCTCGTGCGCCAGCGCGACCTGCGCCGGGTGGATGCAGAGCTTGCCGGGGTAGCCGAGGGCGCGGGCCTGCTGAGCGTCGGCGCGGAACGCCGCGTCGTCGCGGACGGCGGTCACCACCTGGTCGAGGGCCGCGACCCCGGCCAGCCGGGCCGCGAGCGCGACCTGGCTGCGCGCGTAGAGCACCTCGACGTTGCCCGCGGTGCGGTAGCCGCCCATGTCGGCGATGAAGTCCTCGGCGCCGAAGTAGGCCCCGACCAGGCCCCTCGCGACGCCCGCGGCGAGCAGCGGCCGGGCGTCGGCCACCCCCAGCGCGGTCTCCAGGCCGCCGACGACCGCGAGCCGGTGACCTGCCACCGCGGCGAGCTGGTCGGGGTGCTCCAGCTTGGGCAACACGACGCCGTCGGCCCGGGTCCCCGCGACCGCCGCGAGATCCTCGTCGAACCACGGGCTTCCCGGCACGTTGACGCGGACGAACACGAGCGTGCCCGCCCGCACCTCCAACGTCGGCAACGCCTCGACGACGGTGGCGCGGGCCGCGTCCTTGTCGGCGGCGGCGACGGCGTCCTCCAGGTCGAGCACCACGCCGTCGGCGCCGGACCGCCCGACCTTCGCGATCATGTCGGCGCGGCCGCCCGGCACAAAGAGCAGCGAGCGCAGCGCCCCGTTCACGGCGTCGGCCTGCGGCGCATCAACGCCGCCCTGGTGGCGCGGCACACCACCTCGGCGCGCTGGTTGCGGCCCTCATGCCGGAACGTGACGATGCCCGCGTCGGGCCGCGAGGACGAGGGGCGAGCCTGCACGACCTCGGTCGTCACGCGGATCGTGTCGCCCGCGAACACCGGCTTGGGGAACTCGATGCCGGAGAAGCCGAGGTTGGCGACGGTGGTGCCCAGCGTCAGCTCCGGCACCGCCAGCCCGACCACCAGCGCGACGGTGAACATCGAGTTCACCAGCGGCCTGCCGAACTCGGTGGTCGCGGCGAACTCGGCGTCGAGGTGCAACGGCTGCGGGTTCATGGTCATGGTCGTGAACAGCACGTTGTCGGTCTCGGTGACCGTGCGGCGGGTGGCCGCCTCCACCACCCGCCCGACCGTCAGCTCCTCGAACCAGAGGCCGGTCACAATTGCGCCTCCGCGGGAACGCGCACCTCGGCGCTCACGATCGCTTCACCACAGCAGTCACCGTATCCAGCGCGGCCGGGTCTTCCATCGCCGACGTGTCACCGGTCGGCGCACCGTGCACGACGACGTCGCGCAGCAGCCGTCGCATCGTCTTGCCCGTACGGGTCTTGGGCATCGCCGAGGTCACGTAGACCCGGTCCAGCCGGGCGTAGCCGCCCATCTCCGCGACGACGCGGGCCCGGATCTGCGCGGGCGCGTCCTCGCCCGCATCGGTGCGCAGCGTGACGAAGGCGATCGGAACAGTTCCTTTCGTCGCGTCCGGCACCCCGACGACGGCCGCCTCGACCACATCGGGGTGCGCGGTCACGACGGCCTCGATCTCCATCGTCGAGATCCGGTGCGCCGCGACGTTGATCACGTCGTCGGCGCGGCCGAGCACCCACAGGTGCCCGTCGTGGTCGAGCACGGCCTCGTCGTTGGTGGCGTACTTGCCGGGGAAGCGGGCGAAGTAGGTGTCGAGGTAGCGCTGGTGGTCGTCCCAGACGGTGCGCGCGAGCGTCGGGAACGGGCTGGTCAGGACCAGGTTTCCCTTGACGCCCACCGGGACGGGTGCGCCGTCGTCGTCGACGATCTCATAGGCGTGCCCCGGCACCGGCGTGCCGACCGAGCCTGCCTTGAGGTCGTCGACGCCGTACACCGGGTAGGTCCACGTCGAGCCCGTCTCGGTCTGCCCGTAGGCGTTGACGACCGGCACCCCCAGCGTCTCGGTGGTCCAGGTGAACGTGTCGCCGTCGAGCGGCTCGCCCTGCACGGTCACCAGCTTGAGGCCCGGCAGCGGGTGCGCGGCGGCGAGGTCGTCGCCGAACTTGCGCAGCATCCGCAGCAGCGTCGGAGCGCAGAGCACCTTCGTGACGGCGTGCCGCTCGCAGATCTCGTAGAACCGCGCGTTCGTGGGGGTGTCCAGCGCGCCCTCGAAGCAGGCGATGGTCATCGCGGCGGCCAACCCGCCGACGACGGCCTGGATCGGGAAGGTCAGCCAGCCCACGTCGGCGGCCACCCAGTAGACGTCGCCTTCCTCGTGGCCCGCCTGCCAGTGCGCGTTGGCCCAGGTGCCGAGCAGGAACCCGCCGACGCTGTGCACGACGCCTTTCGGGCGCGACTCGGTGCCCGAGGTGAAGATCAGGAACGACGGCTCGTTGGGGTCGAGCGGAACGGCCGGGGTGCCCGCGGCGCCCGCGGCCAACACGGAGGCGTAGGTGTGCTCGCCCTCGACCAGCGGCACGCCGTTGCCGGTGCGGTCCACGACGACGGTGGCCTGGACGCTCGGGGTGGCGCCGCGCGCGGCGCGCAGCGTCTCGAGCAGCGGCACGGGCTTGGCGCGGCGGTAGATCGCGTCGGCCACGACGACGACCTTCGCCCGGGCCGCCTGCAGCCGAGACGCCACCGCCTCCTGCCCGAAGCCGGAGAACAACACCGTGTAGACGGCGCCGATCCGGTTGCAGGCGTGGATGGACGTGAACGCCTCGACGAGGTTGGGCATGTAGATCGCGACCACGTCGCCCTTGGCCACGCCCAGCTCCAGCAGCCCGGCGGCCAGCCTGTTCACCTCGTCGGCCAGCTCAGCGTAGGTCAGCGTGCGGGTGTCGCCGGGTTCACCTTCCCAGACGACCGCGGGCCTGCCCGCCGACGCGGGGTCCTCCGCCCAGCGGTCGACGCAGTTGTCGGCGACGTTGATCCGGCCGCCGTCGAAGTAGCGGAAGTCGTCGATCTCGCCGGTGCGGACGCTGGTCCACGGCGTGAGCCAGCGCTGCTGGCGCGCCACCCACTCCCAGTAGGCGTCCGGGCCGTCCAGGGCGCGGGCGGCGGCGAGCTGCGCGACCCGCTCGGGCACCGTCCACTGCGGACGCAGGGGGATGAGCGGCGCCTCAAGCAGCTGCGCGAGGCTGTCGGGGACGTCGGCGGCTGGCGTGTCGGACATCGTCGTCCTCCTGGACGGGGGATGGGCCTGGACGGGGGATGGGCCTGGACGGGCTGGGGCTAGACGGGGCTGATGGGATGGTGGCGACGGCCGGTGGTCCGCGTCCAGCGGTCGGCGTCGGCCATCCGCAAGACCAGCTCCCGCCGCAGCTCTGCGGGCTCGACGACCGCGTCCACGATCAGTTCGGAGGCCATCCGCAGCAGGTTGATGTCGGCCTGCTGCTCGGCGGCGCGGGCGGCGACGAACGCCGCGCGCTCGGTCGCGTCGGCGATGGCCGCGATCTTGTTGGCGTAGACGGCGTTCACCGAGGCCTGGGCGCCCATCGGGCCGATCGTGGCCGTCGGCAGCGCGAGCGTCGCCCGCGGCTCGAACCCGGGTGCGCACATCGCGTAGTAGCCCGCGGCGTACGCCTTGCGCAGCACGACCGTGTACTTGGGCACCTCGGCGCTCGCCATCGCGGTGATCATCTTGGCGCCGTGTCGGATGATGCCCTGGCGCTCCACCTCGACGCCGACCATGAAGCCGGGCACGTCCTGCAGGAACACCAGCGGAATGTTGAACGCATCGCAGAGCGAGATGAAGCGGGTGGCCTTGTCCGCGGAGTCGACGAAGATGGCGCCGCTGCGCACCTGCGGCTGGTTGGCGACGACGCCGACCACCCGGCCCTCGATGCGGCCGAGGCCGGTCACCAGCTCCTGCGCCCACCGGGCCTTGATCTCGAAGAACGAGCCCGCGTCGACGAGCCGGTCGACGACGCCGCGCACGTCGTAGGCGGTGTTCGGGTCCGTGGGGACGAGCCCGTCCCAGTCGGCACGCTCCGGCGCCCGCGACGCGACACGGGCGGGGGCGGACCGGAAGTCGTCGGGCAGGTAGCCCAGCAGCAGCCGGGCCGCGGCGATGGCCTCCCAGTCCTCGTCGAACACCTCGTCGCCGCAGCCGGAGACGGTGGCGTGCATCAGCGCGCCGCCCATCTCCTCCAACGTGCTGTGCTCACCGGTGACCTTCTCCGCCACCCGCGGGCTGGCCAGGTACATCGAGGCGGTCCCGTTGACCATCCCCACCCAGTCGCAGAACGCGGGCATGTACGCGCCGCCCGCCGCGCTCGGCCCGAGCAGGCAGCACAGCTGGGGCACCCGACCGGACAGCCGCACCTGCAACTGGAAGATCGCCGACGCGCCGCGGCGGCCGGGGAAGAAGCCCATCTGGTCGGTCAGCCGCCCGCCCGCCGAGTCGACGAGGTAGACGACCGGAAGCAGGTCGCGGTCGGCCCGCTCCAGGATCCGGATCTGCTTCTCACACGTCAGACGGCCCCACGAGCCTGCTTTGACCGTGAAGTCGTGGGCGATCACCGCTACCGGCCGCCCGTCGACCCGGCCGACGCCGGTGATCACCCCGTCCGCGGCCAGCGCCTCGTCGGCCGCGGTCGCGAGCAGGCCGTCCTCGACGAACGTGGCGGGGTCGAACAGCACCGCCAACCGGTCGCGGACGGGCAGCTTGCTCGGCCAGCGGGCCGGGTCGCCGCCCGCGCGGGCGTGCTCTGCGGCCGCCGCGACGCCGTCGACCCGCTCGGGGCCGTCCAGCCGCTCGGCCTCGACCGTCACGAGGTCATGCCGCGGGTGAGGATCTCCAGCTGGATCTCGTCGGTGCCGCCGCCGATGCGCAGGATGCGGGCGTCGCGGTAGTGCCGGGCTACGGGCGACTCCTCGACGAACCCGGCGCCGCCGAACAGCTGCACCGCGTCGTCGACGACCCGGTTGCCCGCCACGGCGGCCAGGTACTTCGCGCGGGCGACCGACCGACCCGCCTCCGGGTGGCCCGCGTCGAGCCGGGCCGCGGCCTGGTAGGTGACCAGCCGGGCGGCTTCCAGTTCGATCTCCATGAGGGCGAGCCGGTGGCGGATCGTCTGCAGGTGCGTCAGCGGGGCGCCGAACGCCTCACGCTGCCGCACGTACTCCCTGGCCAGGTCGAGGCACTCGGCCGCGTGCCCGAGGGCCATGCCCGCGAGCGCGATGCGTTCGAGCTGGAAGGCCTCCATGATCTGGTAGAAGCCGCGGTCGACGTCGCCGAGCACGGCGTCGGCAGGCACCCCGACGCCGTCGAGGATCACCTCGCGGGTGTCGGAGGAGTGCCAGCCCATCTTCGCGAGGGGTCGGCCGAACGAGATCCCCGGCGTGGTCGTCTCGACGAGGAACAGCGTGACGCCCGCCCGCCCCTCGGTCCCCGTCCGGGCGGCGACGATCAACAGGTCGGCCAGCCCGGCGTTGGTGATGAACATCTTGCGGCCCTCGAGCACATAGCCCTCGGCGCTCGGGCGCGCGGTGGTGCGCACCCTGGCGACGTCGGACCCGGTGCCCGGCTCGGTGACGGCGATGGACGCCACGGCCTCGCCGGAGGCCAGCGGACGCAGCCAGCGTTCCTGCTGGGCGGGGGAGCCGTGCCGGACGATGTGGGGCGCCGCCATGTACGCGCTGACCAGGGCCGTGACGGCGATCCCGCCGCTCGCGCGCGTCAGCTCCTCGGCCAGTAGCGCGACCGCCAGCCCGTCGCCGTCGCCTCCGCCGTGCTCGGACGGCGTGACCAGCCCGAGCAGGCCCGCCGCCCCCAACGCCTTCCACAGCGGCGCCGGGAAGGTGCCCGCGGCCTCCGCCTTCTCGACCAGCGGACGCACCTCGCGGTCGACGAACGAGCGGCAGACGTCCTGGAACTCTCGGTGCTCGCCGTCGAGCTCCCAGTTCACAGCTCTCCCTCGTACATTGCGGTCTCCGTTCCCGACCGACCGGACGGTCGGGATTCAGTAGAGTTGCCCCCCTCAGCCCTGTCAAGTCAGCCCTGTCAAGCCAGAGTCCGCCGAGGAGAGGATGGCGTCAGCCGATGCCCGTGTCGCCGACCCGCGCGGATGCGCAGCGCGCCCGCGTGCTCGCTGCTTCCGTCGAGATCTTCGGGACGCGCGGGTACCGCGCGACGTCGATGAACGAGATCGCGGCCGGGGTCGGGCTGTCGAAGCCGACGCTCTACCACTACTTCCGCAACAAGGAGGAGCTGCTCGTCCGCATCTACTCCGACGTGCTCGACGAGAGCCTGCGGATGGCTCGCGGCATCGTCGCAGCCGCCCCGACCCCGCTCGACGGTCTGCGGGATCTGCTCGTCGCCCGAGTCGTCTACACCTGCGAGAACCGGGAACTGCTGAAGATCTGCTTCGAGGAGGAGGACGAGCTGCGGCCCGACCTCGCCGAAGAGCTGCTGCTACGCCGACGCGCGTTCGACGGCGTCGCCGTGGCCACCCTCGAACAACACCTGGCCGCGCACCCCGAAGTGCACCTCCAGATGACGCCCACGGTGTTCATCAACATGTGTCTGGGCGCGGTGAACTGGACCTACAAGTGGTACCGGTCCACCGGCCCGCGCACTCCGCGAGAACTGGGCGAGGACATCGCCTGCGCTCTGCTGTCCGTGGTTACGCCCGACGTGCACGGCGCGAGCCGCGCGCCGGCATGACACCACCCCGCCCCGGGTAGTAGGGGCCATGACCACGTCCCTCGCCGACCTGCGCGCCGACGCCACCCGCTGCACCCGCTGCGAGCTGTACGAGCCCGCGACCCAGACCGTGTTCGGGGAGGGCCCACAGGGGGCGTGGCTGCTGCTGGCGGGGGAGCAGCCGGGCGACCAGGAGGACCGCGCGGGAAAGCCGTTCGTGGGGCCTGCGGGCCGCGTGCTGGACGACGCGCTGGCGCAGGCGGGGATCGTGCGCGACGAGGTCTACGTGACCAACGCCGTGAAGCACTTCCGCTTCGAGCGCAACGGGGCCAAGCGCCTGCACCGCACCCCGACCCTCACCCACGTCCGGGCCTGTGCGCCCTGGCTGGCCGGGGAGCTGGCCGCAGTCGCGCCGTCCGCGGTCGGGCTGCTCGGCGCCACCGCGGCGAAGGCGCTGCTCGGGCCGACGTTCCGCCTGACCGAGGACCGCGGCCGGGTGCTCGACCACGACGGGCGGCCGACGGTCGCGACAACGCACCCGTCGGCGATCCTGCGGACGCCGCCGGAGTCGCGCGACGAGGCCTTCGCCGCGCTGGTGCGGGACCTCAAGGTGCTCGCCACGCTGCGCCTGGCTGAGCACCGATGATCGCCGAACGCGGCGGATATCGTGCGTCTGCGCACGGAATCCGCCAGACTCGGTGATCACGACGGCGGTGCCGACCCGGCCCGCCTGATCAGAGAGCCTGGCGCAGGTGCTCGAGCAGCGCGGTGCCGCGGACGCTGCCGAGGCCCGTGCACGGGTCCCAGCCGTCGGCGGCGTGGTAGCCCTTGCGGGAGGGGCCGGTGTCCTTGGTCCTGGGCGTCGAGTTGTCGCCGGGCGCGGTGACGTCGCCGAACACCGTGCCCTGCGCCGTGTCCGGCACCGCGTAGAGCGCGGTATTGAGCTCGCCGACCGGGCTGCCCAGCCCCTCGTTCAGCAAGGCGACGAGTCCCGCGTAGAGCGGCGCGACCGCGCTCGTGCCGCCGATGGGGGCCCACTGGCCGTCGACGAGGATGAGGTAGCCGCTGGCGTTGTCGGCGTTGCCCGCGACGTCGGGCAGGCCGCGACCGACCCGCTTGTCGGCGTTGAGCGACGTCGGCAGCTTGACGGTCTGCTGGTAGTCCGGCACGTCGAACACGTCGCTGATGCCGCCACCGGTGGCCCAGCCGTCCCCGCTGTTCCACACCTTCTCGCTCACGATCGCGCCCCCTCCGGCGACGAGCACCGTGCCGCCGCAGGCCACGACGCGGGGGCTGGACGCGGGGAAGTCGGCGTGCACGAGCGCGTCGCTCGTGACGCCGTCGCCCGCGCCGTGGTCCCCGGCCGCCGCGAGCACGGTGATGCCGAGGCGCGCCGCGTCGGCGAACGCCCCGTCGAAGGCGGTGAGGCTCTGCCGCGTCCACGTGGACTCGGCGCCTCCCCAGCTGATGCTGATCACCGAAGGGTGGTGGACCTGGTCGTGGACGGCCGTCGTGACCGCGTCGAGGAAGCCGCGGTCGGAGTTGTCGGCGAAGTAGACGACGATCGTAGCGCCGGGCGCCGCCGACCCGGCCACCTCGATGTCGAGCATGACCTCGCCGTCGGCGCCGGGGTCCGCACCGGGCTTGTTCGCGCCCTGGTCGACCGGTTCACTGAGGACCGTCGGTGCCGAGGTCTTCGCCTTGGCGAAGTACCGCGCGAGCTCGCTGTCGCGGTACCCGCCGCCCAGCTCGATGAGGGCGATCGTCTGGCCTGCGCCCGTGACACCGGTCGGGAAGTCGTAGAGCTGCGCGACCTGCGTCGCCCACAGCGGGGTGGGCACGGGCGCCGCGGCCGCGAGCGTGCGCCGCCCACCGCCTGCCTCGGCGTCGGCCGCGGGCAGCTCGTTCTCGGGAATCGTCGGGCCGCGGCGCAGACGGCTGTGGGCCTGTGGGCGGTTGTCGAGGCCGAGCACCGCTTCGACGACGTCGGCAAGCGCGGCGGGCACATGCAGCACGCCTTCCCGTCCGCGGAAGGTCGCTCCGTCGTGCCGGAAGGTGCCCAGGGTGACGCCGAAGGCCGCGCTCATCCGCGCCGCGGTGCCCGAGACGATCACCGTGCGCCTGGCCGCGTCCGCCGACTCGACGGTCAGTCCCGCGTCCCGGGCGAAGGCCGCAACCGCATCGAGGTCGGCCGGGTCGGCGCCGAACGCGGCGACATGCGCCGCCCTGCGCTCTGCGGGCTCCTCGGGCAGGTCGGCGTCGACGGGCGGCGCGGGCACGCGGCGGACGACGATGCTGACGAGCAGCCGCTCGCGCGGATCGGCGTCACCGACCCTGGTGCCGGGCGGTGCGTCGCGGTCGCTTCCGGGCAGGGGGACGAGCTCGGACGGCACGGATCGCTCCTTCTGCCCGGGTTCACGCACAGCGTTGCCGCGACCCTATTCCTGCGCCGAAAGGGCGGCGGACGGCGGTGCGCACATGGGCAATCCGCGAACCCAGCGAACGGAACGGCGCCGGCGTATGGTCTCCGCCACTGTCCTGGGGACGCCACCGTCGGGGGAAGGATGGCAATGGCCGCGCAACCACTCACGTCGGACCAGCGCAACTCGTTCGTCGCCGCGCTGCTGGGTTGGATGATGGACGCGTTCGACTACTTCCTCGTCGTCCTCGTCTACGCCGACATCGCGAAGGACTTCGGCGTCTCGCTGACGCAGATGGCCTTCCTCACGACCGCGACCCTGGTCATGCGCCCCGTCGGTGCGGTGATCTTCGGGGTGTGGGCCGACCGGGCAGGCAGGCGCATCCCGCTGCTCGTCGACGTGTCGTTCTACTCCGTCGTCGGGTTCCTCTGTGCCTTCGCGCCGAACTTCACGGTGCTGCTGGTCCTGCGGCTGCTGTACGGGATCGGCATGGGCGGCGAGTGGGGCCTCGGCGCGGCGCTGGCGATGGAGAAGATCCCGGCGAGCAGGCGCGGCTTCTTCTCCGGGGTCCTGCAGCAGGGCTACTCGCTGGGGTATCTCCTGGCGTCGCTCGCGTCACTGGTCGTGCTGTCCGGTCTGGGTCTGTCCTGGCGTTGGCTGTTCGCGCTCTCGATCATCCCCGCGCTGATCAGCCTGCTCATCCGGACCAGGGTCAAGGAGTCCGAGGTCTGGAAGGAGACCCGCGAGAAGATGCGGTCGACCCGCTCGTCGTTCCGCGACGTGCTGCTCAACCCCGCCGTGCTGCGCCGCTTCGGCTACCTCATCCTGCTCATGACCGCGTTCAACTGGCTCAGCCACGGCACGCAGGACATCTACCCGACGTTCCTCAAGTCGGCCGACGACGGCGGCGCAGGCCTGTCGACGACGGCGGCCACCTGGATCGCGGTGCTCTACAACGTCGGCGCGACCATCGGCGGCGTCATCTTCGGCACGTTGTCGCAGCGGTTCGGGCGGCGGCGGACGATCGTGCTCGCCGCGGTGCTGGGCCTGCCCATCGTGCCGCTGTTCGCACTGTCGGCGACGGCAGGCTGGCTCGCCCTCGGTTCGTTCCTCATGCAGTTCTGTGTCCAGGGCGCCTGGGGGGTCATCCCGGCCCACCTGACCGAGATGTCGCCGGACACGATTCGGGGGTTCTACCCCGGCGTGACCTACCAGCTCGGCAACCTGCTCGCCGCGCTCAACCTCCCCATCCAGCAGTCGCTGGCCGCCACGCACGGCTACCCGTTCGCCCTGGTCGTGACCGTGGTGCCGGTGCTGATCGCCGTGATCGTGCTGACGTCGCTCGGCAAGGAGGCCAGGGGCATCGAGTTCGGCGGCAGGCTGGGCACCGACCGCGTCAGCGCGCTCGGGAGCTAGCTCAGCCCGTACCGCTCGACCATCGCCGGGTCGGTGGGGTCGATGATTCTGTGGCCTTCGCGCTTCAGCCGCTCGTTGATCGCGTCCAGGTTGAGCCGCACCGCCTCCTTCTCGCCGTCGGTCGTCACGCCGCGGTGGGGTCGGCCTGCGTGCTCGACGGTCGAGTAGTCCACGCGCCTGCCTGCTGCCCTGGTGCGCCCCGGCGGGGGCTGCACCTGCAGGCCGTTCGCCAGCAGCGTCGGCATGTCGTCGTCCCCGTGCGCGATCGCGTCGAAGTCTTCGCGCTGCATGGTGACCTTGCGTGGGTCCTTGCCGTCTTCGTAGACGGTGAACACCACCATGTCGATCTCGAGGTCGTCGACGCCCTTGAGCTCCTCGGGCAGGCACTCGAGCGTCACCTTGCGCCCCGGTGGCAGTTCCGAATGCTGCTCGACGACGATCCGTGCATAAGCAGCCCCGGGCTCGATCATCGCATTGCTGAGATCGGAGAATTTGACGATTCTATCCGCCATTATTTAATGCCTTTCCACGCCGGGGAGTGGAAGCATTCTAGCGACGGGGCAGCCCAACCCGTTCACCGGCCGCTGGGGGTGGCAGGTCGGGTCGAGAGCGCGGCGCCCACCTGTTCGGCGAGTGTCACGGCCACCAGTCGCTGCTCGAGCTCCGGCCGTCGGATCCTCGTCGCCGAGGTGAGGACGTAATGCCCGTAGACGCAACCGCGGTTCTCCACCGGGAGGTGGATCTCGTCCATGGTGGGCAGACCCTCGTGCTCGACGTCCACCTCGCGGTCGTTCCAGAAAACCCTTCCGTCGCGGTCGATGCGGGCGCCGCTCTGCGCCGGGCCGGGCGTGAACCGGCACGCGTCGAGCTCGAGCACGTCCCGGATCTGGCCCGCGACCCGCTCGGTGAGGTCGGGCAGGGAGGCCTCGCCGGTGGCGACGATCCGTGCGGCGGCGACGACACCCGCGAGGTAGCCCTGCCGGGTGCTGGACCGGGACTGCTGCCGTCGCCCCCACAGCGCGATCTCGGTGACGGCGAGCCCGGCCACGGTCAGGAGGACCGCGGTCTCGACGTCGCCGGGATCGGCGATCGTGAGCAGGCCGTAGGGCGCGGTGAGCAGGAGATCGAACCAGATCGCGCTGGACAGCGCGGCGACGATGCCTGCCGTGCGTTGCCCGGTCGCCGCCACACCGACCACGACGAGGACGAGGACGAGCGCGGCGTTGGTGTTCTGCACGACGTCGCGCAGCGGAACGAGCAGCCCGCACACGGCCAGTGGCGCGAGCACCGCGATGGTCAACAGCGCCGGGGATCTCTGGTCGAAACTGTGCACCTGTCCAGCAGGCGCCCGCAGCGGCCTGCGGTCAAGCGGCCTTAACGCGTTCTTGGCGCGGGCCTGCCCGCTCTGCTGCGGAGCGGCTGCGGCGTCGTCATCGCCCGGGGGCTGCGGCGTCGAGCAGAGTCCGGTCGCGGGCGAGCGTCTCGCCCGCGACGACGAGCCAACGGGCACACTCGGCCATCGACGCCTCCGCAGAGCCTGCCAGGTCCGTGAGCGAGACGGCCGCGACGGCGGGGGGCCGGGGGGCCGCCGCGACGGCGCCCGCTACGACGGCCACCGCGGTCCCGCTGGCTGCCGCCATCTCCAGGACGTTCCCGACGACCTTGCCGTGGACCGACTGGTCGTCGAACCGCCCTTCACCGGTGATCGCGACGTCGGCGGCGGCCAGCGCGGCGGCCAAACCCGCGGCCTCGGCGACCGCGCGAGAGCCGGGAACCATCCGCCCCGGCCAGCACGACAGCAGCCCGTAAGCGGTGCCGCCCGCAGCACCCGCGCCCGGCGTGTCCCGGTCCAGCACGTGGGGCGCGACCCGCCCCAGGACGTCCGCGAAGTGCGCCAACGCCGCGTCCAGCGCGGCCACGTCGGCGGCGCAGGCACCCTTCTGCGGCCCGAACACCGCGGCCGCTCCGCGCGCGCCGACCAGCGGGTTCGTGACGTCGACCAGACAGTCCAGCCCGTCTGGTGGCGCGGCGCTGACCCCGCTCAGGTCGATGGCGGCCACGCGGGACAGCGCTCCGCCGCCGCGCGGCAGCTCGAAGCCGTCGGCGTCGAGGAAGCGGGCACCGAGGGCGGCCAGCGCACCGCTCCCGCCGTCGGTGGTCGCGGAACCACCCAGCCCGAGCAGCACGCGTGTTGTCGCGGGATCGGCCGCGGCCATCCGCAGCAGCTCACCGACCCCGAAGGTCGTGGCGCCGAGCGGGTCCAGCGGGTCGAGCTGGGGGAGGCCCGCCGCCCGCGCCAGCTCGACGACGGCGGTGCCGTCCGGCCGCAGCAGCCAACCGGCCTCCACCGGCTGACCGCCGGGGCCCGTGACGACGGCGGTGCGCAGGCATTCCGCGGGCAGGCCTGCGCCGAGGGCCTCCAGGGTGCCCTCGCCCCCGTCGGCCAGTGGGATGATCACGACCTCGTCGTCGGGCCGCACTCTCGACCAGCCCTGCGCCAGCGCCTCGGCGGCCGCGGCGGCGTCGAGGGTGCCCTTGAAGGAGTCCGGCGAGACGACCACGCGCATGGCGAGAGCTTTCCAGGTGCCGCCTACTCTGCGTGCCATGGCGAGGGTGCTGGCGTTCGACGTCAACGAGACGCTGCTCGATCTGGCGGCGCTCGACTCCGTGTTCGAGTCCGTTCTCGGCGACGCCTCGGTGCGGCCGCAGTGGTTCTCCACGATGCTGCAACTGTCCTTCGTCGGCGGCCTGACCGGCAACTACGTCGACTTCACGAGCGCGCAGCGGGCGGCGCTGCTGATGACGGCGGCCCGCGTCGGACGGTCCGTCAGCGATCAGGACGTCGACGACGTGGTGGGCGCGATGTCCCGGCTGCCCGTCCATCCCGAGGTTCCGGAGGCGCTGGAGCGGCTGCGGACGGGCGGGTTCCGGGTGACGGCGCTCACGAACTCCGTGCTCGAGGTGGCGCAGGCCCAGCTGAGCTTCGCCGGGCTGAGCGGACTGTTCGACGCCGTGTTCTCCGCAGACGAGGTGCAGGCGCTCAAGCCCGCTCCCGCTCCCTACCGGATGGTGGCCCAGCGGTGCGGGGTCGACATCGCGGAGGTCCGGCTCGTCGCGGCCCATGCGTGGGACGTGTCCGGCGCGCTGGCCGCCGGTTGTCGGGCGGCGTTCGTCGCGAGGTCAGGCATCGTGCCGAGTCCGCTCGGGGCGCAGCCGGACGTGGTCGGCGCCGACCTCACCGAGATCGCCGACGCGCTCCTGTAGCGGCCCCACGCACCCGAACGGTGCTGACGTCGTCGGCAACGAGGCAGACCACGCGCTCTGATCGCGACCCGCGTGGCCTGCCCTCCGCTCGGCAGGTCGGCGCCACCCCCCGTGCTTGCGGCGCCGATCGGTGTTGGGTAGTACGCAACAGAGTTGCCTGCGGATCATTCGGCACGACTTCGTAATGCAACCGTGACCTGTCGGTGGCGATCCCCAGTGGACGGCTGAGCGTAGAGAAGACGTGGCCGCATGGCGGGGAGCGAGCGAGGACGTCCCCGACGACCTGCTGCTCGCGGGTCTGGCCGCGGGCGACGCGCGATCGTCCGTGGCGTTCGTGCGCCGCTTCCAAGGCGCGGTGTTCGGCATCGCCGTTGCTGTGGTGGGCGACGGGCGGATCGCCGAAGACGTCGCGCAGCAGGCCTTCGAGCGGGCGTGGCGGCATGCCGCGCTCTTCGACCCCCGCCGCGGCTCGGTCCGTGCCTGGTTGGGCACGATCACGCACAATCTGGCCGTGGACGCCGTACGGGCCCGGCCGCCGACGCCGATGGATCCGCACAGCCTCGATCCGTTGGTGGCTGCCGTCACGTCCACGCCGGAGCATGCCGCGATGGCCGGGGAGTCGTTGGCGCAGCTGCGTGCGGCGATCGGGGCGCTGCCGCCGTCACAGGCGAGGGCACTGGTGCTTGCCGCACTGCGCGGGATGACGGCGGCGCAGGTCGCGACCGCGGAGGGCATCCCGGTGGGTACGGCCAAGTCGCGGATCCGGGCCGCGCTGCGCGGCGTGCGGGCCACGGTGGCAGAACAGGAGGCCGACCGTGGCTGACCTCCGCTGCGACACGTGCCGCGAGCTTGCGCCGGAGCTCGCGCTGGGTCTGCTCGGCGGCGACGAGCGGGCCGCGGTACTGGCTCACCTGCAGCGCTGCGAGCGGTGCCGGGACGACGTCGCTGCCCTCACCGGCCTGCACGAGCGCATGCGGACGCTGGTACCGCCGGTGGAGCCACCCGCAGGTTTCGAGACCTGTGTCCTCAGGCGGCTCGCCCACGCGGGCCTGCCTCAGCCGAGCCGCTCGTGGGCTCGCGGGCTTGCCGTGGCCGCGGCGGCCATCGTCGTCGTGTGCGCGACGTTCGTCGGAGGCTGGATGGCGGGTGCGACGAGTCCCGCGACCCCCGCCAGCCAGTCGGTGCGACCCGAACTCCTGGCCGTCCCGTTGACCTCCGGCGACCGGCCGGTCGGGCGGCTGTTCGTCAAACCTGCCACCCCCTCGTGGATCTACCTGTACGTGGACGCACCCGCCGGCGCCGCCCGCCTGAAGTGCGAGTTCCTGCGCCACGACGGGTCGTCGGCGGCCACCGCGATGTTGACGGTCCGGTCAGGCGACGCGCACTGGGGCGGCCCCAACCCGGCAGGAACCACGGACGTCCGCCTCACCGACGAGACGGGCGGCTTCGTCGGGGGTGCGCGCCTGCCGGGCGACTGACCGAGGCCGCCGATCAGTGGTAGGGCTTGTGCGGGATCTCGGCGTCGTTGAGCTGCTGGTCCATGTCGACCCAGATCGCCTCGTCCTCGATCTTGCAGGCGTAGACCGGGATCGGCGCGACGGCGGGGATGCCGCGCGGTTCGCCGGTGTGCAGGTCGAAGCAGGAGTTGTGGGCCGGGCAGATGACCGTGTCGTCGTCCTGGAGGTAGCCCTCGTTGAGCGGCTGCTGCTGATGGGTGCAGGTGTTGTGCACCGCGACGACCTCGTCCTCCGAGAGGCGGACCACGCAGACCGGCTGCCCGAGCTGCACCAGCATCATGTCGCCCTCTTCGAGCTGGTCGAGATCGGCGACTGCTTCCCACGCCATGGCGAATCCTCCTCAGGTTCTGGCACGCCGCTTGACGGGCTGGGAGCCCCGGATCTCGACCCAGCCGTTCCGGATCCGCGCGGGCAGCGCAGGCTGCGGATGGTGGGCGG
This sequence comes from Pseudonocardia sp., assembly GCA_036401495.1. Classification (GTDB taxonomy): domain Bacteria; phylum Actinomycetota; class Actinomycetes; order Mycobacteriales; family Pseudonocardiaceae; genus Pseudonocardia. The sequence continues at coordinate 10,458 of DASWUV010000097.1, read as the reverse complement.
GGCCGCGCACGATGTGCCCGTCGCGCACGTCGAACCGCGACTCGTGCAGCGGGCAGGTCACCACGCAGTCCACCACTTGCCCTCGGCTCAGCAGACCGCCCGCGTGGCTGCACAGGTCGTCGATCGCGTAGACCGTGGCGTGGTCGCGGTAGAGAAGCACCTTCCGCCCCTCGACGTCCACGCCCCTCGCGACGCCGTCGGCCAGGTCGTCCTCGGCCACGGCCTTGACCCACCGCGTGGGCCCCGTGTTGGCCGCCACGCGGTTGACCATCGCCCCGCGGCCCTGCACGAGATGTCCGCCGACGAAGCCTGCGGCCGCCGTGACCGCCATGCTCGCGGCGCCGAGCCCGACGGCCGGGCTGCGCCGCCCGGCCAGGCGCGCGGCCAGCGAAGCGCCCTGCAACACCACCGCCGCGCCGTTCAGCAGGCCGTGGAAGAGCCCGACGCGTCGGTCCGCACCGTCGCTGACGGTCCAGTCGGCGACGCCGGTCGTGGCCGTGGCCACCGCCGCGGCCAGACCCGCCGCGCTGAGCGTCGCCGCCGGACCCCAGTTGCCGCCGTCGGCGGCCTCGTCCTGGCTGACGACGTCGAGCAGGAGCGAACCGGACCAGAACCCGATCGGGAGGTCGGAGAGGGCCGGGTGCAGCGCATGCCCGGCCCAGCGCCCGCCGTGCAGCAGCTCGACGGCGAGGTTGCCGCGGAACCGGTCGTAGACGGGCTGCACCACACCCGACACACGCTCGTTCAGCGTGGTGAGCCACGGCCACCGCTCCACCGCGGTGAAGAAGTCCTGGTGCCAGGTGGTCATCCGGGACGGTCGCGCAGCGGGGGTCGTCAGCTGACCGTTGGTGCTCGACGTCGTCACCCGCTCCCACCCTTCACCCGGTGCCGCTCTCGCGAGAGGTGATCCCACCACGCCGCGGGAGCCGGTGAGAAGCGTCGGCTCAGGTTGAGACACGCAGCCGGTCGGCGGCGACGCGCGGGGCTCAACCGCCCGCGAGCAACTGCCGCATGAGCGTGATCTGGGCCAGCTGGGTGTCGCTGATGTTCTCGGCGATCGTCTGCGCGTCGCCGTTGTCGCCGTCGGACAGCTCCGTGTGCGCCATCGCGACCCCGCCGTTGTGATGGTTGATCATCATTTGCAGGAAGAGGCGGTCGAACGTCGGCCCGGACGCGGCGTTCAGATCCTGCATCTGCTGGTCGGTCATCATGCCCTCGGTCAGCGTCTGGGTGACGTCCGTCCCGTCCATTCCGCCCATGCCCGCCATCCCGCCGGTCGCGCCCGGCGAGGTCATCGACGCGGTGGGCGCGGCAGGCTTGCCCCACTCCGCGAGCAGGTCCTGCATCTGGACGATCTCGGGGATCTGCTCGGCGGTGATCTGTTGTGCGAGCTCCTTGACGTGCGCCGACGCTCCGTGCCCCGGCGCCATCCGCGCCATCACGACGGCCTGGGCGTGATGGGGAACCATCGACGAGGCGAAGGTGACGTCCGCGTCGTCGAAGTCGCTGCCGTCGGCCGCCACGCTCGGGTGGGACGCGGCCGCGCAACCCGCCGTGACAGAGACGACGAGGATGACGACGAGGACGACCACGAGCGCCACGACGGCCGCCGTGATCCGCCCGACGGCCGATTCGCGCCGACGCCCACCCCCCGCTGTCGCGGTCACGAACACCGGGCCGTTCCTGTGCACACCACTCGGGCAGGCTACCGAGGCAGCGCAGACTGGCATCGCGGACGCCTGACGGAGGGGAGCGGACGGTGGAGCTGACCGAATGGATCGGGCGCACCACGTCGGTGCGCGACGTCGCTGCGCCGACCCCCGTCGCCGCGTTGAGGGCCACCCTGGACTACCCCGTCGACGACGTGGCGGAGGGCAGCGCGCTGCCACCCCTGTGGCACTGGCTCTACTTCTTGCCGCTGCACCGACAGTCCGAGCTCGGGCCCGACGGGCATGCCGAGCGCGGGGGGTTCCTGCCTCCGGTGTCGCTGCCGCGCCGCATGTGGGCGGGCGGCCGGTTCGCGTTCCACAGCCCGCTGCGGGTCGGCGACCACCTCGTGCGCACCTCGACGATCGAGGACGTCGTGTCCAAGCAGGGTCGCACGGGCCCGCTCGTGTTCGTCACGGTCCGCCACGAGGTGCGCCGCGACCGCGAGACCGACCCGGCGTTGGTCGAGCACCACGACATCGTCTACCGGGCGCAACGACAGGCGGGCGAGGTCGATCCGCCGCCCGTGGTCGCGCAGGCGACGGCCGCGTGGCAACGCCGGATCGTGCCGGACCCCGTTCTGCTCTTCCGCTACTCGGCCCTCACGTTCAACGGGCATCGCATCCACTACGACCGCAGCTACGTCACCGAGACCGAGGGCTACCCCGGCCTGGTCGTGCACGGGCCGCTGCTGGCGACGCTGCTGCTGGACCTGCTCCGCCGCCACGCACCCGCCGCCGAGGTGGCGGCCTTCCGCTTCCGGGCCGTCCGGCCGACGTTCGACCTGCACCCTTTCCAGGTCAGCGGCGAGCCGGGGGCCGGGTCCACCGTGCGCCTCTGGAGCCGGGACCACGACGGCCTGCTGACGATGGACGCCGTCGCGACCCTGCGCTGAACCGGCGTGCGACCTCAGCCCGCCGCCGGGCTGTGGGCGGAGGTGGCGCCGCTGTCGGCCGCCCACTCCTCGGTCGCGCGGCCCAGTTGCACGGCGTGCGTCATGCGCAACGTCGTCGTGAGCCACAGCAGGATGTCGTGCAGCCGCAGCCGGGTCGGGTGCTCGCCGAGCAGCTCGGCCGCGGCGTCCTCCAGCGCCGTGAACGCGGTGTCGTTGGCCCGTAGCTCGCGCCGGACGACCGCCTCCACCCCGCTGTCGCCTTCCTCGACGTGGGCCAGCATCGCGCGGCGCGTGGTCGGCGTGACGTGGGGGAGCAGCGCAGGCCGTCGATGGTGCAGCGCGGCGGACACATGAGCGGGGTGCACGCCGCTGACCTTGCCGATCTCGCGCAGAGCGGCCCCCACCGTGCCCGGCTCGCCGAGCACGGACAGCTCGTCGTCCGGAAGCTCCCACAGCGCCCGCCCGGCCGCGCGCCCGGCCGCGGCGTCGGCGAGCGGGCGGACGCGGGCGAGCGCCTCGTGCACGTCGTACCAGCCGCCGCGGTCGAGCCTGCCGTGCAGACCTTCCCCGACCAGGATGTCCAGATCGCCCGGCGACTCGACGGCCCGGGTGTCGAACCGGCTCCAGCCGAACGCGGGCACGAGCACCCACCGCCCCTGTGGGGCGTCGAGCGAACGGAACCGCACGGGGCGCCGTCCGCGCGCGTAGCCGAGGACGGCCCCGACCGCGGTCTCGAGCGGGATCGGGTCGGGCCCGGTGCTGGGCAGGCGCAGGAAAAGACCGCGCCTCGCCGCCGCGCCTGTGCCCGTCACGCTGTCATCCTGTCTGAATGAACCGCCGAGTGAATACCGAAAGCCGCGGTGAGCGCGGTCGTCGCCTGCGCAGCCAGGCGTGGTTCGACAACCCGGACAACCCGGCGATGACGGCGCTCTACATCGAGCGTTACATGAACTGGGGCCTCACGCGCGAGGAGCTGCAATCCGGTCGCCCGATCATCGGGATCGCCCAGACCGGCTCGGACCTCGCCCCGTGCAACCGCCACCACCTGCAGCTGGCCGACCGCGTCCGTGAAGGCATCCGGGAGCTCGGCGGGCTCGCGTTCGAGTTCCCCGTGCACCCGATCCAGGAGACCGGACGGCGCCCGACGGCCGCATTGGACCGGAACTTGGCCTACCTCGGGCTCGTGGAGATCCTGCACGGCTACCCGCTCGACGGCGTGGTGCTGACGACCGGCTGCGACAAGACGACCCCGGCGTGCCTGATGGCCGCCGCGACGGTGGACATCCCGGCGATCGTGCTGTCCGGCGGACCCATGCTCAACGGCTGGTTCGCCGGGCAGCGCACCGGCTCCGGCACGATCGTGTGGAAGGCGCGGGAGATGCTCGCGGCTGGCGAGATCGACGACGCCGGGTTCGTCGAACTGGTCGCGTCGTCGGCGCCGTCACCGGGGCACTGCAACACGATGGGCACCGCGTCGACCATGAACGCGCTGGCCGAGGCGCTCGGCATGAGCCTTCCCGGCTGTGCGGCGATCCCGGCACCCCACCGCGACCGGGCCCGCATGGCCTACCTGACCGGCAGGCGGATCGTCGAGCTGGTGCACGACGACCTCAAGCCCTCCGACATCCTCACCCGCGAGGCGTTCGAGAACGCGATCGTCGTCAACTCGGCGATCGGCGGATCCACCAACGCGCCCGTGCACATCACCGCCATCGCGCGCCACGTCGGCGTGCCGCTCCCGCTGACGGAGTGGCAGCGCATCGGGCTGCCCGTACCGCTGATCCTCGACATGCAGCCCGCGGGCGCCTACCTCGGGGAGGACTTCTACCGTGCGGGCGGCGTACCCGCGGTCGTCAACGAGCTGATGACCCGCGGTCTCATCCACGAGGGCGCGGTCACCGTGAACGGGCGGACCCTCGGCGAAAACTGCCGCGACGCCGTGCCGTCGGACCGCTCGGTGATCCGGACGTTCGACGAAGCGCTGCTGCCCGACGCCGGGTTCGTGGTGCTGAGCGGCAACCTGTTCGACAGCGCGATCATGAAGACCAGCGTGATCTCGCCCGAGTTCCGCGGGCGCTACCTCGCCGACCCGCGCCACCCCGGCGCCTTCGAGGGGCGAGCCGTCGTCTTCGACGGCCCTGAGGACTACCACCACCGCATCGACGACCCCGAGCTCGACGTCGACGAGTTCAGCATCCTCGTCATGCGCGGGGTGGGCCCGCTCGGCTACCCGGGCAGTGCGGAGGTGGTGAACATGCAGCCGCCCGCCGCGCTGATCAAGCGCGGCGTGCACGAGCTGCCCTGCATCGGGGACGGCAGGCAGTCGGGGACGTCGGGATCTCCCTCGATCCTGAACGCCTCGCCCGAAGCGGCGGCGGGTGGCGGTCTGGCCCTGCTGCAGACCGGGGACCGGATCCGGATCGACCTCGTCGCCGGGACGGCCGACGTCCTGGTGTCCGCGGAGGAGCTGGCGTACCGGCGGCGCACGCTCGAAGAGCACGGCGGCTACCCGATGCCGCCCTCGCAGACGCCGTGGCAGGAGATCCAACGGGGCATGGTCGACCAGCTCTGCGACGGGATGGTGCTGCGTACGGCGGTGCCGTACCAGCGGGTCGCCCAGCAGGGCGTTCCCCGGGACAACCATTAGAAGGCGGCGGGAAGAACCGAGCTTGCGCCGCGGTTCGGCTGACCATGACGACTCTGGCCGATCGCACGATCGCCGCACTGCGCGCCACCCACGACGACCTTGCCGCCCTGGTCCCCGGCCTCACCGACGACCAGCTGACCGGCCCGTCCGGCGCGGCGGAGTGGTCGCTCGCGCAGGTCCTCTCGCACCTGGGAAGCGGCGCCGAAATCGGCCTCGCGAGCCTGTCGACCGCCACCGGTGCCGCGTCGGCGCCGCCGCAGGACTTCAACCAGAGCGTCTGGGACCGCTGGAACGCAATGACCCCACGCGACCAGGCCGCACTGTTCGTCGAGTCCGACGCCCGCCTCGTCGCCGCGTACGAGGCGCTGACCGGTGAGCAACGTGAGAACCTGCAGGTGGACCTGGGCTTCGCCAAGCTGCCGCTGTCGGCGCTGTCCGGCCTGCGCCTCAACGAGACCGCCCAGCACGCCTGGGACGTGCACGTCGCCTTCGACCCGAACGCGGCCATCCCCGAGAGCTCGGCCCAACTCGTCGCGGAACACTTCGCGGGTGGCCTCGCCTTTCTGGCGGGCTTCGTCGGCAAGGCCGACGCCCTCGCCAAGCCTGTCGTCGTCGACATCCAGGGCTCGGGTTTCGGCATCGTCATCAGCGACGGGATCGCCGTCACCGAAGGCGTGTCGAATCCGACGGCCACCTTCGTCGGCCCGCTGGAAGCCGCGATCAGGCTCATCGGCGGCAGGCTCACCCCGGCCCACACCCCCGCGGGTGTCGAGGTGATCGGCGACCTGACCCTCGACGACCTCCGCAGGGTGTTCCCCGGCTTCTGAGCCGCGCTCGGTACGCCCGTCCGGGTGGCTGCCGAGGCTGCCCCGCCTTCTCATCGCCGTAATGGGCAGCAGGGCCTTGCGACGAGTCGGCGAACGCCGCGATGCTGTCGGCAGGCGCGGGGCCCGCACCGGAACATCGGCTGGTCATCGGACGTTCCACCACTGGTGACCGAGCCAAAGGGAGGCAGACGGTGACGACTGAGACAGCGATCCTCGCAGGTGGTTGCTTCTGGGGAGCGCAGGAACTGTTGCGCAAGCGCCCCGGGGTGATCTCGACCCGCGTCGGGTACTCGGGCGGCGACACGCCCAACGCCACGTACCGCAACCACGGCGACCACGCGGAGGCGGTCGAGATCGTCTTCGACCCCGACGTGATCTCGTTCCGCGAGCTTCTGGAGTTCTTCTTCCAGATCCACGACCCGTCCACGAAGAACCGCCAGGGCAACGACGTGGGCCGCAGCTACCGCTCCGCGATCTTCTACACCAGCGAGGAGCAGAAGCGGGTAGCGCTCGACACGATCGCCGACGTCGACGCCTCGGGCCTGTGGCCCGGCCGGGTCGTCACGGACGTGGTCGCGGCCGGGCCGTTCTGGGAGGCCGAAGACGAGCACCAGGACTACCTGCAGAAGTACCCGTACGGCTACACCTGCCACTACGTGCGGCCGGGTTGGGTGCTGCCGCACCGCGAAGCGCAGACCACCCACTGAGCGTCCCCTCCCCGAGTTCTTCCACGACGACGGGTCCTGCCCCAGACGGGCTAGTGCCGTACCGGAAGGCCCCGCACCGTCGTTGCGCAGGTCGACAGACATCGCACGGCAGTGGAAGGGGAGTGGGGCCATGTTCTCGATCGTGGCGAGCCGCGTACCTGCGGGTTGGTCGATCTGTGGCGGTCTTCAGACCGAGCATCAGAACGGCACGACGGAATGTTCGCGCAACGTGTCCTGCCTCGGGGCGGACGAGCTGCATGCGGCCTGGCGCCTGTGCTTCGACGGCCCCGAGGCCGCGGCCACTTCGCAGTGCACGACGTGTGGGCCGCACAACGCGCTCACCTGACGTGGTCCCGGGCTTGGTAAGATCGGGGCCTGGGTTCGGCTGAATGGAATGGGTGACTTCGTGGCGCACTACTGGCCGGTACTTTTTTACGTTCCCGCTGTGCTGGTGCTGTTGGCGACGTTGTCGTTCATCACCCGCGTCATGGACAAGCGTGAGCATAAGGCGATGCAAGAGCAGCGCTGACGGTTCACCGGTTCTGAACCGTCTGCGGCGGGTCGACGAAGGCCCGGCATGAACACCGGCGACCAGGTCAGCGACTTCACCCTGACCGACGAGACGGGCACCCCGCGGATGCTGTCCACTCTCCTGCAGGACGGCCCGGTCGTGCTCTTCTTCTATCCGATCGCCTCCAGCGGTGGCTGCACGCAGGAGGCGTGCCGCTTCCGCGACCTGGCCGTCGACTTCAAGGCCGCGGGTGCACAGGCTGTCGGAGTCTCCAGCGACGGGCAGACCGCGCAGAGCACCTTCGCCTCCGCGCATTCGCTGGGCTACCCGCTTCTGACCGACAGCGGGCACCGGCTCGCCAAGGAACTGGGTGCCTACCGACGCTGGCTCCCTGGCGGCCTGCACACCCAGCGCAAGACGTTCGTCATCGGCACGGACCGCCGCCTCCTCGCGGTGATCGCCAGCGAGAAGTCGATGACGACCCACGCGGACCAGGCGCTGGCCCTGCTCCGCGACGCCGCCTAGCCCGTCGCAGGTCACCCCGCCGCCGCGGTCGCGAGCGGCGACCGTCCCCGACATCACAGACCGGACGTCCATGGCGCAACCGGCCGTCCGCTAGACTCTCGATCCAGAGCGCCCGCCCGACGAGGTCGGTTGGGGCGCGCAGGCACCACTCACCAGGGCGCAACGTTTGCGCCCGGGCCCGTCTCTGAAATTTCAGTCGCCGTCATCTCGGCGCTGCCTTTCCGTGCGACGTGCCACGTCCCGGAGGTTTCGTTTTGTCATCCCCCTCTTCATCACGCCGTGCGCAGGCCCCTGCGGGCCGTCGCCGTCGTTCCGGCGCCGCCCGTCCCGGCGCCCCCCGCGGCCAGGAGTCCCGTCCGGTGCTCGTCGCGGCAGCACCCCCCGAGGTGATCTGGACGGCGCCCGAGTCGGGCATGCCGTCCTTCGCGGAGCTCGGCCTGCCTGAGCCCGTACTGCGCGCGCTGGACCGCGAAGGCTTCACCGAGCCCTTCCCGATCCAGGCCGCCACCCTGCCCGACGCGCTCGCAGGCCGTGACCTGCTCGGCCGCGGTCAGACCGGCTCCGGCAAGACCCTCGCGTTCGGCCTCGCGGTGCTCGCGCGGATCAGCGGCAGCCGTTCGCACGCCCGCAGGCCGCGCGGCCTCGTGCTCGTTCCCACCAGGGAACTGGCTCAACAGGTCGTCGATGCGATCACGCCGTACGCGAAGGCACTCGGCCTGACGACCACCTTCGTGGTCGGCGGCATGTCCTTCAACCGCCAGGTCGCCGAGCTGCAGCGCGGTGTCGACCTGCTGGTCGCCACCCCCGGGCGGCTCACCGACCACACGACCCAGCGGACCTGCGACCTCTCGGAGGTCGAGGTCACCGCCATCGACGAGGCCGACCGCATGGCGGACATGGGGTTCCTGCCCCAGGTCCGCAAGATCCTGGACCTGACCCCGCAGGCCGGGCAGCGCCTGTTGTTCTCCGCCACCCTCGACGGCGACGTGGGCACGTTGGTCCGGCAGTACCTCAGCGACCCGGTCACGCGGTCCATCGCGTCGGCGACCGCACAGGTGTCGACGATGGAGCACCACGTGCTGCTGGTCGACCAGTCGGCGAAGCCGCGGATCGTCACCGAGATCGCGGCCCGTGACGGACGCACGATCCTGTTCGTCCGCACGAAGCACGGCGTCGACCGGCTGGTCAAGACGCTGCGCAGGGACGGCGTCAACGCGGGCGGGCTGCACGGCGGCAAGGCGCAGAACGCGCGCAACCGCGCGATCGCCGCGTTCAAGGAGGGCCGGACACCCGTGCTCGTCGCCACGGACGTGGCCGCGCGCGGGATCCACGTCGACGACGTCAGCCTCGTCGTGCACGTCGACCCGCCTGCCGACCCGAAGGACTACCTGCACCGCGCGGGTCGCACCGCCCGTGCGGGCGACTCCGGCACCGTCGTGACGATGGTGACGCGCGACGAGCAGCGCGACGTCGAGCGCCTGACCAGGCTGGCAGGCGTGCGGACCACCAACACCCAGGTCGGCTCGGGCGACGCGGAGCTCAGCCGGATCACCGGCGCGCGCACGCCGTCCGGCACGCCGCTCATCGAGCAGGTCGTGCCCGAGACCCCGCGCGGCGGCGCACGCCGACCGGGCACCCCCCGCGGCGGACGCCCAGGATCGGGCGCACCCCGCCGCGGCGCACCCCGCCGCGGCGGCCGCGCGGCCTAAAGCGGCCTGAGCCGCCACCCCCGGCGCTCGCACACACCCCGCGTGGTCCACACACAGTGCGGGCACTGTGTGTGAGCCCCGCGGGGTGTGTGCGAGCAGGCTTCACCGCTCTTCGGCGCGCACGAGCATCGACTGCAGCTGCGGGGCGCCGAACGTCGTCGCCATCGCCACGTCGGCAGCGTCTCGGCCGCGTCCGATGAGGACGCGGCCCTTGCGCGGCCGGTTGTTGCGGGGGTCGAAGGTCCACCACCGGTCGCCGAGCCACACCTCCATCCAGGCGGCGAAGTCCATCGGCGCCGGGTCGGGCGTGATGTCCATGTCCGGCAGGTAGCCGAAGACGTAGCGGGCGGGGATGTTCAGCGCGCGGCAGAAGGAGATCGCGAGGTGGGTGAAGTCGCGGCACACCCCGAACCCCGAGGCGTTGACGTCGCTGGCGGTGCTCAGTGCGCCGGTGCTGCCGTACTGGAACGTCAGGTGCCCGTTCACGTGGTCGCAGATCGCCTGCACCCGTGGGTAGCCGCGGGGCAGACCACCGAAGCGCGACCACGCTTCGTCGCCGAGCATGTCCGGCAGGCAGTACCGGCTGGGCAGTGTGTAGACCAGCACGTCGTCGGGCAGTTCGTCGGGCAGCAACTCGGGCGCGGTGACGTCGACGTCCTCCGTGGCGTCGGGCACCTCGACGAGCGCGTCGTACCGGAAACCTGACTGTCCGGCGGGTATCACCAGCCGCTGACACGGGTTGCCGTAGAGATCGACGTAGCTGCGCAGGGGGGTGTCGGGCTCGATCGAGGTCGTGGCGTTCAGCACCGAGATCGGCGCCTCGTCGCGCGGCTGCACCTGGAACACCGTCGGCGTGTCCACCTGCGCGAAATACCGGAACTCACAACCCACCGCTACCTGTCTGACCGTCACCGGCGCATCGTCCTGCAC
>DASWUV010000096.1:0-8080 GCA_036401495.1 Pseudonocardia sp. | reverse complement strand
CCGACCACGGGGCGCTGACGTCGCCGGGTGGGGGCCGCCGCCGTCGGCGGTCGCGGTGCTGCGCGCGATCAAGCACGCGTTCGATCCCGATGCCCGGCTCGGTCCCGGCCGCTTCGACCCCTGGATGTGACTCATGCCCGGTGCCTTCGACGCCCATCGCCCGCCGCAGCGCGAGCTGCTCGACGACTGCGTGCACTGCGGGTTCTGCCTGCCCACCTGCCCGACCTACCAGCTCTGGGGGGAGGAGATGGACTCCCCGCGCGGGCGGATCTACCTCATGAACCTCGCCGAGCAGGGTGAGATCGGCCTCGACGGCCCGTTCGCCCAGCACATCGACGCCTGCCTGGGCTGCATGGCCTGCGTGACCGCGTGCCCTTCAGGGGTGCAGTACGACCGGCTGCTGGAGTCGGTGCGGCCCCAGCTGGAGCGGGGCGTCGAGCGCGACCGGGACGACCGGTTGTTCCGCGACGCGATCTTCGCGCTCTTCCCGTACAAGCGTCGGCTGCGGGCGGCCGCCGTGCCGGGAGGGCTCTACCAGGCGCTGCGGCGGATTCCGGCGATACGAGCGCTCGCCGAGCGGCTGCCGAGCAGGCTGGCCGCCATGGAGTCGCTGCTGCCGCCGGTCTCGGTGCGCGAAGCCTTCGCTCGTCTCCCGGTGCACACGCCCGCCGTCGGAGTACGCCGCGGGCGGGTCGCGTTGCTCACCGGCTGCGTGCAGGACGTGTTCTTCCACCGCGTCAACGCGGCCACCGTCCGGGTCCTCGCCGCGGAAGGCTGGGACGTGCTCGTGCCGCGCGACCAGCAGTGTTGCGGGGCGCTGGAGTTCCACTCGGGGCGGGAGGAGGCCGGGCTGGCCAGGGCCCGTCGGGAAATCGGCGTCTACGAGCACCTGGACGTCGACTACGTCATCACGAACGTCGCAGGCTGCGGCTCGTCGATGAAGGAGTACGGCCACCTGCTCGACGACGACCCGGAGTGGGCGGAGCGGGCAGCGGCGTTCAGCGCACGCGCGCGCGACGTGCACGAGGTGCTCGCCGACGGGCCGCCGCGGGCTCCCCGCCACCCCGTCCGGGCCAAGGTGGCCTACCACGACGCCTGCCACCTGGGCCACGCGCAGAAGGTGCGCGCCCAGCCGCGGGCGTTGCTGCGCTCGATCCCCGACGTCGAGCTCGTCGACCTGCCCGAGGCCGAGCTGTGCTGCGGGTCGGCGGGGATCTACAACCTCGTCGCCCCGGAGGCCGCCGCCGAGCTGGGCAAGCGGAAGGCCGAGAACGTGCGCTCCACCCGGCCCGACATCGTCGTCACCGCCAACCCCGGCTGCCTGCTGCAGATCGGCAAGCACCTCGGGCTCGACGTGCCCCTGCTGCACCCGGTGCAGCTGCTCGACGCGAGCATCCGCGGCGTGCCGGTGCCGCGCACCTGACGGCCGCGCCAGCGCTTGCCCGACGTTGTGACGGGGCGCACACTGCCCGGCATGTCGGGGTTGACGCTTGCTGCCTACCAACAGCATCCAGACGCCGTCGGCGGGTCGCTCGTCCTCTCCGCCCTGGTGTCGCTGCTACCACTGGCCGTCGTGCTGGTCCTGCTGGGCGGGCTGCGGGTACGCGCCCAGTGGGCGGCCCTCGCCGGACTCGTGACCGCGTTGCTCGTCGCGATCCTCGGGTTCGCCATGCCCGTGGGGATGGCGCTCCTGGCCGCTGCGCACGGGGCCTTCTACGGGCTGTTCCCGATCATGTGGATCGTGGTCAACGCCTTGTGGATCTTCAATATGACCGTCGCCACCGGCCACTTCGACATCCTGCGCCGCAGCGTCGGCGCGCTGTCGACCGACGAGCGCACCCAGGCGATCCTCGTCGCGTTCTGCTTCGGCGCCCTGCTGGAGGCCCTGGCGGGCTTCGGCGCGCCCGTCGCGATCACGTCGGTGATGCTCGTTGCGTTGGGGTTCAAGCCGATGAAGGCGGCCACCGTGGCGCTGGTGGCCAACACGGCGCCGGTCGCGTTCGGCGCCATGGCCGTGCCCGTCATCACCTTGGCCCAAGTGACCGGCCTGCCGTTGAACCAGGTGGCGTCCATGATCGGACGTCAGACGCCCGTGCTCGCCCTGTTCGTCCCGCTGCTGCTGGTGTTCCTCGTCGACGGAAAGCGCGGACTGCGCGAGGCGTGGGTGCCCGCCGTCGGCTGCGGTGTGGTGTTCGCGCTCGCCCAGTTCACGACGTCGAACTTCCTGTCGGTGCCGCTCACCGACATCGTCGCCTCGTTGCTCGGGGCCGTCGCCGTGCTCGTGCTGGCGAGGCTGCGCCGCGATGCACCGTGGGCCGCGCGCGAGCCCGCGATCGCCGCGGGTGGCGGCCCTGGCACCGCCGCCCGGCCCGACTCACCGGCCGACATCCGACTGGCCTACGCGCCCTATGTGATCATCATCATCGTCTTCGCGATCGTCCAGATTCCGGGCATCAAGCCGCTGGCGGACTCGCTGAAGCTCGCGTTCCACTGGCCGTTCCTCGACGTGGTCGGCACCAACGGCAAGCCGCACTCCACCACGATGTACTCGCTGACGTGGCTGTCCACCGCGGGGACGCTGCTGCTGATCTCCGGCGTGATCGTCGCGCTGGTGCTGCGGGTCGGCGCGGGCAGGGCGCTCGCCACGTGGGGCCGCACGGTCTTCGAGCTGCGCTGGGCCATCCTCACCGTGGCCGCGGTGCTCGCGCTGGCCTACGTCATGAACGCCTCGGCGCAGACCACCGCCATCGGGCTGGTGATCGCGAGCGCGGGCGGGGCGCTGGCGTTCCTGTCCCCGGTGATCGGGTGGCTGGGCGTGGCCGTCACCGGCTCGGACACGTCGTCGAACGCGTTGTTCGGCTCGCTGCAGGTGACCGCGGCCAACAGCGCCGGGCTGCCGCCGCAACTGCTCGCCGCGGCCAACTCCTCCGGGGGTGTGCTGGGCAAGATGATCTCGCCGCAGAACCTGGCGATCGCCGCGGCGGCGGTCCGGCTGGAAGGCGAAGAGGGCGTCATCCTCCGCAAGGTGCTCGGCTGGAGCCTCCTGCTCCTGCTGGTGCTGGCCATCCTCATCGCGCTGCAGGCCACCCCGGTGCTCGGCTGGATGGTGGTCTGACCGGTCACGGCCGGAAGTGGGCCCAGCCGGGATCGCCGTCGTAGGCCTTGCCCGCCACGAGCACCGTCGGGTCGCCCGCGCGGACCGCGCCGATCACCGCGAACTCCGCGGGCAGGACGACGTCCGGCGGGAACGTGGCGACGAGGGCGTGGTCCTCGCCCCCGGTGAGCATCCAGATCAGCGGGTCGATGCCCAGCGCTCCGCCCAGCTCGGCGAGGCGGGGCGGCACGTCGGGCACCCGGAGATCGATCACGACCCCGGACGCCGTGGTGACATGGTCGAGATCGGCCAGCAGTCCGTCAGAGACGTCGATCATCGACGTCGCCCCCGCCCGCGCGGCCCGCGGACCCGCCGCGTAAGGCGGCTCGGGCACCCGGTGCGCCGCGACCACCGCGCCGGGCGAGCGGAACCCGCGTTGCAGGACCGCGAGCCCGGCCGCCGCCCAGCCGACCCGCCCGGCCATCGCCACGACGTCACCCGGCCGGGCGCCCGCCCTGGTGACGGGCGCGCGGCCCTCCAGCGACCCGAGAGCGGTGACGGCGAGCACGAGCTGTGCCGCCGCCACGACATCCCCGCCGACCAGGCCCGCTCCGACCGCGCCCGCCTCGGCCCACAGCCCGTCGGCCAGGCCGGACAGCGTCTCGACGGGAGTGTCAGCGGGGGCAGCCAGCCCGACGAGGAGCGCGGTCGGGACGGCGCCCATGGCCGCGACGTCCGCGAGGTTGGCCGCCGCAGCCTTGCGCCCGATCTGCTGGGGGGTGGACCAGTCCAGTCGGAAATGCACGCCTTCGACGAGCACGTCGGTGGTCGCCACAACCCGTCCGTCCGTCGCAGCCACGACCGCGGCGTCGTCGCCGGGCCCGAGCACCGTGCTCGCGGGCTGGACGCGGTCGCGGGTGACGTGGCGGATGAGCCCGAACTCGCCGAGCGCACCGAGCGTGGGCCGATCTTCGGACAACGGCTCCTCCTCGGGTACGTTCGGCGTCCGACCATCTCACGTCCTCAAGAGGAAAGGGGCACGCCGTGGTGCAGGCCTACATCTTGGTTCAGACCGAGGTCGGGAAGGCCGCCGCGGTGGCCGCCGAGATCGCCGCGATCCCAGGGGTGATCTCTGCGGAGGACGTCACCGGCCCTTACGATGTGATCGTGCGTGCCGAGGCGGATGACGTGAACAAGCTGGGCCAGCTGGTGGTGGCGCGCGTCCAGGGTGTCGGTGGCATCACCCGCACGCTGACCTGCCCGGTCGTCCACCTGAGCTGAGCGTGACCCGCCCCTCCGCGCCCGTCGCGATCGCCGTCGTGCTTCCGCTCCTGCTCGCTCTCGTGGTGGCGGGGATCGGTGTCGTGGCGCGGCTGCGCGGGGCTGACGGCTCCGACCCGGCGCCGCCCGACACCCGACCCCTGGCCGTCGTCCCCATCGACGCGCCCGAGGCGAGCTCCCCGTCCTGCACCTCCCTGCTCGCGGGCCTCGACGGCGACCTGCCCGCAGACGGGGCGACCCTCCCCCGCCGCGCGCTGGCGGCTCCGGCGCCTGCGGGCGTGCGGGCCTGGGCGGCCGCCCCGGAGCCTGCGGTGCTGCGGTGCGGGCTGCCGCGTCCCGCCGAGTTGACGCCGACGGCCGCGCTCCTGGAGATCGACGGGGTGCGCTGGCTGCAACTCGACGACGGGACGCCGAATCCGCAGGCGCTGACCTATGTCGCGGTCGACCGTCCCGTCTACGTGGTGCTGACCGTGCCGACGGGCGTGGGCAGCGCCCCCCTGCAGGCGGTGTCCGACACCGTCCGCACGACGCTGCCCGCTGCACCGGTCGTCGTCCGGTAGGGACTGTGCTTCTGATCTCAGCTTGAGATATGGCTTCCGTGAATTGATAGACGCGTCTACATTTCGCGTGTGGTGGAGATGTCGCAGGCCGTTGAGGATTACCTCAAGGCGATCTACCACCTCAAGACCCGCGGTGACGCCGTCACGACCGGTCTGCTGGCCGCGGAGCTCCACGTTGCGTCGCCCTCGGTCACGGCGATGGTCAAGCGGCTGGAAGAAGGCGAGCTCGTCGCGCGGGCCGGTTCCCGCGAGCTTCGGCTGACCGATTCGGGTGAACGTGCGGCGCTGCGCGTGGTGCGCAGGCACCGCCTGCTGGAGACGTTCCTCGCGGAGGTCCTCGAGGTGCCGTGGCACGAGGTGCACGCCGAGGCCGAACAGCTGGAGCACGTGCTGTCCGACCGGCTGGAGGAGCGCATCGACGCCGCGCTCGGCCACCCGACGCACGACCCGCACGGCGACCCGATCCCGCCGCGGCACGGCCCGCACGACGAGCGGTGGGGGGTCGGACTCGACGCGGTCGCGCCGCGGAACCGTTTCCGCGTCCGCCGCGTCTCCGACCGCGACAGCGGCGCACTGCGGCATCTCGGCGAGTTGGGCGTGCGTCCGGGCGTGGTGCTGACGGTAGAGCGCCAAGACCCCTACGGCGGCCCGCTCTGGGTCCGGATCGGCGATCGGTCCCACCCGCTGGGTGCGCCACTGACCCGGCTCGTGCACGGCGACGTCCTCGACGAGGAGACACCGTGACCACGACCGGCCGACCGGCACCGACGATCACGGAGATCCGTGACCGGGGCGGCATGCGGGGTGCGCTGGCGTTCTTCGGGCCCGCCTTCGTCGCCGCTATCGCCTACGTCGACCCCGGCAACTTCGCCACCAACTTCTCCGCAGGAGCGAACTACGGCTACCTGCTGCTGTGGGTGATCGTCGCCGCCAACCTCATAGCGATGCTGATCCAGACGCTGTCGGCGAAGCTCGGCATGGCGACCGGGCGCAACCTGCCCGAACTGTGCTTCGAGGCCTTCCCACGCCCGGTGACCCGGCTGATGTGGGCGCAGGCCGAGCTCGTCGCGATCGCGACCGACCTCGCGGAGGTGATCGGCGGCGCCATCGCGCTGAACCTGCTGTTCGGCCTGCCGTTGTTCCTCGGCGGCGTGATCACCGGGATCGTCGCGTTCGCGCTGCTCGCCCTGCAGAGCCGGGGCTACCGCCCTTTTGAGCTGGCCATCGCGGGCCTGCTGGGCGTGATCCTGCTGGGCTTCCTCGCCACGACGCTGCGCATCGACGTCGACGGCGGGGCGCTCGCGTCCGGGCTCGTGCCGCGCTTCGACGGCACCGAAAGCCTGCTCTTGGCCACGGGCATTCTCGGCGCGACGGTGATGCCGCACGTCATCTACCTGCATTCGGCGCTGACCACGTCCCGCATCCGGCCGCGCGACGTCGGGGAGCGCCGGTTCCTCATGCGTCGCATGCAGCTCGACGTCGTCGTCGGCATGGGCGCCGCCGGACTGGTCAACGCGGCCATGTTGGTGATCGCGGCGGCGCTGTTCTACGGCAGCCCGATACCGGACACGAACACCCTGCAGGGTGTGCACGCCGGACTGGCCAGGGCGCTGGACCAGCCTGCGGCGTTCGCGTTCGCGCTGGCCCTGCTCGCGTCGGGATTCGCGTCGTCAGGGGTCGGGACGTACGCGGGCCAGGTCGTGATGCAGGGGTTCATCCAGCGGCGCATCCCGCTGCTGGTGCGCAGGCTGCTCACGCTCAGCCCGGCGCTCGTCGTGCTGGGCATGGGGCTCGACCCCACCCACGCGCTGGTGCTCTCGCAGGTGGTGCTCTCGTTCGGGATCCCGTTCGCGCTGGTGCCGCTGGTGCTGCTCACCCGTCGGCGCGACCTCATGGCCGAGCTGGTCAACGGGCGGGCCACGACGGTGGTGGCGTCCCTGATCGCCGTACTGATCATCGGGCTGAACGGCTTCCTGATCGTGCGGACGATTGCCGGAGGCTAGCCACACGTCAGCGCAGGTCAGCGCATGTCAGCGCAGGCCGGTGCCGCGGGCCAGCGCCGTCTCGATCAGCGTGGTGAGCAGGGTCGAGTAGTCGACGCCGGTGACCGCCCATGCGCGCGGGTACATCGAGATCGGCGTGAACCCCGGCATCGTGTTGACCTCGTTCACGGTGATCTCGCCTGTGGCGCCGAGGAAGAAGTCGACGCGCGCCAGCCCCTGGCCGTCGAGCGCGTGGAAGGCGGCGACGGCCATGGCGCGCAGGCGCTCAGCCACCTCGTCGTCGAGCTTGGCGGGGATGTCGAACTCGCAGACATCGTCGAGGTACTTCGCGTCGAAGTCGTAGAAGTCCGCGTCGCCGACGATGCGGATCTCGGCAGGCACCGAGGAGCGCACCGCGCCGTCGGGCAGCTCCAGCACGGCGCACTCGATCTCCCGGCCGACGATCGCGGCCTCGACCAGCACCTTCGGGTCGTGCGTCCGCGCGGCGGCGACGGCGGCGTCCAGATCCGGCCACGCGGTGACCCTGGTGATGCCGATCGACGACCCGGCACGCGCAGGCTTGACGAACACCGGCAGGCCGAGGCGGTCACGTTGCGCGGCGGTCAGCGTCGCGACGCCGGGCCGCAGCACGACGTGATCACCCACGGGCAGCCCGTCGGCGGCCAGCAGCTTCTTGGTGAACTCCTTGTCCATGCCTGCCGCGCTGGCCAGCACGCCTGCCCCGACGTAGGGCACGCCCGCGAGCTCCAGCAGCCCCTGGATCGTGCCGTCCTCGCCGTACGGGCCGTGCAGCACGGGGAACACGACGTCGACGCCCGCGAACACCTCACCCGCGCGCTCGGGGTCGAGGACGATCAGCCCGCCGCGGGTGGGGTCTCCCGGCAGCGCGAGCGCGGGCCGCGACGCGTCGACCGACGGCAGGGCGCGCTCATCGATGGCCAGCTCACGGGGGTCGTCGGTGCCCAGGACCCAGGCGCCCGCTTCGGTGATGCCGACCGGCACGACCTCGAACCGCTCGGGGTCGAGGTTGGCCAGGACGCTGCCCGCCGAGACGCACGAGATCGCGTGCTCGCCGCTGCGCCCGCCGAACACCACTGCGACCCGAACCCGTCCCGCCATGGTCCGCGAGGGTAGGCGATCCC
>DASWUV010000095.1:0-29199 GCA_036401495.1 Pseudonocardia sp. | reverse complement strand
AGCCGCGCGGATCCCGTAACCAACACCCCGCCCCCAGCCACGACGTCGGCAAGACCGTCAAACGCGACCGCACCATCACCGCACGACGAGAGCAGGGCCTGTAGCGTGAAGGGGGTAGCGGTCGGCCCACCGCTTGGCGGTGGGCCAGGCGACCTGGAACCGCTCGGCGGCGCGGGCGACCGGCCATCCGTCGTCGACGATCAGACGCGCGAGCCGCAATCGCGCACGCGGGGTCAGGGCGGCGTTAGCGTGGGACACGAGGACCTCCTGGGGTCGGAGTGGGTGCCGTCAGACAGCTCCACACCCTCCGCAGGAGGTCCTCGCCTATCAAGATCAGTCAGGTCGTGTCGTCACACGACCTCGACCAACGTCTCCGTTCAGTACAGCTAGATCAGGAGCTTCTCTTCCATTCAGGACGGTTCGGATGACCAAGACCGGCGTGGACCAGGCCCTAACTCGATGTGGGCAGCAGCGGACCTTGCTGAGGGTTCCAGCTCTCGAGCTGGGCGTTTGCCCGCTCGCCATGGCCGCGCCGGAGGGTGTGGGCAATGTTGACCCACTTCTCGTCGCGATTTCGACGGCGCCGTCCGGACCCGTCAGAACGGTCAACCGTGCCGAAGCAGCAGCCGAGCGCCGCTCCAGGTGCAGGCGAGCGCGATCGCCAACCAGGCCGCGAACCACACGCCGCGGGGTAGCCAGGTGTACTCGACAAGACGCTGAGTGTCGCTCGACCGGTAGGTTCGAATCACCACGCTGCGCAGCCCACCGATGAGCATCAGCCAGACCAGGCCGACCGCCACCGCTGCCTGGATACCGGGTCCGCCCGCGATGAGCGCCCAGAGGATGCCCGTCAGGATTAGACCGGTGATCGCCAGCGCAAGCGGATTGATGTCCGGTATTAGCAGGGAGGCGATCAGGAGGATCGCTCCGATTACCAGCACGCCCCAGGCGTTCCCATCTGCGACGGCGTGCGCCCCGCCGAGCCCGGCCAGTGGTGGGGTCGCATAGCCGATGAACGCGATGAAGACGTCGCCAAAGCCGCTCATGGGGTCCAGTCCGGTACCGCCACCACCGCTGAGCTCGTCACCATCGGTCAGTTCGAATGAGGTGATCGCGCGGCCGAAGAGCAATCCCGCCAGCATGTGGCCACCCTCGTGCGCGACCGTCACGATCGTCCTGACGACCGTGCCTGCGAATGCCACCAACACCAGAACGGCGAACCCGATCCCGTAGGCGACTGGTTGACCGACCACCTCGATTGGGTGCCAATACGCCACGCTGCATTTCCTCACGTTGAGTGACATCAACGTGGCGATTCTGCCGTCAGCCACCCGATGGGGCGAGGAGGCGCGCCCGTTGGCAACATGGCAGTTTCGCGATAATCTCTGCCTGGATGACTTGAGCGCTCGTGCTGCCCGGTGCTTCGAATCGAACCCAGCCGCTTTGACGGCTGGCTTTAAGATGTGCCGGGCCGTCTTGATGGTCGCGTCCCGCTGTGTGGTGGAGTTCGTGCTCGTCACCGTGTGGGTCAGTGCGGGATGATGATGCCGTGAGTATGGCGGTGGTCGGTAGTGCGGTGTTCTTAGCCGGGACGGTCAGTGCGGTCATGGAGCCTTCGGATAGGTAGCGGCGGCCGCCAGCCTGCCATTCGTCGTGTTGCTCGACCAGGACGGCGCTGGCCAGGCGCAGCAGCGCGTCGGGGTTGGGGAAGACACCGACCACATCGCGGCGACGTTTGATGTCCTTGTTCAACCGTTCTAGGTAGGGGTCGGGCCGGGGCGCGGTGTCCACCTTTTCGGTGGGTCCGTTTCCCCGGCCCGCGCCTCCGAACCGGACGTGCGTGTTCCCACGCATCCGGCTCTCCACGTGTCCGTGCCGGTGGTCAGGCCGGGTTCGTGCTCGTTCGCTGCCATGGCGTCGGGATGTTCGTAGCCCGGTAGCGGTAGCGGGTGACCGGCACCGTCATCGGATCGAACATCCTGGTCGCGCCATCGGTGGGCCACCACCCCGGGAGGTGGCGACGGCGAAGCCACTTCCAGGTGGCACGGGGGTGTTTGCGGCGCAGCCAGACGATCACCCGCCGCCACGCATAGTGGCGCAGATAGTCGAAGGTGGCCTTGGACGTTCCGTGCCGGAAGTAGTTCACCCAGCCCCGCAGCACCGGCGCCAGCCGGTGCAACAGGACCGCCAGCGGCTGGTTCATGTTCTGTCGGGAGATCGTCTTCACCTTGCTCGTGATCGAGGCCAGCGCCTTCTTCGACGGGTAGGTGTAGACGGTCGGCTTTCCGGAGCCTCGTTTGGGCTGGCGCTGGATGCGGAAGCCCAGGAAATCGAAGCCCTCATCGATGTGCACGGTCCTCGTCTTCGCCTCCGACAGGCGCAGCCCGAGCGGAGCGAGCACCACTGCCACCTCTTCGCGCAGGGCCTGGGCGTGTTCGCCGGTGCCGTTGACCATCACCACGAAGTCGTCCGCATAGCGGACGAGGCGGTAGGTGGCCTGGCCGCGGCGGCGACGCCGGTGCCGTGCGCTGGAGTCCCCCATCGCCGTCCACGCGTCGGCGAAGTGCTCGTCGAGCGCGGAGAGGGCGATGTTGGCCAGCAGCGGTGAGAGGATGCCGCCTTGCGGGGTCCCGGCACTGGTGTCCTGCAGGACCTGGGCCGCACCAGATTCGGTGAGGATCCCGGCCTTGCAGAACGCCTTCACCAGTCCCAGTACGCGCCGGTCTCCGATGCGTTGTCGCACCCTGCCCATCAGGGCGGTGTGGTCGATGCAGTCGAAGCACGCCTCGATATCGGCTTCCAGCACCCACTCGTAGTTCCGCGGAGCGGACGCGAGGAAGTGGATCTCGGCGATGGCGTCCTGGGCCCGGCGTCTCGGGCGGAAGCCGTAGGAACACGGCTTGAAGTCCACCTCAAAGATCGGCTCCAGCACCAGTTTCAGGGCCGCTTGCACGACCCTGTCCCGGACGGTGGGGATGCCCAACCGGCGCAGCTTGCCACCGGTCTTGGGGATCATCCGTTCCCGCACCGGCAACGGCGAGAACGAGCCGTCTTTCAAAGCGGCGCGTAGCTCGGCGAGGAACACCTCGCGGCCACGCACCGTCTCGACGTAGAAGGCGCTCTGGCCATCCACCCCGGCAGCGCGCGCCCCTGTGTTGCCCCGCACCCGGTCCCAGGCCACAGCCAGGAACGCGGGATCACACACGAGATTGAACAGATCATCAAACCGGCGAGACGAGTCCCTACCGGCCCACTGGTGCAGCTTGATCTGGATCTTCAGTACCCGCCACCACGCGGTGTCCGCGTCCGGGAACTGCGCCGGAGCACCCACCGCAGGTGTCGGTGCGGCGATGTTCACCACCGACCTCCTGACCTTCCAGCCTCAACGCTGCGGACACGCTGCCGCCCTTGGCCATGTGACCGGCTTTCCCGGTCTCGGACTACTACGGCGGCTCCGCCCCACCCCGAGGTCATCGATCGACGGTGGGTCTGCCCGCCACCGGCCCGGCTGGCCGGCGGGGAGGGCGATCCCGGGGTGGTTCCCACGTTCACCACATGATCGTTGGACGGGATCGGTGCCCAGCTCTTCCCCTGCAGCCTCGCCACGACTACGCCGCAGACCTTCACCGTGGCCTCCGAGCCGGCCAACCCGAGGACCGACCCGAAGTCACCCCGACCGACGTCGGGATCGCCGACCCGGTCGAGGTGTGCGCTGCTGACCGGCCCATATCCGCCAGGTTGGAGCCGGCGTTCCACTTGAGGGGGTTCCACCACTGGTTCCTGCACTCGTGCACCTGTCCGTCTTGCTTGCCGGGCCCGCCCTGTCTGGCAGTACCAGGACGTCCCGTCGTTGTCGGGGCTGCTCCCACCTCCGCCCGGCACCTCCCGAGCTCGGCTGCCCCCAGCTTCATCAGGCCGCTGCGACGACCCGAAGGCGGAGCCCTTCCATCTCCGCACGATCACACGGCGCCTCGTGGCGCACCGGATTGGTGCTCCAGATCTTTTTCCAGTGCGCGCTCGGGAACGAGGTGAACGCGAGTAAGTCCTCGGCCGCGTCGCGCAGCATGGTCTCGACCTTGACCGACTGCCGGACGAGCATCCCGGCGATCACCCCGAGCTGTTCACGCACGTGCGCGGCGTCAGGCTGGGCGAAGACCGTGCGGATCGCCGCAGCCACCATCTCCGCTGAACCTTTCGGCACCTGCGCCAGCACGTTGCGCAGGAATGCACCCGACAGCGCTGCCAGGCGGCACCGAGCAGGACCGCGCCGATGGCCTGCTTGAGCCCGGTGTGGGCATCGGCGATGACCAGCTGCACCGGGCTTTGAGGCTGCGCAGGAACGCGGTCCAGAACGCGCCGTCCTCCGAGTCGCCGACGGCGAACCCGAGGACTTCACGCCAGCCGTCGGCGCGGACTCCGGTGGCGATCACCACCGCTTGGGAGACGACGCGGTGGTTGACCCGGGCCTTGCAGTAGGTGGCGTCCAGGAACACGTAGGGAAACGTCTGGTCGGCCAGGCTGCGGTCGCGGAACGCGCCCACCTCCTGGTCGAGGTCGGCGCAGATTCGCGACACCTCGGACTTGGAGATGCCGCTGTCGGCGCCCAACGCTTTGACCAGGTCGTCGACCTTGCGGGTCGAGACGCCGTGCAGGTAGGCCTCCATCACCACCGCGAACAGCGCCTGGTCCACCCGGCGGCGGCGTTCCAGCAGCGACGGGAAGAACGAGCCGGTGCGCAGTTTCGGGATCCGCAACTCCAGATCCCCGGCCGTGGTCGACAGCGTGCGGGTGCGGTGCCCGTTCCGCAGGGCGGTACGCGACTCGGTCCGCTCATGCAGCGCGGCACCGATCGTCTCGGTGAGCTCGGCCTCGATCAGGGCTTGGTAGACGGTTTCGGCGGCTTGTCGGATGCGGTCACCGACATCGGCGACCTTGAGTGCGTCGAGGACTTCGAGCAGGGAAGACTGGTGCAGGGCCATCGCGTGGCACCTCTCTACGAGATCCGTGGCGGGATCACGCAGAGACTCACGCGGTGGCCCATCTCGCGCTCAGGCGCGCTGGAGAAGCCGGGAGTTACACCACCAGCGGGGACGCGACCCAGCTCACGGACCCGGCACTCAGGGTTCGACCACCAGAGGCACCCAGCCCCAACGGATCGGCGTGACACGAACTTCCGATTGACAGAGACAACAACCAAGCCGACCCCAAGCCACATAACCGCAGGTCAAAGGTGGGGCGGGTGGGGTTCGAACCCACGACCTGACGGATTATGAGTCCGCTGCTCTGACCAGCTGAGCTACCGCCCCGTGCATCGCAGAAACCCTAGCCGAGGAGCGGACGGCGGCTGGTGGCGGTATTTCCGCCCCCAGCCTGCGGACCAGGGCATACGACCTGTGCAGCACCCTCGTGCTCCGTTCACCCCACCGTGTCGTCGCGATCGGTCTACCCACCGTTACCATTCCGCCGCAGAGTGACGGATCAATCACCTTCCGTGTCCATCTGGCCGGGAGGGGTGGGTGACGCGCTCCCCCGTTCCCCTCGTTCTGGAGGTAAGAGATGTCGGGTGTCCCCCGGCTTGTTCGGCGATCGTTGCCTGCTCGCGGAGCCCGCCGCGCAGCTCTCCTGGGTACCGCGCTGCTGGGCCTCGGCCTGGTCGTGGTGGCTCCGGCGACGGCGCAAGCCACGACGATCACGGTCGGCGTGGCGGGGCCGAGCTGTCGGGGGGCGACGACGTCCTCGGTGGCCGCGGCGGTGGCCGCGGCCGCCCCGGGTGCCGTGATCACCGTGTGCCCCGGCATCTACACCGGCACCGTCGTGATCAGCAAGCCGCTGACGTTGCACGGTGCCCAACACGGTGTGGACGCGCGCGGCGGGCGCACGAACCTGGCCAAGGAGTCGATCATCGACGGCGGTGGCGCCGCGGGAATCCAGATCACGGGCACGACCAGCGGCGTGACCGTGGACGGGTTCACGATCCGCAACTCCGGCACCGACGCGCAAGAACACGACGGCATCGAGGCGTTCAGCGGCGGCAGCGGGTTCAACTTCTTGAACAACGTCGTCACGCAGACGACCTACGGCATCAACATGAGCTCGCTCGGCACGCCGGGAAGCACGGTCGCGCGCAACCGTTTCGACACGAACAACCGCTCAGGCAGCCGTGGCGGATCCGGCGTCTTCATCTGCTGCGGGCCCGGCAACAACCTGTCGATCACCGACAACCTGTTCACCGGCAACAACTCGGCGGCCGTCAACACCGCAGGCGACGGCAACCGGCCCTCGACGGGCCTGAAGATCCAACGGAACCAGAGCATCGACGACGCGACGTTCGCCGTGGTCGTCAACGCGATGGGCGCGTCGGTCAGCGACAACGTCGTACAGCGTACGACACGGGCGACGGTGGCCGTCGGCAGCGCGTTGTACATCGGCGGCGGCACGACCGGCGTCCAGATCACCCGCAACACGGTCAGCGGCGGCGCCGCGACCGGGATCAGGGTCACGAACGCCTTCGGCCCGGTGAACAACAGCCTTGTCGTGTCCGGGAACCGGATCGTGGGCCGGTCCGACGGGATCAGGCTGACCGGACAGACCTCCGGCTCGATCAACACCAACGACGTCGCCCAGAGCACCGACGTCGGCATCCTGCTCGACAAGGACAATGCGGGCGTCACGGTCAACGGCAACAAGGTCGCGGGCAGCAAGGTCCTCGACTGTCAGGACGTCAGCACGGGCAGCCGCACGGCGGGCACGGCCGACACCTGGACGGCCAACCTGGGCGTGCGCGCCCAGCCGCGCGGACTCTGCGGCATCCGCTAACGGCTCGTGCGCGGAAATCGTCGTCATGACGACGATTTCCGCGCACGGCCGCGGTTACACGCCCACCCGCTTGCGGGCGTCCTTGGCCACGCCTTCGGCCTGCTGGACCACCTCGGAGCCGACGACCGCGGCCCGCTCGGCGACGTCGTGGCCGAGCTTGGCCGCCTGGTCGAGGAGGCCGGGGGCACGCTTGGCGGCCTTCTTCCACGATCGTCGGGCGTCCTGCTGCAGGCTCGCCCCCCGCTTGGCCGCGTCCTCCTGCAGGCTCGCCCCGCGCTTCGCGGCCCGCTGCTGCCAGCGGGCTCCGCGCTTGGCGGCCTGCTTCTGCAGCTCCACACTCCGCTTGGCGGCCTGCTTCTGCAGCTCGGCGCCGCGCTTGTCAGCGAGCTTCCGCAGCTTGACGCCGCGCTTCTCGGCCTTCTTCCGGGCCTTCGCGGTCCGCTTCGCCAAGTCGTGCGACAGCCCGGCCGCCTGCGACTGCAGGGCCGCGCCCGCACCGGGGACCATGCCGACCAGACCCGCCGCGAGTCCGGTGACCGCGCCGGAGGCGTCGCCGACCCGGGGGCCGACCCGCCCGCCGACGTCCTTCGCGACGTCCTGGGCCAGGTCGGCCACCCGATCGCCTGCGTCGCCGACCCGCGACGACGCGTCCGCCGCTATGCCGGACAGCCGTTCGGACAGGTCAGCGGCCGTTTCGCCGAGGTTCGGGGACGATCCGGAGAGCGAAGCAGCGGCCCTGCGGGCACGCCAACCCAGCGACGGCTTTCCGGCCGTGTCGGCCGCGGAGATCATCAACCCGCCGAGCAGACCGATGTTCTTGAAGAAGTGAACTTGCTGTTCAGCGCGGACCTTGGGGTCGGTCTCCTCCCAGAACCGGTGCCCGGCGAGCGTCGTCGGCACCAGCGACGCAGCAAGCGCGGTCGACGCGAGGCGGGGGAACTTCCCGAACGCGAGCATCGTGCCCGCGACGATCTTCACGCCGGCGTCGACCTTCACCAGCGTCTCGTCGTCAGGACGTCCTTGCAAGGGCGCGACTTCGGCCGCCTGGTCCACGGCAGGCCCGACGGCGTCGAGAACCGGTTTGGCGTCTTGGACGTGGGCTCGGGGGCTGCGCAGTTCGTTGATGCCGCCGCTGATAAAGACGGCGGCGAGCATGGGTCGGGCTACTCGACGCAGGATCATCAGCCTGCGTACCCGGGCGGAGTGGGACACAAACCCTGTATCGATCCACTCCCGAATGTCATCATCCGATCGTGACCGAACCCAGGCGCGCGATCGGCGTGGACATCGGCGGGACGAAGATCGCGGGCGCGGTCGTCGACGAGTCAGGCAGAGTACTCGCCAAACAAGTCGAGCCGACCCCGGAAGAGTCCGACGCGGAGTCCGTGGAGGCGGTGCTCCTCGACCTCATCGCGGCGCTGCGCACCGACCACGACGACGTGCTCGCGATCGGCGTCGGCGCCGCCGGAATCGTCGAATGGCCTGCCGGACGGATGCTGTGGGCGCCCAACATCGCCTACCGGGACTGGCCGATCCGCGAGCGCCTCGAGAAGGCGACCGACCTGCCGGTGCGGGTCGACAACGACGCCAACGTGGCCGCGCTCGCCGAGTCCCGGCTGGGCAAGCCCTATCCGAGCATGGTGCTCTTGACGGTCGGCACCGGCATCGGCGGCGGTCTCGTGCTCGACGGCAGGATCTACCGCGGTCCGACGGGGCTGGGTGCCGAGCTGGGTCACCTGATCCTCAACCCGGACGGCCCCCGTTGCGGGTGCGGCAACCGCGGCTGCTTCGAGGCGTACGCCTCCGGCACCGCGCTGAACCGGATGGCGCGCGAGGCCGCGGCCGCGGATCCCGAGGGGCTGATCGCCCGGCTCGGCGCGGCGGACGGCGAGTTCACCGGACACACCGTGCTGCGCGCCGTCGGCCTCGGCGACGCCACCGCCGCGGCCCTGTTCGCCCGGCTGGGTCGCTGGCTGGGCGTCGGGATAGCGTCGCTGGCCAACATCTTCGAGATCGACGCCGTGGTGGTGGGCGGTGGGCTGGTCGAGACGGGCGACCTCCTGCTCGGCCCCGCGAGGGCCGCCGCGCAGGAGTACGCCTACGCCCCCGAGGCCCGTGGGATCCCACAGGTGGTCGCGGCCACCTCCGGCAGCGCGGCGGGCCAGATCGGCGCCGCCCTGCTGGCGCTCGACCACCTCTGATCACCGCGCTTCCGGCACCGGGGGCAGCGTCACGGCGCCGGGCCCGAGACGCTGGTCAGTAGGCTGCAAGCTGTGTCACTGCGCGCCGGGCCTGTGCTCCGCCACGTCGGGGAAACCACGGCTCAGGTGTGGGTGCAGACCACACGGGCCGCCACCGTCACCGTGCTGGACGCCGCCGCGTCGACGTTCGAGGTCATCGGGCACCACTTCGCGCTCGTCTCGGTCACCGGTCTGACGCCCGGTTCGAGCACGGCCTACACCGTCGAGATCGACGGCGAACGGGTCTGGCCGCCCCCGTCGAGCCCGTATCCGCCCAGCGTGATCCGCACGCGCGGCCCGGCCACCGACGGCCGCAACCGCATCCTGTTCGGCTCCTGCCGCTACCCCAAGGTGACCGAGCCCCACCTCGCGTCGCGGCTCGGCCTGGACGCCCTCGACGTCTACGCCACACGCATGGCGCGCCTAGCCGAAGCGGACTGGCCGGACGCGCTGCTGCTGCTCGGCGACCAGATCTACGCCGACGAGCTCACACCGCGCATGCACAGGCGCATCGCCGGGCGGCGCGGCCGCCACCCCGACTGGCCCGACGACGAAATCGTCGGGTTCGAGGAGTACGTCGGGGTCTACTGCGACGCGTGGTCGGACCCCGAGGTCCGCTGGCTCATGTCCACCGTGCCGGTCGCGATGATCTTCGACGACCACGACGTCCGCGACGACTGGAACACCTCGGCCGCCTGGCGTGCGCAGATGCAGGAGAAGCCGTGGTGGCGTGATCGCGTCCGGTCGGCGCTCGCGTCGTACTGGGTCTTCCAGCACATCGGCAACCTCTCGCCTGAAGCGCTCGCGGCCGACCCGGACGCACGCAAGATCCTCGAGCACGAAGGGGACACGTGGCCGCTGCTGGCCGATCTCGCCGACCGCGCCGACGCCGAGGCGCAGGAACGTACGGGCGTGCGGTTCAGCTTCCGCTGGGACCTCGGGCACAGCCGACTGATCATGGTGGACTCCCGCAGCGGGCGCGTGCTCGACCACGGCAGGCGCGCCATGGTCGGCGACGCCGAGTTCGCCTGGATCGAGGAGCAGGCGGCGGCGCCCGGCCGGGTCGACCACCTGCTGCTGGGCACGTCCGTTCCGTGGCTGCTCCCGCACGCCGTCGGCGAGCTGGAGACGGTGAACGAGATCGCCGCCGCCGTGCCGGGCAGGCGGGGCCGCCTGGCCGAGCGGATACGCCAACGTGCCGATCTCGAGCACTGGCAGGCGTTCCGCGTCTCCTTCGACCGGCTCGCCGCGCTGATCGCGCGCGCGGCCCGGAGTGGGCCCGCGACGGTCAGCGTCCTGTCCGGCGACGTCCACCACAGCTACGCCGCGCGCGCCGACCTGCCCGGAGCCGCGCGCGTGCACCAGCTGACGTGCTCGCCCGTGCACAACGTCATGGACTGGTACGTCAAGCCGGGGTTCCGCCTGGCGTGGTCACGCGCAGCGCGCGCGCTGACCAGCCGCTGGGCCGCCCGCGCGGGCGCCGCGCCCTTCCCCGTGACGTGGGAGCGGCTCGCCGGACCGCTCTTCGCCAACACGCTCGCCACCCTGGAGATCGAGGGCCGCACGGCACGGGTGCTGTTCGAGCAGCCTGTGACGTCGGGCACACTGGTGGTCCGCGCCCGCCTGGAGTTGACCTCATGAACGACTCGCTCGGCCCGATCGCGGGCCAGACCGTGGTACTTCGGCCGACCACGGCCGCGCACGTACCAGCCTTCCTGGAGATCCTCGACCACCCCGACATCGCGAAGTGGTGGGGCGGCTACGACCTCGAACGCGTGCGCCGCGAGCTGCTCGGCCCGCACGGCTACGCCATCGAGCTGGCGGGCGAGGTCGTCGGCCTGATCATCTACCGCGAGGAGCAGGACCCCGACCACCGCCACGCTGCCCTGGACCTCGCCCTGCACCCCGACCAGCACGGCCAGGGGCTGGGCTGCGACGCGATGCGCGCGATGGCCCGGTTCCTGGTCGAGCAGCACGGGCACCACCGCGTCGTCATCGACCCCGCAGCGCACAACGCGCTCGCGATCCGCAGCTGTGAGCGGGCCGGGTTCAAGCGCGTCGGGGTGATGCGCCGCTACGAGCGCTCGACCGAAGGGCTGTGGCACGACGCGCTGCTGATGGACATGCTGGCCGACGAGCTGCGCTGACGCCCGCGCCCCGGCGGGGGACGCTCGCACACACCGTGCGGAGCTCACACACACGTCCCGCATTGTGTGCGAGCCCCACGCGGTGTGTGCGAGCGGGACCCGTCAGAAGTCCGTGGTCGCCAGCCAGCGCTGCCACACCGCGGCGTCGCCGATCGTCTCGACGCTGTCGGACGGTCGGCGGCGGGTCAGCGCGAGCAGGAGATCCCCGGCCGAGCCCCGCACGGCCACATCGCCCTTCGCGTGTCCGTGCTGCCAGGTGACGCGCCCGCCGCTGCCGCGCACGAGCCACTCGCCCACCGGACCCAACCCGTCGTCGGTGGCGTGCAGATGCAGCGTTGCCCCCTCGGGAAGCGGGGGAACGGCCTCCTCCGCCCGCAACTGGAGCACGCCGAGCCACTCCGAGACACCCGCGGCGGCGCGCTCGGCGTCCACCGCGTACTCCTGCCCCATGGCGAACGCGGCGTCGGCGCGGTGCACCAGCGCCTCGCCCATGCGCCGGGGAATCCACCAGGACGCGGGCTTGGCGCCCGCGAACGTCCAGACCGGCTGGTCGGGTCCCACCTCGGACACGGCCTCGATGACCGCGACCGGCCCGCCGTGCAGCCACCCGACCAGCTCACCCTCCGGCGGCTTGCCGTCGGCGACCTCGCGGGGATTTGCGGGCTGCCCGGTGCGCACGATCGTGGCCGCCCAGCGGTCACCCCGTCCGACATGCCGAAACAGCTGCCGAAGCGACCAGCCAGGGCAGGTGGGCACCGGGGTGTCGAGATCAGCCGTCGCCGCGAGTGTGGCCAGCAGACGGTTTTCTTCCACAAGCGCGGCGGCATGGTCCACGACGGGAGACTCTAACGGGCAAGCGCCCCCGCGATTGAAGCCTTGCATGATCGGGTAGGAACTGCCCATGCCGTCAGAGAACCGCGAGTGGTCGGTACCCACCCCGGTGCGGACCCTCCTGTGGTGGCCTGCCATCTCGTTCGTGCTGGTCGTGGTCGCTCCCGAGGCCGCCACGGGGGCGATCGTCGGCGCGGGGGCGGCGCTCGCGCTGCTCGGCACCGCACTGTCCGCGCTGGCGCGCCGGATCAACGGGCGCGACCCCGCGGTCGACTCGCCGTCGATCGAGTTCCCGGCGCTGGAGCTGCCGCCCGCGTCAGGAGACCGCGCCGCCTGAGCGCACGAGGCGCGCCGCTGAACCGTAGGCAGCGTCACGTCCGAAGACAGTAGTGCTTCCGATAGTAGGGAGTCATACTAAATCGGCGGACGGCGCTGTCTGGCGCGCGCGGAGAGGACACCGGCCATGGCGGACCTGTACGTGCCCCGGCACCCCGTTCGGTTCGTCACCGCGGCGAGCCTGTTCGACGGGCACGACGCCGCCATCAACATCATGCGGCGAATCCTGCAGCGCCAAGGCGCGGAGGTCATCCACCTGGGGCACAACCGCTCGGTGGACGAGGTGGTCGCCGCCGCGATCCAGGAGGACTGCCACGGCGTCGCCATCAGCTCGTACCAGGGCGGGCACGTCGAGTACTTCAGTTACCTGGTCGAGCTGCTGCGCGAGCGGGGGGCCGGGCACGTCAAGGTCTACGGCGGGGGCGGCGGCGTGATCGTGCCGCGGGAGATCGAGCTGCTGCACTCCCGCGGCGTCGCCCGCATCTTCTCGCCGGAGGACGGCCAGCAGCTCGGTCTCCCCGGAATGATCAACATCATGATCCGCGAGTGCGACGTCGACTTCGCGGAGCAGCCGCCCGCGTCGTTCGAAGGGCTTTACGCAGGGGAGACGGCGACGCTCGCGCGGGCGCTGACGCTCGCGGAGGCGGGCACCCTGCCCGACGGCCTCGACCTCGAGCCCCGGCGCCCCGTCCCGGTGCTGGGGATCACCGGCACCGGCGGGTCGGGCAAGTCCTCGCTCACCGACGAGCTGGTGCGCCGCTTCCGGCTCGACCAGGAGGACAAGCTGCGCATCGCCGTGCTCGCCGTCGACCCGACCCGGCGCAAGGGGGGCGGCGCGTTGCTGGGCGACCGGATCCGGATGAACAGCCTCACCGGCGACACCGTCTTCTTCCGTTCGATGGCCACCCGCGGGGCCGAAGGCGGGCTGCCGCAGCGGCTCGGCGACGTCATCGGGGTGCTCAAGGCGGCGGGGTTCGACCTCGTGATCGTCGAGACGCCGGGCATCGGCCAGGGCGACGCCGCGATCGTCCCGTTCGTCGACCACTCGCTGTATGTCATGACGCCCGAGTTCGGCGCGGCCTCGCAGCTGGAGAAGATCGACATGCTCGACTTCGCCGACGTCGTCGCGATCAACAAGTTCGAACGCCGCGGGGCCGAGGACGCTCGGCGGGACGTGGGCCGCCAGCTCGTGCGCAACCGCGACGCGTTCGGCTCGACGTGGGAGGACATGCCGGTGTTCGGCACGTCCGCCGCGACGTTCAACGACGAGGGCGTGACCGCGCTCTACCAGCACCTGCGGGCGGTTCTCGCCGAGAACGGGCTCGTCGTCGCCGAGGGTCGGCTGGCGCACACCGACCGGAAGACCTCCGCGCCGCACGCGGCCGTCATCCCCGCCGGGAAGGAGCGCTACCTGGCGGACGTCGTCGAGACGGTGCGCCGGTACCGCGCGGCCACCGACCAGGTCGTCGACGCGGCGCGGGTGCGCCAGCACCTCCGCACGGCCCGCGCGCTCGTCGGGGACGCCGTCGACGCGGCACTGGCGTCCGCCGAGAAGGCGCTGCCTGCCGCCGACGCCGAACTGCTGGACGCGTGGCCGCAGACCGTCGAGGACTACTCGGGCGACGAGCTCGTCGTCCGCATCCGCGACAAGGAGCTGCGCACCTCCCTGGCCCGCGAGACGCTGTCGGGCAGCCGCGTCCGCCGCGTGGCCCTCCCCCGCTACACGGAGGACGCCGAGCTGCTGCGCTTCCTGCGCACCGAGAATCTGCCGGGCCGCTTCCCGTTCACGGCGGGCGTGTTCCCGTTCAAACGCGAGGGCGAGGACCCGGCCCGCATGTTCGCGGGCGAGGGCGACGCGTTCCGCACCAACCGCCGCTTCCGCGTGCTCTCCGCCGACTCCGAGGCCAAGCGGCTGTCCACCGCCTTCGACTCGGTGACGCTGTACGGCCGCGATCCCGACACCCGCCCCGACGTGTTCGGCAAGGTCGGCACGTCCGGCGTCTCGATCGCGACGATCGAGGACATGCAGGTGCTCTACAGCGGCTTCGACCTCTGCTCGCCCACCACGTCGGTGTCGATGACGATCAACGGCCCGGCGCCGACGATCCTGGCCTACTACCTCAACACGGCCATCGACCAGCGGGTCGAGCGCTTCCGCGACGAGGAGGGCCGCGAGCCCGACGCGGCCGAACGCGAGGAGATCACCGCCTACGCGCTGGCGAACGTGCGCGGCACCGTGCAGGCCGACATCCTCAAGGAGGACCAGGGCCAGAACACGTGCATCTTCTCCACCGAGTTCTCCCTGCGCATGATGGCCGACATCCAGGAGTGGTTCATCGCGCACAAGGTGCGCAACTTCTACTCGGTGTCGATCTCGGGATACCACATCGCCGAGGCCGGGGCGAACCCCATCAGCCAGCTCGCGTTCACCCTCGCCAACGGCTTCACCTACGTCGAGAGCTACCTCGCGCGCGGCATGCAGATCGACGACTTCGCGCCCAACCTCTCGTTCTTCTTCTCCAACGGCATGGACGCCGAGTACTCGGTGATCGGCAGGGTGGCCCGGCGCATCTGGGCCGTGGCGATGCGTGACCGCTACGGCGCGAGCGAGCGCAGCCAGAAGCTCAAGTACCACGTCCAGACCTCAGGTCGGTCGCTGCACGCGCAGGAGATGAACTTCAACGACATCCGCACGACGCTGCAGGCGCTCTGTGCGTTGTACGACAACGCCAACTCGCTGCACACCAACGCCTACGACGAGGCCGTGACGACACCCACCGAGGAGTCGGTGCGCCGGGCGATGGCCATCCAGCTGATCATCAACCGCGAGTGGGGCCTCTCGATGAACGAGAACCCGCTGCAGGGCTCGTTCGTCATCGAGGAGCTGACCGACCTGGTCGAAGAGGCGGTGCTCGCCGAGTTCGACCGGATCGCCGAGCGGGGCGGCGTGCTGGGCGCGATGGAGACCGGCTACCAGCGCGGCCGGATCCAGGACGAGTCGATGCTCTACGAGCACCGCAAGCACGACGGCAGCCTGCCGCTCGTCGGCGTGAACACGTTCCGGGCGCCGGAGACGGACGAGGCGCCGCGGGAGATCGAGCTCGCCCGCGCGACCGAGGAGGAGAAGAGGAGCCAGCTCGACCGGCTCGCGGACTTCCAGGCCCGGCACGCCGACGAGGCCTGCGCGGCGATCCGGCGGCTGCAGGACGTGGCCACCGGCGACGGCAACGTCTTCGACGAGCTGATGCGGGCCGCGCGGGTCTGCTCGCTCGGGCAGCTCACGGATGCGTTCTTCGAGGTCGGCGGCCAGTACCGGCGGAACATGTAGTCGTCAGGCGGCGGCGGTGGCCGGCACCCGGAGCATCGCGAACATCGTGCGGCGGCGGAGCACGAAGCCCATCCGCTCGTAGACGGCGATGGCGGGCGCGTTGTCCTCGGCGGTGTGCAGGAACGGCAGCTCGCCGCGGGCGCGGATGACGGCGCCGACGGCCCGCACCAGGCGGGTCGCGAACCGGCGCCCGCGGTACGCCGGGTCGGTGCACACCGCGCTGATCTCCGTCCAGCCCGGCGGGTGCATCCGCTCCCCCGCCATCGCGACGAGGGCGCCGGACGCGTCGCGCAGCCCGAGGTAGGTGCCCATCGTGATGGTCGAGGCCCGGAACGGGCCCGGCTCGGTGCGGGCGACGAGGTCGAGCATCTCGGGCACGTCGGCTGGGCCGAGCACGACGGCCTCGGGGTCCGGCGCGACCACGACCCCGGTGCCGTCGTACTGCCGCCCCGGCACGCGGGCCACGGCCTCCCAGCTCGCGGGGACGACCCGCTCGGGACCGGCGAGCAGGACCGTCGTCCCGGGGCCCGCGAGCGCGGCCAGGTCGGCCCACGCCCGCGGATCGGGCTCGTCGGGAAGCGCGGCGAACGGAGCGACGTCGGGTCGGTAGCGCACCGCGTGCCCGTTCCGCTCGGCGAGCCGGGACTGCGGCCCGGTGAGCGCGCGCCACGCCACGTTGTCCAGCAGATCCTCCACGCGCAGTGTCAACCACGGCCGACCCCACCCTCATCCCCCGACGGTCCGCGCCTACCCTCGCGAACGTGGCCGTCGACGACGTGGGGAACGCCGTCACAGCTCCCGATCGGGTGCGCCGGGTCGTGAGTCTGGTGCCTTCGCTCACCGAGGCGGTGGCGGCGAGCGCACCGGACCTGCTCGTCGGCGCCACCGACTGGTGCACCCATCCGGCGGACCTCGCCGTCACGCGCGTGCGGGGGACGAAGAACCCGGACATCGCCGCGATCGTCGCGCTCGCGCCCGACCTCGTGGTCGCGAACCACGAGGAGAACCGCCGACCCGATCTCGACGCCCTGCGCGCCGCGGGGATCCCGGTCTACGTCACCGACATCCGCACCCTCGACGGCGCGTTCGCCTCGCTGGGCCGCATGCTCGCGGCCTGCGGGGTGGCCGAGGCGGCATGGCTCGATGAGGCGCGCGACGCCTGGGCCGCCGTGGCGCGGCCGTCGGTCCGGCGGCGGGCGGTCGTGCCGATCTGGCGGCGACCGTGGATGGCCGTGGGACGGGACACGTTCACCGGCGCCCTGTTGTCCCGTCTCGGGATCGACAACGTCCTGCGCGACGACCCGGAACGCTACCCGCGGTTCGACCCGGCGACGCTTCCCGAGCACGACCTGGTCGTGCTGCCGGACGAGCCCTACGACTTCACCGCCGAGGACGGCCCAGAGGCCTTCCCCGGCAGCCCGTCAGTGTTGGTCAGCGGTCGACTGCTGACGTGGTACGGCCCCAGCCTCACCGAGGCGGCCCTGGTTCTTCCGGATCTGCTGGGAACCTCGGGCCCCGTCCGCGCGTCCCAAGAGCGTGATGCCCCACACCAAGAGGACAACACAACACATGGCGCAACCGATCTTTGACTACGTCGTCGTCGGCGGGGGGTCGGCGGGCTCCGTGCTGGCGAACCGACTCAGCGCGGACCCGGGCACCACGGTGCTCGTCCTCGAGGCGGGCGGCCCCGAACACCGGTGGGACCCCATCGTGACGATGCCTGCGGCCCTCGGCTTCCCCGTCGGCAAGGCGCGCTACGACTGGTGCTACACCACGGAACCCGAGCCGCTCATGCAGAACCGCCGCATGCGCCAGCCCCGCGGCAAGATCCTCGGCGGGTCCAGCACGATCAACGGGATGATGTACCAGCGTGGCCACCCCGCCGACTTCGACGGGTGGGCGCAGGAGACGGGCGAGCCGGGCTGGGACTACGCCCACCTGCTGCCCTACTTCCAACGCCTCGAGCACCTGCTCGGGCCCGATCCCGACGGCATCCGCGGCCACGCGGGGCCGCAGTACCTGGAGCGCGGCGAACCCGTCGGCCCGCTTTACGACGCCTTCTTCGCCGCCGCCCGCCAGGCGGGGCACCGCGTGGCCACCAGCGTCAACGACCACGTGCAGGAGGGCGTCGCCCCCATCGACCGGACGATCCACCACGGCAGGCGCCTCTCTGCGGCGCGCGCCTATCTGCACCCGATCCGAAATCGCCCCAACCTCGACGTCCGCAGCGGCGTCCAGGTCGGGCGCATCCTGATGGAAGGGACGCGGGCCGTCGGCGTCGTCTACCGGCGCGGGTCCGGCGCGGAGGAGCGCGTGCTGGCCGGGGAGATCGTGCTGGCCGCGGGCGCCGTGGCCACCCCGCAGGCGCTGCAGCTGTCGGGCGTCGGCCCGAAGGACGTGCTGGAGCGCGTCGGCGTGCCGGTGGTCGCCGACCTGCCCGCCGTCGGGGAGAACCTGCAGGATCACCTCGCGGTCCACCTGCAGCACCGCTGCACCCAGCCCGTGTCGCGCATGGCGATGCGGCAGAAGCACCGCTGGCCCCTGATCGCCGCGCAGTGGCTGCTCGCGGGCTCTGGGCCGGGGGCCAGCAACCAGTTCGAGGCCAACGGGTTCTTCCGCAGCGACGAGACCGAGGACCGGCCCGACGTCATGATCTCGTTCGCGGCGCTGGCGATGCGCAGCGAAGAAGGGGCGCACGTCGAGGGGCACGGCTACCAGATGCACGTCGGCGTGATGCGCTCGGAGGCTCGGGGCAGCGTGCACATCCGGTCGGCCAACCCCGCAGTGCACCCCGCGATCAGGGTCAACTACCTCTCCGGAGCGAGCGACCGCGAGCGCTGGCTGCGCGGGGTCGCGGCGGCCAGGAAGCTGCTGGCGCAACCCGCGTTCGGCGAGTTCGACGGCGGCGAGGTGCTGCCGGGCCCCGGCGTCGCCGACGCGGACGCGGTGCTGGAGTGGGTCAGCCGCGCGGCCCAGAGCGGTCTGCATCCCGCCTGCACCGCCCGGATGGGGCGGGGCGAGGACAGCGTCGTCGATCCAGGCGACATGCGGGTGCACGGGGTGAGCGGCCTGCGCGTCGTCGACGCATCGGCCATGCCGACGTTGGTCAACGCCAACACCTACGCGCCGACGATGGCGCTCGCCGAGCGAGCGGCCGACCTCGTCCTCGGCAACACCCCGCTGCCTGCGGCCGAGGTCCCTGCACGTTCCACGCCGTCGGTGGTCGCGCCCTCCGACTAGGGCGTGTCCTGTAAGTCAGGGACCGCGGGCTTCGTGATCGAGATCGTTCCTGGCGAGGCGGAGGCCCGAGCCGTTGTACTGGACGTACCCGGTCGGGCCGACAACGCAGCCAGGGACGATCTCGGCGCGGAGAGCGCGGTCCAGGGCTTACAGGACACGCTCTAGTTCTGCGCCCGGCCGGTCCTGATCGCCCCCCGCGAAGCGATCACGACCGGCCGGACACTCCGCGGCCCCCCCGGTCCGCGGACCCCCGATCTGGAACCCCTATGCCGCCACCAGCCCGGCGATCGTGCGGCCGAGGGCCGCGGCCTGCTCGTGGGCCTTCGCCCGTGAGACGGCGGCGGCGTCGCGTAGCCCGGCCATCGCCGGGTTGACGTCGGCCAGCGTCAGCTCTGCCTCCACGAGCGTGACGTCGCCGCCCCACGCGTCGCGGAAGATGCGCATCAGGTAGCCCGTGGAGTGGTCCCAGCCTTCGCGCGGCGTGCCGGGGCCGTAGCCGCCGCCCCGCACCACCAGCAGGGTGACGTGCTTGCCCTCCAGCGGCGTCGTCCCCGGACCGAACCGCGGGTCGGTGATGATCAGGTCCATCCAGGACTTGAGGTGGGCGGGCACGCCGAAGTTGTAGAGCGGCGCCGCGACCAGGACCGCTTGGGCCTGCTCCAGCTCGTCGGCCAGCGAGGTCGCCAGCGCCACTGCCTTCTGCTGCTCGGGTGTCCTCGCCTCGGCGGGCGTGTGGGAGCCCGTGACGGCGGCAGGCCACGCGTCTGACGGCAGCGGCGCGACGCCGAGGTCGCGGCGCACGACCTGTCCGCCCGGGTTGTGCTGCGTCCACGCCGCCTCGAGGGTGTCGGCGACCTCGCGGCTCACCGAGCCCTCCGTGCGGATGCTGCTGTCGACCCGGAACAAGGTCATCGGAACTCCTCGGCATCACTGATGTTCTGTACTGCAGACGATAGTGGCAACAGATGGTCGCTTTCATGCTATTCCCGGTAGTCTGAGAGCATGACCACACCGGCCGGCGTCCAGGAAGAGCTCGGCTGGGCGTTGGGCCAGGTCACGCGGGCGCATCTCCGCACGGCACAACAGGTCGTCGGCGGCCTGCCCGGCGGCCCGCGGGGCTACCAGGTGTTGGCCGCGGCGGCCACGGGCGAGGCAGCCAGCCAGCTGGCGCTCGCCCAGCAGCTCGGCGTCGACCGCACGGTGATGACCTACCTGCTCGACGAGCTGGAGACCGAAGGGCTCGTCGAGCGCAGACCCGACCCCGCCGACCGCAGGGCGCGGCGGATCACGCTGACCTCCGCGGGGCGGGAGCGGCTGTGCGCGCTTGAACGCGCGTTGCGGGCGGCCGAGGAGCAGTTGCTGGAACCCCTCGACGCCGAGGAGCGCGCCACCCTGCGCACCTTGCTGCTTCGCGTGGCCACCCGTACGGGCAGCGGACCGCACGACCCGTGCGCGATCGCGCGCGAGCTGCTGCCCTGACCGCGTGGTTTCCGGGGTTCGATCACCGGGAACCACGCACTCGCGCCGATCACGGAACCGCCGTCGGATCGGCACCGTCCATAGACGGTGCTCAAGGAACCGTTTCGGGGATCCACCGCGGTCGCCGCTGGTCTGGTGACCGCGGACCAGCTCCGCGGGCCGCGCTTCACGCGGCTCTTCCAGGGGATCTACGTGCGCGCGGACGCCGAGGTCGACTTCGCACTGCGGTGCCGCGCGGCCGCGCTGACGGGAGGGGGTCGAGGCGTGCTGGCCGGATGGGCCGCGGCCGAGATGCTGGGCGCTCCGTGCGCGCCTCGGGAGGCATCCGTGGAGATCGTTCTCCCGAACGGGCGCACCCGTCGACCCGGCCTGGCCTTCCGCAGGGACGCGCTGGCGCCGGACGAGATCGTCCAGGTGGGCCGGGTCCGGGTGACCTCCGCGGCGCGGACGGCGTTCGACCTCGGGCGTGTCACACCCGTTGTGCACGCGATCCTGGGTGTCGACGCAGTGCGCCACGCGTGCGGGGTGACCCCCGACGACATCGGTACCATCGCCTCCCGGCACCCGGGCGTCCAGGGCGTGGGGCAGCTTCCGCAAGTGCTGCGGCGGTCCACCCACCTGGCAGAGTCCCCGATGGAATCACGCATCCGCTTGGCGATCGAGGACGCCTGCCTGCCGCTCCCGGTTCTGCAACACCAGGTGGGGCCCTACGTCCTCGACATGGCGTATCCCGAGCTGAAGATCGCCGTGGAGTACGACGGCGCGCAGCACCTCCAACCGGCGCGAGCCCGACGCGACCTGCGTCGTCAGGCGTACCTGACGGCGGCGGGCTGGACGGTGGTGCGGTTCGCGGCGTCGGTCGTCCTCTACGAACCGTGGAAGATCTCGGCCGACCTGAGGTGGCTCCTCAAGCGGCGGTGACTTGACGCGCCGAGGCCCGCAACGGTACGAACCCGGCATGTCTCGCGACGGCTACGACGTGGTCATCGTCGGCGGTGGCTCGGCGGGCTGCGCGCTCGCCAACCGGCTGTCGGCCGACCCGGCCACGCGGGTGCTCGTGCTGGAGGCGGGCCGCAGCGACTTCCCGTGGGACGTGTTCATCCAGATGCCCGCCGCGCTGACGTTCCCCAGCGGCAGCCGGT
The DNA here is from genome assembly GCA_036401495.1 of Pseudonocardia sp. GTDB lineage: Bacteria > Actinomycetota > Actinomycetes > Mycobacteriales > Pseudonocardiaceae > Pseudonocardia. The sequence goes on along the minus strand of DASWUV010000095.1, from coordinate 7,640 downwards.
TCTACGACTGGCGCTATGTGTCCGAGCCGGAGCCGCACATGGGCGGCAGGCGCGTGGCCCACGCGCGGGGCAAGGTGCTCGGCGGCTCCAGCAGCATCAACGGAATGATCTTCCAGCGCGGCAACCCGCTGGACTACGAGCGGTGGGCGGCGGACCCGGGGATGGACAGCTGGGACTACGCCCACTGCCTGCCCTACTTCGTCCGGATGGAGAACTGCCTGGCCGCCGACCCCGACGACGGGTTCCGCGGGCACAGCGGCCCGCTCGTCCTCGAGCGCGGGCCCGCCATCAACCCGCTCTTCGGCGCGTTCCTCCAGGCGGTGCAGGAGGCGGGCTATCCGCTCACCGACGACGTCAACGGCTACCGTCAGGAGGGCTTCGCGAAGTTCGACCGCAACGTCCACAAGGGACGGCGGCTCTCCGCGGCGCGCGCCTACCTGCACCCGGTGATGTCGCGGCCCAACCTCGACGTCCACACGGGCGCGCTGGTGACGAACGTCGTCTTCGACGGCACTCGCGCCGTCGGCGTCGCGTACTCCCGGTGGGGTCGGCCCGTCCAGCGCGTCACCGCGGGCGAAGTCATCCTGTGCGGCGGCGCGATCAACTCTCCCCAGCTCCTTCAGCTCTCCGGCGTCGGGAACCCGGAGTTGCTGCGCAGCCTGCACATCCCCGTCGTCGCCGACCTCCCCGGTGTGGGTGAGAACCTCCAGGACCACTTGGAGGTCTACGTGCAGCACGCGTGCACGCAGCCCGTTTCGATGCAGCCTTACCTGAAGCCGCGGCACTACCCGGCGATCGGGGCGCGCTGGCTGTTCCTGCGCAGCGGGCCCGGCGCCACCAACCACTTCGAGGCGGGCGGTTTCGTCCGCAGCAACGACGACGTCGCCTACCCCAACCTGATGTTCCACTTCCTGCCGATCGCCGTGCGCTACGACGGCACCGCGCCTGCGGGAGGGCACGGCTACCAGGTGCACGTCGGGCCGATGTACTCCGACGCGCGCGGCACCGTGACGATCACCGGCACCGACCCGCGGCGCCATCCCGCGCTCCGGTTCAACTACCTGTCCACGGAGCAGGACCGCAGGGAGTGGGTCGAGGCACTCCGCGTCAGCCGGGCCATCCTCGATCAGCCCGCCCTGCGCGCCTTCGACGGCGGGGAGCTGTCCCCCGGCCCCGGCGTGCAGTCCGAGCAGCAGATCCTCGAGTGGGTCGGGCGGGACGCGGAGACCGCGCTGCACCCGAGCTGCACCGCCGCGATGGGCACCGGACCGATGTCCGTCGTCGACCCGCTCACCATGCGCGTGCACGGCACGAGCGGACTGCGGGTCGTCGACGCCTCGGCGATGCCCTACGTCACCAACGGCAACATCTACGCGCCGGTGATGATGCTCGCCGAGAAAGCCGCCGACATCATCATGGGCAACACCCCCCTCCCGCCGGTGAAGGCGGAGTTCTACCGCCACCGCCCCACCGAACCAGGGCGAGTCGTGTGATCGAGCACGGCGGGTCCGGCGTTTCGGCACGGCGGGGCGGGCGCGGCGGGTCGGGCGCGGCGGCCGGGGCGCCGCACGGGCCGCGTCGCCGCCGCCCACCCGCGTTGTCGTCCCTGCACCCGCGCCGGGGCGCCGGTGCCAGCATCACGACGCGTGCGTGGACCGCGTGCGGCTTGGGGGCGCCGCACCCGCATCGTCGCCGTACCGGCGTCGCAGTCGCTGCCGGTGCCGCATCACGACGCGTGAACCGCGTGCGGCACGCGTCGCCGCCGCCGCCGCACCCGCGTCGCCGCCGCCGCACCCGCGCCGAGGCGCCGGTGCCGCCATCACGACGCGTGCGTGGGCCGCGCTCCGCGTCCTGATCGCCGCATGCGGCGCCGGGGGCGCAGGGTCGTCACGCGGCCGGTGTCAGAACCAGCGCGCGGGGGCGGGCGCGGTGTTGTGCCAGATGTGCTTCTGCTCCTGGTACTCGTGCAGCCCGGTCGGGCCGAGCTCGCGCCCATTGCCCGAGCGCTTCATGCCGCCCCACTCCGCGCCGGGCACGTAGGGGCCGTAGTCGTTGATCCACACCGTGCCATGGCGCAGGGCGGCCGCCACCCGGTGGGCGCGCGCGGTGTCGGTGGACCAGACGCCGCCCGCCAGCCCGTAGGAGGTGTCGTTGCCCAGCATGATCGCCTCCTCCTCGTCGCGGAACCGTTCGACGGTGAGCAGCGGCCCGAACGTCTCCTCGCGCACGACCCGCATACCGCGGTGGCAGCCGTCCAGGACGGTGGGGCGGTAGAAGTAGCCCTCCGCCAGCTCGGGATCGTCCGGGCGGCGGCCGCCTGCCAGCACGGTGGCGCCCTCCGCGCGGGCCGACGCGACGAAGTCCTCGATCTTGGCGCGGTGTGCGGCGGAGACGAGCGGCCCGGTCTGGCTGGCGGGATCGAGGCCGTTGCCGATGCGGATCGCGTCGGCGCGGGTGGCCAGCTCGGCGACGACGGCGTCGGCCACGGACTCCTCGATGATCAACCGCGCGCCCGCGGAGCACACCTGGCCGGAGTGCAGGAAGACCGCGGTGAGCACGTTGTCGACGACGGTCTCGAAACCCCGGCCCTCGACGGCGTCGGCGAACACGATGTCCGGGTTCTTACCGCCCAGCTCGACCGCCACCCGCTTCACCGTGGCCGCGGACGCCCTGATGATCGCCTGCCCGGTCGCGAGTCCGCCGGTGAAGCTGACCATGTCGACACCCGGATGCTCGGTCAGCGGCGCGCCGACGGCCGGACCGGTGCCGAGCACGATGTTGACCACGCCCGGCGGCACGCCCGCCTCCTCGGCGAGCCGCACGAGCAACACCGAGGTGAGCGGCGTGACCTCGCTCGGCTTGATCACGCAGGTGCAGCCTGCGACGAGCGCGGGCGCGACCTTCCACGACAGCTGCAGCAGCGGGTAGTTCCACGGCGTGATCAGCGCGCAGACCCCGACGGGCTCGTGGGCGATGCGGGAGAGGACGTGCGCCTGCCCGACGTCGATCGTTCGGCCCTCCTGCGCCACCGCGATGTCGGCGTAGTAGCGGAATACGGCCGTGACGTCGTCGATGTCGATGCGGCTCTCGACGAGCGTCTTGCCCGTGTCCAGGGTCTCGACGCGGGCGATGTGCTCCTTGTCGCGTTGCAGCAGGTCGGCGATCCGGCGCACGATCCCGGCCCGCTCGGCCACCGGTGTGGCACGCCAACCCCGCCGGTCGTCGAACGCGGCGCGCGCCGCACCGACCGCGGCGTCGACATCGTCGGGGCCCGCTTGGTCGACGGTCTCGACGACGCTCCCGTCGAACGGATTGAGGACGTCGGCGGTGCCGCCGGAGCCAGAGGTCCACTTCCCGTCGACATAGAGACTCGGCACGTCGTGATCGTCGCGAATTGTGACGCCACGTCAAGACTTTCTCTCGTTTGGACACAGAGTCCTTGACGGTCCGGGCAACCGACATAACATGCCCCGGGGCAGGAGTGGCGCGCCTCACACGGACGAGCGGGGTGAGGCAGATGACGGAATCGGGCATAGCAGGCACCGCAACCGCAACGGTCGAACGACAGACGGCAGCGCCGCGTGAGCCCGCCATCTCGGTCAAGGACCTCTGGAAGGTCTTCGGACCCAAAGCCGAGACGGTGCCCGGCTCGCCGGAGCTGTGCGCCCTGAGCCGACGTGAGCTTCTCGACCGCACCGGCTGCACGGCGGCGGTGCGCGACGTGACCTTCGACGTGGCGCCGGGCGAGATGTTCGTGGTGATGGGGTTGTCGGGCTCGGGCAAGTCGACGCTCGTGCGCTGCCTGACCCGGCTGATCGAGCCCACATCGGGGCACCTCACCTTCGAGGGGGAGGACATCCTCGCCGCCGACGCGGGCAGGCTCCGCGAGATGCGCCGCCGCAAGTTCTCGATGGTCTTCCAGCACTTCGGCCTGCTGCCGCACCGCCGCGTCCTCGACAACGTGGCCTACGGGCTGGAGATCTGCGGGGTCGGGAAGACCGAGCGCACCAAACGGGCGAACGAGGTCATCGAGCTGGTCGGCCTGTCCGGCTACGAGAAGTCCTACCCCCACCAGCTCTCCGGCGGGATGCAGCAGCGCGTCGGCCTGGCCAGGGCGTTGGCGGGTGACCCCGACGTGCTGCTGTTCGACGAGCCGTTCTCCGCGCTCGACCCGCTCATCCGCCGGGACATGCAGAACGAGGTCATCCGGCTGCACCGCGAGGTCGGCAAGACGATGGTGTTCATCACCCACGACCTCTCCGAGGCGCTCAAGCTCGGCGACCGGATCCTGATCATGCGCGACGGCGCGATGGTGCAGACCGGCACCGGCGACGAGCTGGTCGGCGCCCCCGCCGACGACTACGTGCGCGACTTCGTCCGGGACGTCTCCAGGGCACACGTGCTGACGCTGCGCTGGATCATGCGCCCGGTCCGCCCCGACGACCCGATGGACGGCCCTGAGCTGGGCCAGGACACCATCGTGCGGGAGGCGACGCGGGCTGTGCTGGCCGCGGAGAAGCCCGTCAGGGTCGTCGAGGACGGGAAGGTCGTCGGCATCGTCGGGGACGAGGAGATCCTCGGGGTCATCGCAGCCGCCGACGCGGACGCAGGCGCCTGATGGCCACCCTGGCGCAGCCCCGCCTGCGCGAGTGGATGGTCAGCACGCGCGCGGCGGTCGCCGCGGTGCTGATCGCCTGGCTCGTGCTGTGGGTCCCGCTGCGCGGCATCGACACGCTCGAGCTGGCCTCGTCCGATCTCACTCCGCTGCACCAGTGGTTCAACGACCTCAACGCGACGATCAGCGCCAGCCGCGACACCAACCCGCTCTTCCTCTACGTCTTCAACGAGATCCGGCTGGTTATCGACACGCTGGTCACGTTCATCCAGGGCCTGATCAGCCAGCCCGCGTTCGGCCGACCCGCGCCGCTGCTGGGCTGGCTGGGCGTCGTCGCCGTGGTCGGGTTCGTCTCCTGGGCGTTCGGCAACGCCAAGGTGGCACTGCTGGCGATCGTCGGGTTCCTGGTGCTCGGCCTGCAGGGCCTGTGGCAGGAGAGCATGGACACGCTCGCGCTGACCCTGGCCGCAGTGCTGGTCAGCCTGCTGATCGGCATTCCGCTGGGGGTGTGGGCGGGGCTGTCCGACCGGGTCGACCGGATCCTCACGCCGATCCTCGACTTCATGCAGACGATGCCGACGTTCGTCTACCTCGCGCCGCTCACCCTGTTCTTCCTCATCGGCCCGGCGTCGGCGACGATCGCGACGCTCATCTACGCGATGCCCCCGGTGGTGCGGATCACCGCGCACGGCATCCGCGCGGTGCCGCGGACGACCGTCGAGGCCGCCGAGTCGATGGGCTCCACACGGGCCCAGGTCCTGACCAAGGTCCTGCTGCCGATGTCGCGGCGCACGATCGTCCTCGGCGTCAACCAGACGATCATGGCCGCGCTCTCGATGGTGACGATCGCAGCGCTGATCGACGCACCCGGCCTCGGCAAGACCGTGATCAAGGCGCTGGAGACCCTCGACGTCGGCACCGCGTTCAACGCAGGGCTCGCGATCGTGGTGATCGCGATCGTGCTGGACCGGGTGACCACCGCGGCGGCCGCGCGGGCCGACGCCAACCACACGCCCTCGGCTCGCGAGCACCGCATCCGCCGGGTGCTGCTCGGGGTCGGCGCCGTCGTCACCGTCGTCTGCATGGTCCTGTCGTACACGTTCGTCTGGGCCTCGACCTTCCCGACGCTCGTCGGCGACACCGAGATCGGGATCGGCGGGGTGATCTCCCGGTTCGCCGACGCCGTCACGACGTGGGCGCAGACCAACCTCTCGGTCATCACCGGCGGGTTCAAGGACGTGGTCACCGCCGTCGTGCTGGACAACGTGCAGGCGCTGCTCTCCGAGTCGCCGTGGTGGCTCGTCTGCGCGGTGGTGCTCGCGCTGGCCGGGCTGCTGGGCGGCCTGCGCGCCGCCATCGCCGCCGCGATCTGCCTCGCCCTGCTGATCGGCACCGGCCTCTGGTCCGACGCGATGGACACACTGGCGATGACGCTGGTCGCGACGGCCATCGTCATGGTGCTCGGCGTCGTCGGCGGCGTCTGGATGGGCCGCAGCGCCCGCGTCGACAGGGCGATCCGCCCGGTGCTCGACGCCGCCCAGGTCATGCCCGCGTTCGTCTACCTCGTGCCGTTCCTCGCGCTGTTCGCCGCGAGCCGGTTCACCGCGGTGGTGGCCGCGGTGGTGTTCGCGGCGCCGGTCGCGATGAAGATCATCGCCGACGGCATACGAGCGGTGCCCGCCGTCACCGTCGAGGCGGCGACCTCGGCCGGTTCCAGCACCTGGCAGCTGATCAACAAGGTCCAGCTGCCGATGGCCCGCAGCGCGCTCACCCTGGCGACGAACCAGGGGTTGATCTACGTGCTGTCGATGGTCGTGGTCGGCGGACTGGTCGGGGCGGGCGCGCTGGGCTTCGACGTGGTCGCCGGATTCTCGCAGGGCAGCCTGTTCGGCAAGGGGCTCGCCGCCGGGCTGGCGATCGTGTTGCTCGGGATCATGCTTGACCGCATCACCCAGGCGGCGGCGCGCCGCGCGCAAGGGGGTGCCCGATGAAGGAGGTCACACCAGTGGGAGCAGTCACGGTTCGATCCGGCCGGGTCTGGCGGCGGGCGCGGGTCGCGCTCGTCGCCGCTGCCGCGCTGGCGTTGGCCGGATGTGGCGGGGCGACGGTCGGCGGTTCCTCGGGCGGTGGCTCGGGTGGCTCGGGCGGCGGCTCCGGTCCGGCGTGCGGCACGGTCAACCTCGCCGTCAACCCCTGGGTCGGCTACGAGGCCGACGCGGCGGTCTACGCCTACGTCGCCAAGACCAAGCTCAACTGCAACGTCGTGAAGAAGGACCTCAAGGAGCAGGTGTCCTGGGAGGGCTTCGGCACCGGGCAGGTGGACGTGATCCTGGAGAACTGGGGCCACGACGACCTGACCAAGCAGTACATCACCGAGCAGAAGACGGCGACGGACCTCGGCCAGACGGGCAACAAGGGGATCATCGGGTGGTACGTGCCGCCGTGGCTCGCGCAGGCGCACCCGGACATCACCGACTGGAAGAACCTGAACAAGTACGCCGACCAGTTCAAGACCTCCGAGTCGGGCGGCCAGGGCCAACTGCTGGACGGTGATCCCTCCTACGTCACGAACGACGCGGCGCTGGTGAAGAACCTGAACCTCAACTTCAAGGTCGTGCAGGGCGGCAGTGAGACGGCGTTGATCCAGTCGTTCCGCCAGGCCGAGGCCCAGCACCAGTTCTTCCTGGCCTACTTCTACGAGCCGCAGTGGTTCTTCCAGGAGCTCAAGCTCGTCCGCGTGAACCTGCCCGCCTACACCCCGGGCTGTGACGCGGACGCGGCGAAGGTGGCCTGCGACTACCCGCCGTACAACCTGAACAAGATCGCGAGCTCGAAGTTCATGAGCTCGGGCAACCCGGCCGCGGAGCTGGCGAAGAAGTTCGGGTGGACCAACGACGACCAGAACGCCGTCGCGCGCTCCATCGCCGTCGACAAGCTCTCTGACGACGACGCCGCGAAGAAGTGGGTCGACGCCAACCCGGACAAGGTGAAGGCCTGGTTGCCCGCGGGCACGAGCTGACCCCGG
>DASWUV010000094.1:0-9138 GCA_036401495.1 Pseudonocardia sp. | reverse complement strand
CGCCTGCAACACCCGGCCTACCCGTCGGTAGCAGGTGACACGCTCATACGGACCCTGATGGTCTGCTCCTCCGACTGGACTCGAACCAGTAACCACCCGATTAACAGTCGGGTGCTCTGCCATTGAGCTACGGAGGATCGTTGCCGGCCCGACTTTAGCGCACGGCCACACCCCGGATCGGGCGACCCCGAGGTCTGGGGGCAGGGGTGGGGCAGGATGCGGGGACAGCAATCGAGGCGCCGGGGAGACGACATGCTGAAGTTCCTGCTGGGGGCGGCCGTCGGCTATGTTCTGGGCGCGAAGGCCGGGCAGGATCGCTACGAGCAGCTCAAGCGCACGTATCAGCGAGTGTCCGACCACCCAGCGGTCCAGGGTGCGGCGGGGATTGTGCGGGCGCAGGTCGAACGCAGGGGTCACGGCGGGCAGGGACGCTGAGCGCCTCCGCCGTCGCGCCCGGCGGCCTCTCGAGCCGCTACCGCCGTCCGTGCCGATTGCCCGATTCACCATGCTCAGACCCCGCACTCGCCGCGGACGTGTTGGAACTTGTTCGGATTGATAGCGAATCGTTGTTTGAGGCTGTTGGAAAGTATTGACTCTGACTGTGACGTGCGCCATCGTGCGTTCACCTCACCGCAGCGATCTGATCACCAATGGAGGCGACATGTCACGTCCGTCCACCGAGGCTGAGTACCTAGCGAGGCTGATACCGCCTTCAGCGGCGGCAACCGGCATCGGCAGGCGCTCGCTGCTCAAGAGCGCGCTCGCAGGCGCCGGGTTCCTCGGGGCATCCGGACTGCTGGCCGCTTGCGGCTCCGGCGGATCGAGTGACAGTGGCGGCGGCGCGGCACAAGCGGCATCCGGCGCCCTGACCTTTGGTTCCAACCAGTCCGACGCCGTGCCGAAGGCCGCCTATGCGGACCTCGTCAAGAACTTCAACGACCCGGCGATCCAGGTCACGACGAACACCGTCGACCACAACACCTTCCAGGAGAACATCAACACCTACCTGCAGGGCCAGCCCGACGACGTCTTCACCTGGTTCGCGGGCTACCGGATGAAGTTCTTCGCCAGCCAAGGCCTGGCCAGTGACATCAGCGACGTGTGGCAGAACTTCTCCGGGATGCCCGACGCGATCAAGGCTGCGTCCACGGGCGACGACGGCAAGCAGTACTTCGTGCCGCTCGACAACTACCCCTGGGCGATCTTCTACCGGCCCAGCGTCTTCCAGGCGAAGGGCTACCAGGTCCCCAAGACCCTCGACGACCTGGTCGCGCTGTCCACGCAGATGCAGAAGGACAACCTCATCCCGATCGCGTTCGCCGACAAGGACGGCTGGCCCGCGATGGGCACGTTCGACCAGCTCAACCTGCGCATCAACGGCTACGACTTCCACGTCAGCCTGATGGCGGGCAAGCAGGCGTGGGACTCACCCCAGGTCAAGAAGGTCTTCGACACTTGGAACCGCCTGCTGCCCTACCACCAGACCGACTCGCTCGGCCGCACGTGGCAGGAGGCCGCGCAGACGCTGCAGCAGAAGAAGGCAGGCATGTTCGTGCTCGGCCAGTTCGTCGGTCAGCAGTTCAACAAGGGCGCCGACCAGGAGGACCTGGACTTCTTCCCGTTCCCTGAGATCGACTCGACGGTCGGCACCTCAGCGGTCGAGGCCCCGATCGATGGCTTCATGATGGCGGCGCACCCGAAGAACGAGGCCGCGGCGAAGAAGTTCCTCGGCTACCTCGGCACGCCCGCCGCCGCGAACATCTACGTCAAGAGCGACCCGACGGTCGTCGCGGTCAACAGCGGCGCCGACACGTCGGGCTACACGAACCTGCAGAAGAAGGCGGCGCAGTACATCAGCGGCGCCAAGCAGATCTCGCAGTTCCTGGACCGCGACACCCGCCCCGACTTCGCGTCGACGGTGATGATCCCGGCGCTGCAGCAGTTCATCAAGACACCCACCGACATCGACGGCCTCACGAAGAGCATCGAGAGCCAGAAGAAGTCGATCTTCACATCCTGACAGGCGAGTTCTGATGACCGCACAGCCCACCGCCGTCCCCCGACCCGACACCGGTTCGGGGGACGGCCCGGTCCTGCACACCGCATCCCAACGTGGATGGAAGGTCCGCAAACTCTCGGGCCTCGACCTGGTCGTCGTCTCGCTGATGACGATCATTCCGACGCTGTTCGTGCTCGCCCTCGTCTGGTTCCCGGCGTTGGCGTCGGTCGCGCTCTCGTTCACGAACTGGAACGGCCTCGGGTCGCTCAGCAAGATCCAGGGCGTCGGCTTCACCAACTACGTCAACGTCGCCACCAACTACCCGCCCTTCTGGCCTGCGCTGCAGCACAACCTGGCGTTCCTGCTGGTGCTGTTTCTGGTCGCGACGCCGATCGGGATGTTCCTCGCGGTGCTGCTGGACAAGGAGCTGCGGTTCGGCCGCTTCTACCAGACCGCGATCTACCTGCCGGTGGTGCTGAGCCTCGCGCTCGTCGCCTTCATCTGGCAGTTGATCTACTCCCACGACCAGGGCCTGCTCAACGCCGTGCTCGGCACGACCGTGGACTGGTACGGCGATCCGCACTACAACCTGTGGGCCGCGCTCGTCGCCACCAGCTGGCGGCACATCGGCTACATCATGCTGCTGTACTTGGCCGGGCTGAAGGCAGTCGACGGGACGCTGCGCGAGGCCGCCGCGATCGACGGCGCGTCGGAGACCCAGACGTTCTTCCGCATCATCTTCCCGGTGATGCGGCCGATCAACGTCATCATCCTGGTCGTGACGGTGATCGAGTCACTGCGCGCCTTCGACCTCGTCTGGGTCATCAACAAGGGCCGCAACGGGTTGGAGCTGATCGCCACGCTGGTCACGGCCAACGTCGTCGGCGAGGCCAGCCGGATCGGCTTCGGCTCGGCGATGGCTACGATCATGCTGTTGATCAGCTCGATCTTCGTGGCGATCTACGTGAGCATCGTGCTGCGAGAGGAGCGGGGCAAGTGACGACGACGACCACCGTGGAGCTGCCCGTCATCGGGCCTGCTCGGCAGAAGCGCCGCCGCCGCACGCCCCCGAAGCGCATCGTGCTGCACGTCTTCCTGTGGGTCGTGGCGCTGTCGTGGCTCTTCCCGATCGCGTGGGCGGTGCTCAACTCGTTCCGCGACTACGCCTACACGGCCATCCACGGCTACGTGTCGTTCGGCGGCTTCACGTTCCAGAACTACGTCAACGCCTGGAAACAGGGGAACTTCGGCCTGCACTTCTGGAACTCGGCGGTGATCACCGTCCCGGCGGTGGTCATCACGCTGTTCCTCGCCTCCTGCATGGCGTTCGTGCTGGCGCGGTTCAGCTTCAGGTTCAACCTGACGCTGCTCGCCGTGTTCCTGGCGGCGAACCTGTTGCCGCCGCAGGCGCTGCTGGTGCCGGTGTACCGTCTTTTCCGGGCCATTCAGCTGCCGTTCTGGCTGTCCAGTTCGGGCACACTGCTCAACAACCAGCTGGGTGTCATCCTCGTCAACGTCGCCTTCCAGCTCGGCTTCTGCACGTTCGTCCTGTCGAACTACATGAAGACGATCCCGGCGGAGATCTACGAGTCGGCGCGGGTGGATGGCGCAAGCATCACGCGGCAGTTCTTCCAGCTGACGCTGCCGCTGTGCAGGCCGCCGCTGGCGGCGTTGGCGACGCTGCAGGTCACGTGGGTCTACAACGAGTTCTTCTGGGCCACGGTCCTGCTGCAGAGCGGCGACAAGTTCCCGATCACGAGCTCGCTCAACAGCCTGCAGGGCCAGTTCTTCACCGACTACAACCTGTTGTCCGCAGGCTCGGTCCTCGCCATGCTGCCCGTGCTGATCATCTTCTTCGCACTGCAACGGCAGTTCGTCTCGGGCCTGACCTTGGGGAGCACGAAGGGATGAGCTTTCCCTTTGCCGGTATCGCGCTCGGCTGTGACTACAACCCCGAGCAGTGGCCGCGCGAGGTGTGGCGCGAGGACGTGGAGCTCATGCGCGAGGCGGGCGTCGGCTTCGTGACACTCGGCGTCTTCTCGTGGGCGCTGCTCGAACCGCGGCCAGGCGAGTTCGACTTCGGGTGGCTCGACGAGGTCGTCGGCCTCCTGGCCGACGGCGGGATCGCGATCGACATGGCGACGGCGACGGCCGCGCCTCCGCCGTGGCTCACGACGAACCACCCGGAGATCCTCCCCGTCGACCACGCCGGACACACGCTCTGGCCGGGCAGCAGGCAGTCCTGGTGCCCCAGTTCGCCGGTGTTCCGCGAGCACGCGCTGGCGCTCGTCGAACAGATGGCGACGCGCTACGGGCAGCACCCTGCGGTACGGCTGTGGCACGTGTCCAACGAACTGGGCTGTCACAACGGCAAGTGCTGGTGCGACGTGTCGGCCGCGGCGTTCCGGCGCTGGCTCGTCGAGCGCTACGGGGACATCGACAAGCTCAACGACGCGTGGGGCACGGCGTTCTGGAGCCAGCACTACACCGACTTCGAGCAGGTCCTGCCGCCACGCATCACGCCTGCGGTGCCGAACCCGACGCACGAGCTGGACTTCGCGCGCTTCTCCTCCGATGCGCTGCTCGACTACCACCGCGCCGAGCGGGACGTCCTGAGTCGGCATTCCCGCGTGCCGGTCACGACGAACTTCATGGTCAGCTCGCACCAGTCCGAACAGGACTACTTCGCCTGGGCGCCCGAGATGGACGTGGTCAGCCAGGACCACTACCTGGACCACCGGCTGCCGCACCCGCGCGCGGAGCAGGCGTTCACCGACGACCTGACGCGCGGGGTCGCGGGCGGGTCGTGGCTGCTGATGGAGTCGTCGACGTCCGCGGTGAACTGGCAGCCGGTGAACGTCGCGAAGCGGCCGGGTGAGCTGCTGCTGGACTCGCTGCGCCACGTCGCGCGCGGGGCCGACGGCGTCGGGTTCTTCCAGTGGCGCGCTTCGCAGGCGGGCGGCGAGAAGTTCCATTCGGCGTTGCTGCCGCACGCGGGACGGGACTCGGCGCGGTTCCGCGAGGTGATCGAGCTGGGCGCCGCCCTGAAGGCGATCGGGGAGGTGGCGGGCTCGCCGGTCGAGGCCGACGTCGCCCTGCTGTGGGACTGGAACTCCTGGTGGGCGTGCGACCTCGCCTCGCACCCTTCGGGCGCACTGCGCTACGAGGACGCCCCGAACCGGTGGCACAAGGCGCTGACCGACCTCGGCGCGACCGTCGACGTCGTGCATCCCTCGGCCGATCTCTCGGGATACGGGCTCGTCGTCGTCCCGACGTTGTACCTGTGCTCGGACACCGTCGCGCCCGCATTGGCGGCCGTCGTCGAACGGGGCGGGCACGTGCTGGTCACCTACTTCTCGGGCATCGTCGACGAGCGTGACCACATCCGGCTCGGCGGCTACCCCGGGGCGTTCCGCGACCTGCTCGGCGTCCGGTCGGAGGAGTTCGCGCCGCTGCTGCCGGGCGAGTCGGTGACGCTCGACGACGGGTCGCGCGCCGACCTGTGGACCGAGGTGCTCACCGTGTCGGGCGCGGAGGTCGTGGCGTCGTACGTGGACGGGCCAGTGGCAGGCACGCCCGCGGTCACCCGGCAAGGAACAGCCTGGTACGTCGCCACCCGCTTGGACGAGGGAGGCACCGCCGCGCTTGCCGAGCGGCTTGTGCGCGAGGCGGGCGTCCGGCAGAACCCGGGTGCGCGGACTGGCGTCGAGATCGTCCGGAGGGGCCGGTACCTGTTCGTGCTCAACCGGAGCGACGACGTCGCCGAGGTGCCTGTCGACGGGGTGGACCTGGTCACAGGGGCGGCTCATAACGGTATGATCACGGTCGGTTCGGGATCGGTCGCCGTCGTGCGGGAAGGGGCCTGAGCACGTGCTTGCCCGCCAGCGCCAGGAGTTGATCCTCGACGAGGTGCGCACCACCGGCGGAGCGCGCGTGTCGGAGCTGGTCGAACGCCTGGGCGTCTCCGACATGACGATCCGCCGCGACATCGAGGTGTTGGCCGCGCGCGGGCTCGTCACGCGCGTGCACGGCGGGGCGACGGTTGCGGGCAGCAGCGTCGACGAACCGGGTTTCGCGGCGAAGTCGCACCTGCACACGGCGGCGAAGCAGTCGATCGCCGAGGCGGCCGTGCAGCTGGTGGAGCCCGGCGCCTCCGTCGCGCTGTCGGCGGGCACGACCACCCACGCCGTCGCGTCGGCGCTGTTGGGCATTCCCCGGCTCACCATCGTCACCAACTCGCTGCGGGTGGCCGAGGTGCTCCACGCGGCGGGTCGCGACGACATGACCGTGGTACTGACCGGCGGCGAGCGCACTCCTTCGGACGCGCTCGTCGGGCCCGTGGCGGTCGCGGCGCTGCGGCGACTGCACGTCGACTGGCTCCTGATGGGCGTACACGGCATGGACGTCGAGGCGGGCTTCACCACGCCCAACCTCGTCGAGGCCGAGACGAACCGTGCGTTGGTGGCCAGCGCGCGGCGGGTCGCGGTGGTGGCGGACAACTCGAAGTGGGGTGTCGTTGGACTGTGCACCATCGCGATGCTGAGTGAAGTTGATGTCGTCGTGAGCGACGGGGAGCTGCAGCCGGACGCGCGGCAGATCCTGGAGAGCAGTTGCGGAAGGGTAGTGCTGGCGGCGTGAGGAAGACTGCGGCCTTGATGGCCGACGGGCGGGAGCTGTTCTACTTCGACGACGTCACTCCCACGCGCGAGGTGCTGCCGGACACGCGGGACCTGCCGCACGTCACGAACGGCTCGACGATGCGGTACGACGTGCTGACCGGCGAGTGGGTGACGATCGCCGCGCACCGCCAGGACCGCACCTACATGCCGCCCGCCGATCACTGCCCGCTCGACCCGACACTGCCCGGCCGCGAGCCGTCCGAGATCCCGGCGCCGTCCTACGACGTGGTCGTGTTCGAGAACCGCTTCCCCTCGTTCACCCAGACCGCACCGGCTGTGGCGAGCGAAGTCGACGGCAGCGCGCTGTGGCCGCAGCGGCCTGCGATCGGGCGCTGCGAGGTCGTGTGCTTCACCAGCGACCACAACGCGTCGTTCGGGTCGCTGCCGGTGTCCAGGGTGCGCACGGTGATCGAGGTGTGGGCCGACCGGACCGCGGAGCTCTCGGCGCTGCCGGGGGTGGAGCAGGTGTTCCCGTTCGAGAACCGCGGCAAGGAGATCGGGGTGACGCTGCAGCACCCGCACGGGCAGATCTACGCCTACCCGTTCGTCACGCCGCGCACCGCGGCGCTCATCACCCAGGCCGCGGAGCACCGGCAACGGACCGGCCGCGATCTGCTCGGCGACGTGCTCGACGCCGAACGCAAGTCGGGCGCCCGGATCGTGCTCGACGGCGAGGCGTGGACCTGCTACGTCCCCGCCGCGGCGCGCTGGCCCGTCGAGGCGCACCTCGTGCCGCACCGGCCGGTGCCCGACATCGCCGCGTTGAACGAGGCCGAACGCGACGAGCTCGCCGTCCTCTACCGGGAACTGCTTCACCGGCTCGAGCGGGTCTTCGGCGAGCCGATGGAGCTGCCCTACATCGCGGGGTGGCACCAGGCTCCCGTCCACACCGGACGTGACCTCACCCGCCTGCACCTGCAGCTGTTCTCGCTGCGCCGAGCCCCGGGCAAGCTCAAGTACCTCGCCGGGTCGGAGTCGGGCGTCGGCGCGTGGATCAACGACGTCACCCCGGAGCAGATCGCCGACCGGCTGCGGGCGGCCGGTTCGTGAGCAGCGCGGGTGGCCGTTGGGCCGCGCCAGGTCGGGTCAACCTCATCGGCGAGCACGTCGACTACGCCGAGGGCCTGTGTCTGCCCTTCGCGATCGCCGAGCGCACGATCGTGGACGCGACGCCGCGGACGGACGGGCGGATGCGGCTGCACAGCGCAGCTGAGTCGGAGGTCGTCGACATCGCGCTCGACGAGATCGGGCCGGGCTCGCCTTCGGGATGGGCGGGTTACGCGGCCGGGGTGGTGTGGGCGTTGCGGGAGGCAGGCCACACCGTCGCCGGGCTGGACGTCGAGGTGATCGACACCGTGCCGCTGGGTGCCGGGTTGTCGTCGTCGGCGGCGCTGGAATGTGCCACGGCGTTGGCCGTTGACGCACTGAACGGGCTCGGGCTCGGCGACAGCACCGACGGCCGGAAAGAGCTCGCCCGAGCGTGTGTGCGGGCCGAGAACGAGGTGGTCGGCGCCGCAACCGGTGGGATGGACCAGGCCGCGTCCCTGCTGGCCAAGGCGGGGCACGCCCTGCTGCTCGACACCCGCGACGGCTCGACTCGGCAGGTGCCGTTCGCGCCCAACGACGACGGCCTGCGCCTGCTCGTCATCGACACGAAGGTGCGACACCGGCTCGCCGACGGGCAGTACGGACAGCGCCGGGCCGCGGTGGAGAAGGCGGCCGAGGCGTTGGGGCTGCACAGCCTGCGCGAGGCGACGGAACGCGACCTGGAGCGGCTCGACGGCGAGCTGCTGCGCCGGGCGCGGCACATCGTCACCGAGATCGCCCGCGTGCGGGAGGTCGTCGCGTTGCTGGACGACGGCCGGATCGCCGACATCGGCCCGCTGCTCGACGCCTCGCACGCCTCGCTGGCCCACGACTACGAGGTGTCGTGCCGCGAGCTGGACCTGGCGTGCGAGATGGCCCGCGTGGGCGGCGCGTTCGGGGCGCGGATGACCGGGGGCGGGTTCGGCGGCTCCGCGATCGCGCTCGTCCCGTTCAGCCGCGTCGATGACGTCGCCCGCTCGGTGCGCAACGCGTTCGCCGCCGAGGGCTACCGGACCCCCGACATCAGGGAAGCGATCCCCTCGGACGGCGCAGCCCCCCTCCGGTGAGTCGTGCAACTGGGCACAGGGAGTGGGGCAAACGAGCACGGCAAACCCCAGGGTGAGTCGTGCAACTGGGCACAGGGAGTGGGGCAAACAAGCACGGCAAACCCCAGGGTGAGTCGTGCAACTTGGCACAGGGAGTGGGGCAAACGAGCACGACTCACCCTCCTCCGGGCCGGCCCGCCGTGCCCAAACGCCCAACTCGCCGTGCCCAGCTGCACGACTCACCTCACCAGAGGGGTGGGCGGCGGGGGCGGAAGTGGAGCGGACGCATGCGGCACAGGCCGACGACGACCAGCGTCATCGTGATCCC
>DASWUV010000093.1:0-25472 GCA_036401495.1 Pseudonocardia sp. | reverse complement strand
CGCCGCGGTGGGCGAGCTGCATCTGCGCCTCGTGCAGCACCTCCGACCAGGCTATGTGATGTAGTCCGACCTTGCGTAGCTTGCGTCCGTCGACGTTGAGCGGGTGTGCGCCGCCGACCGGGCCGAGATCGTTGGACAGGGTGATTACGGCGTCGTAACCCTGCTGGCGAGCCAAGTCCAGGTACCGCTCGACCTGCTCGTTCCGCAATGAGCTGGTGCCGGTCTTGACCTCCAAGAGCGCAGTCCAGATCCGGCCGCCGCGCGCCACCCGGATCACACCGTCGGGAATGGAGGTGCGCTCGTCAAGGGTGAATGGCACCTCGAGATAGGTTTCGATCACCCCGGCCGGACCCCCAAAGCGGGCCACCAACGCCCGCCCGAACTCGCGCACGGCCATCATCGTCGACAGCAGGGCCGATGTCGCCCGCCGTTCCTGGTCCGCGGCATTGCCGACGCCGATGATGGAAAAGAGGCGGGCAGGCTGCCAGCTCGGGTCCACGGCCAATGTCAGGGGCGGAAGTGTGGCGGCGGTGGTGCGCTTCTTGCGGGTCCGTACGCCCGTGTGTTGCCGTCTCACCGGTGCAGTGCTCAGCCCACCTGCGGAAACGAGGGGGGCCTCACCATTCAGTCCGGCCGACTGTGTGGTCATCTCGCTCATGCCGAGGACGACCAGAGGTTCGATCAGCCCGGCAGGCGGGTCTGCCTCGCTGCCTTCTTGAACGGCAATCCCGGACTCCGCTTCGGCTGCCTGCGGTGCATCGAGGTCGTGGGGATCAGCGACATCAATGCCATAGTCGGTGGCCAGCCCGGCCAGGCCAGAATCCCACCCTTGTCCGACTGCCCGGAACTTCCACTCCTCGCCGCGCAGATACAGCTCGCCCAGCACCATCGCCGTTTCCCGACCGGTTCCGACGATGTCGTACCGGACGCGAGACGCTCCGCCCGCATCGACGATATCCAGTGCGAGATCGCCGATATCTCCAAAGCCCACTCCGTCGCTGGCATCGAGACTGGCCAGGATCACGACTGTGCCTACGTCAGGTGGAAGTGCCTCCAGGTCCACCGCCACCCGGTCTTCGGCGGTGTCGTCCCCGGTCCGCTTGCCGAGCAGGCGCACGGCGCCGCCTCCGCCGCTGGGGGCGTTGTAGAACACGAAGTCCTCGTCCGACCGCACGCGCCCGTCCGGGTTCAGCAACAACGCCGCGACGTCAACCTCCGCACCGCCCGGGTCCGACCAGCGCACGACCGCCTGTAGACGGCTCTGCTCAACAGCCGAGCGATGCAGCAACGCGATGTTGCCGCCCTTGGTCAGAACATCACCAGCCACACCCTGCAGCTCCGTGCCGGGCCATCGATCGTTACCGGCAGCCACTAGATCGTGACCAACCGCTGAAGCCGAGGCCGCCACCGAGGATGGTGGCGCGGTCGGCCGGGGGCATACAAGACCGGAGTAACAGTGCTGTGCCGAGGGCACACTGGCACTGTGCACAACGTCAACGGGGTACGCGAGCCCGCCACCGCACCTCCCCGCCACAACGACACCGAAGAGCGACGTCAGGCGGATCGCGCAGTCGGAATCAGCGCGATCGGACTCGCGATCACCGGCCTGCTGGAACTCGTCGTGGCCATCTTCACCGGCTCGGTCGCCTTGCTCAGCGACGCCCTGCACAACCTGTCGGACGTGTCCACCAGCGCCGTGGTGTTCCTCGGCTTTCGCATCAGCAGGCACACGGCGTCGGAGCGCTACCCCTACGGCCTGGAACGAGCCGAAGACCTCGCAGGACTGGGGGTTGCCCTGGTGATCTGGGCGAGCGCCGTCTTCGCCGGATACGAAAGCGTGCAGAAGCTGATCTCGCAGCAGCCCACCCAGCATGTCGGCGCGGGGATTGCCGCCGCCGTCATCGGGATCGTCGGCAACCAGCTCGTCGCCCGCTACAAGCTCCGCGTCGGCCGACGTATCCAGTCCGCCACCCTGATCAGCGACGCCAGGCACTCGTGGCTCGACGCACTGTCGTCCGGCGGTGCGGTCATCGGGCTGATCGCCGTCGCCGCAGGCCAACCCTGGGGCGATCCGGTGGCAGGCCTCGCGGTGACCTTGTTCATCTGCCACGTCGGCTGGGAGGTGACCACGGACATCGGACGGCGACTGCTCGACGGCGTGGACGCCGACATCATCACCGCGGCCGAGGAAGCTGCCGCCACCGTGCCCGGTGTCGCCCATGCGCACGCCCGTGCCCGCTGGACCGGGCGCACCTTGCGCATCGACGTCGAGGGGTGGGTCCGCCCCGACATGCCCGTCTCGGCCGCCGACACTCTCGGTCAACGTGTGGCGGACGCCCTGTACAACGCCATTCCCGAGGCGAGAGCCGTCACGTTCAGCCCCCGCGCGATGCCCACGACGTGACGCAGGCGCGCCCGTGACCTACTGGTCGGCGATGGTCAGCAGCAGGGCTTGAGCTCGGCTCCGTCGGCGACCGGGGCGCCGCACTCGCACGGGCCGGACCGGTTGTCGGGGCGGACGCTGATGGCGTCGGGGGCGTCGGCCTTGACCGTGTACACCTCCCACGGCTCACTGCCGGGCCCGCGCACCCACACCTTGTCCTGCAGTGCGTAGCAGCAGGTCGTGTCGTTCTCCTCGGCAGTGGCCAGACCCAAACCGGACAACCGGGCGGTCGCTGCGCTCACCTCGTCGGTGTCTGCCACCTCGACGCCCAGGTGGTCGAGCACCGTGGCCTGGTCCGGCTCGCCCTCGATCAGCACCAGCTTCAACGGCGGCTCGGCGATCGCGAAGTTGGCGTACCCCGGGCGCCGCTTGGCGGGCTCGGCTCCGAACAGCGACCGGTAGAAGTCGATCGACCCCTCCAGGTCCGACACCCGCAGCGCCAACTGAACACGGGACATGGCAGCTCCTCCTTCGCCAGCGGACGTCTGATTCGACGTTCGTCAAGACAAGGCTTGCGCGTAGTTTGAAATCTGTCAAGATAGAGATGTGTCGAAGCAAGAGCTGCCGTCGACCGACGCCCCGACCGGTGGTGAGTGCTGTTCCCCGTTGGTCCGCGAGCCCCTCACCGCGCCCCACGCCGTCGAGCTGGCGCGGGTGTTCAAGGCGATGGGCGACCCGGTCCGGCTGCGCCTGCTGTCCCTGATCGCCTCGCACTCGGGCGGCGAGGCATGCGTTTGTGACCTGTCGGAGGTGTTCGACCTGACCGGCCCGACGATCTCCCATCACCTCAAGGTGCTGCGCGAGGCCGGACTGATCAGCGGCGAACGACGCGGCACGTGGATCTACTACCGGGTTCGGCCCGATGCATTGCTGCTGGCGTCGCAGGTCCTCGCGCCCGCCGTTCATGCTTGACGGCATCCCGCTGGCCGAGTTCCTCGGAACCGGTCTGCTGGTCGCGGTCGTGGTCGGCTGGGGCACCGGCCTGCCCCATCTTCCCCGGCCTGCGCTACCTCGACTGAGACCTCGCCGATCCCGCAGGCAAGACGTTCGAGGAGATCCGCCCCTCCGCGATGAGACCGACCGACGCGGGTCTTGAAGTAGCGATGAGTACGGGGTCAGCCCCCGGTCTACCGCCCGGATGCATCACCTTGCCTGGAGGCCCCAACATGTCCGATCCCGTCCTGCTGCAAACCCGCGACGAGTTGTGGTCTGCCATCCATGCCGAGCGCGCTGCCCTGGCCGAGGACTTGGCCGACCTCGACGACGACCAGTGGGCCACGCAATCGCTCTGCGATCGGTGGAGCGTCGAAGAGGTGGTCGCCCACCTGACGGCCGCGGCGAGCACCGGTGGCTTCCGGTGGATCACCAGCATGGTCGGCGCACGCTTCGATGCTGACGTTCACAACGCCCGCAGACTCGCCGAGCATCGGGGCGACACCCCGGCCGAGACCCTCAGCCGCTTCCGGTCCGTCGTCGCCAGCACCCGCGCGGCATCGCGGCACACCCCCGCCTGGCTGGGCGAGGTCGTTGTCCATGCCCAGGACATCCGCCGACCCCTCGGTGTCGACCGCACTCCGTCACTCGAGGGGCTCACCGCCGTCGCGACCTTCTTCGCGAGTCGCAACTTCGCTGTCGCGAGCAAGACGGCCATCGCCGGCCTCCGGCTGGAGGCGACCGACGGATCGTTCGCCCACGGCGACGGCCCGCTCGTGCGGGGTACCACCTTGGCCCTGACCATGGCTATGGCCGGGCGTGAGCGCTATTGCGACGACCTCGACGGCCCAGGTGTGCCAACCCTGCAGGACCGCTGCCGCCCAGAGGTCCGGTAGTTACACCCGCGACCTCTTGGCCAACCCACGGGACCAACTCGGCTGGACCCCACGCCTGGCAAAAGGTGGATCAGGGTGCACCTTCAGGGTCTTCGTGCTGGTGCTTCGTACTCGGCCACGTCGTCGCGCTCGTGACGGGCAATGACGCTCCCAAACTGCTGAATTCGCGACGCTGCTGCCGGATTATGCCGGTCTTCCTGTTATTCCGCATACCGTCCTGTGCTAATGAGCGACGTCGATCACGGGGCTCCTCGGCCGTCGCGCGACCACCGCGATCTCGCTGGTGCGCACGGGCAACGCATTGACTCAAAGATGCAGCATCGTCGCCACAGTATGGGTCAGCCACTCCTCGCTCATCGAGTTGTCGACGTCCACAAAGGGCAGCTTCCTTGCCTTTACCTCCCGGCTGAGGCGGCCAGTAAACATTTCGTCGCGCTCCAGCAGATTCTGCTGCGCTCGTTGTGGATCGCTCGTCGTGTTCGGAATATCCCACATTGTGCCACGACGAGCGAATGCAGCGCGGCGGAACCGGGGCGTCGGGAGTAGCCAGACGGCCTGGCTTGGCCTGCTAAGCAATGGCTCAACAAGACAGGGAAGCAGTCTGAAACCTTCCACGATGACGACTGGCTCCGTCGATATCGCCGATAGTAGATCATCAACGATAAGGTTGAACGCCTCGCCACGAAACCAGTGAAAAGTGTCGAGCATCTCCTTCGGAGACCGGCTCAGCCAGCGGTCATCCGCGCTCATGGCGACGAACTCGGACAGCTGTGGTGCAGATTCCTGCGTACTGCGCGCTGCGTGGTCCCACATGACGTCGTCGGTCGCATACACGTGTAAGCCGTACTGCGCCGCCAGACGCCGAGCAATGGTCGACTTACCAGCACCGCTCCCGCCACCGATCCACCGCACGTTCCCGAAGCGGGCTCGGAGGATGTCCAAGTCAGTCACCGCACCAGTCGTGTCATGGCACACACGTCCTCCCAGTGCATCATGCTCCCGGCGTCAGCGTCGACGCCCGCATGATTCAAGCCCACTGCGTTTGGTGCCCTCGGGGCGCTCGCGGACTTCTCGCGCTCACCGGTGTCCGCCGGTCCGACGAACACATGGACAGAAGACTGTCGTAATGACAGACTCCTGTCATGTCGGTTGCGGTGGTAGCGGGCACAGACCTCGTACTCGACGTGTTCCGGATCAACGGCCTGCTCCTCGCGGCAGGCGATCAGCTCACCGCCTCGCAAGGGCTGACCGCCGCGCGCTGGCAGGTGCTCGGCGCGATCGCTCTCGCAGGCGAGCCGTTGTCGGTCCCGCGCGTCGCGCGCCGGATGGGGCTGACCCGCCAGAGCGTCCAGGCCTCGGTCAACCGGCTCGTCGACGACGGATTGCTCGCCGCACAGCCCAACGCCGACCATGCGCGATCCCCGCTGTTCAGGCTCACCGACAGCGGCACAGCGAGCTACAAGAGCCTCCAAGCCGCGCAGCAGGAATGGATCGACGGACTCACCACGGACATTCCCCTCGCCGAGTTGCAGGCCGCGTCCCGCGTCCTGCGCACCCTGGCTTCGCGCCTCACGACCAAACCGACAAGGAAGGAACCGGCATGAAGTTCCAGGAGATGGACCGCCACGTCACCTACGCTGAGCAGATCGGCAGCCACGACGGGCCGATCAAGCTGGTCAACCTCTTCACCATGGACACCGACGACGTGGAGGGGTTCCTGCGGGTCTGGTCCGAGGACGCGGCATTCATGAAACGCCAGCCGGGCTACATCCGCGCCCAACTACACCGCGGCACCGCAGGCAGCGCGACATTCATCAACATCGCCACGTGGGAGTCGGCCGAAGCACTCCGCGTCGCGTTCACCGCGCCGGAGTTCCAGCAGACGTTGACCAACTACCCGGAGAGCGTCGAGGCGTCCCCGCACGTGTTCGTCGAGGTGGCGGTTCCCGGTATCTGCACGGCCTGACGGCGATCCGCCCACCCGAGCAGATCTATCAGCGCGCAGCGGGTGCGGCGGACTGGCCGGTCATCGAGCGGCTGAGCAAGCTCGTCGACGAGCACAAGAGCGCTGGGCCGGACGGTGAAGACGGTGCGCCGGCTGCACGGGGGCGTGAGCCGATCGCTCGCAGCTCGACACGCCCGGCCGCCGCTGAGCTTCGATACCCAAGAATCATGCCGCTGAGCTGCGGAAACAGGGATGGAGCGGATGACGGGAATCGAACCCGCGTATTCAGCTTTGGAACACTATCCGTCGGCGCGGCAGAGGCCGTGACGTGCGGCTTGTCGGCGGCCTGAGTGACCGTGATTGACCCCGGGTTGCACCCACGTATCGCACGCCCGTTGGACGCTTGGCGCGCTGCTCAGCCGCAAGGGGGCCGCGTTGGCCATCCCTCCGCGACATCGGCATGGCACCCGCCGTGGTCACGTGTCTAAGCGAGGGAGCGTAGGCCAACGATCAGAAGCCCAAGTGGGCCAGCTCTCGAACGGCGCTGGAGGTCGAGGAAGTGAGGAGCCATGGAACTCGTCGTTGGAGGGTGGGGTGAACTGGGCATGGAACCGTTCATGATCTGCAAGGGTCATCTCGAAGGTCTCTTGGGGGGCGTCGCGCCACCGCGCGGTCGCCCGCTCCCTGCGCTCATCCTCGGGAAGAGTCACGTAGTGCAGCCGGAACTCGGCGCCGGCGAGGTCGGCGACCGCGTGGAGGGCGTATCGCTCGTCAGGGGACCAGCAGCCGAAGTCGAGGATCGCAGAGACGCCCGCTCGCAACACCTGGTGGCCGACCCACACAAGCCTGCCTTCGAGGATGTCGCGCTTTCCGGCGAAGTCCACCCATTGCAGCCCAAACAGAGGCACCATCCAGTCGTCGGGTGTCAGTCTCAAGGTGCCGCCAGCCCGCTCCAGCTCGCGAGCAAGGGTGGTCTTGCCCACCCCAGGCAAGCCGACCATGAGGTGCATCGTCGGCGGTGAACTCACGGGCAGTACCTTGCCCGCCGCACCGAGCAGCCCGCCATCGGGTTTCCCGCAGATCGTTGGGACGACAGGGTGAGGCCAGGGACGGTTTAGAGGTGACCCGGCATGGTCAGTTGTTCGTCGATGGCGACCTGGGCCGAATGACCATGGACCATCCGCATTGATGGTTGCTGGTGCCCTTCTATGCCGTCCTACGTGCGGCTCTGTGACGGCTGGTGTCATCGAGTGATGTCCATGACTGGACGGTTCGCTCCGGATTTACTCCGACGACAGCAGCTTAGGAACCAGCGTGTCCTGGCGCGGTCTGGTCGCTGACCTGGCTGTCCGGCCTGCCATCGTTGACCGCCGTGTACCCGGGCAAATGGCCCGTGAATGACCCGTCGGTCCGTAGGTGCCTGGCCTCTGAGCGAGCCTGACCACAGGGTCTTAGCGGCGACGACCTCGTGCTCGGGCACGACCTGGACAGTGCCGTCTTCGGTCACGTTCACGATGCGACAGCGCGCCACCTGCTCGTCCGGTAGGTCGACGAAGATCTCATCGTCTGGCCGCCATCCGGGTTCCAGCTCGTCCACGCAGATTTGCATGCGCCGCGTCTGCGGGCCCTGTCCAGGAAAGAATTGTTGGGCGTATTTGTACCCTCCAACAGCTCGTCAGGTCAGGATGAGCTGAAGGATCTGTTGTTCGATCGCGGTTCCCCGCGCAGGCTGGAACTCGAAGTTCGAAGACAACAGACCAACGGCGCCGCTCATCCGACCGGTTCCTTCGACCCGCCACACGACTGCGCCGCGCAGTGTGCCCTCCTCCGCGGAGGGCTCGATTGTCCCCGTGCCGACCGTCTGTAACCGGAAGCCGCCACCGTCGACTGCGATCTCGCCGTCCTCAAGGAAGGTTGTCTCACCGGTCATCGCGACGTGGGTCTCGTAAGACACCTCTGGGTAACCCAGCCTCGTCGCCGTCCAGCAGCGTTATCGTCCCGGGCCCGGACTTGACATTGAAGCTGGGCGGTTCACCCTCGGGCGGTGTCGCCTGCGGTTCGAACCTGATGAGCAAGGTCTGGTGTCGCATCCGAATCGTCCTCCCCGTGTTCAAGGCGCTCAGTGTGCTCGGCCCCACCAGCCGTTGGAAGTGCCTCGCCGGGCGGAGAAGGTCAGTGGTGGTAGGCGTGGACGACGGCGTGGCCCTTGCCGCGACTGATCATCCAGCGGTTCACCGGCGTGGTCAGCAGGAAGGCGACGACCAGCGAGAAGGCGAGCGAGCCCCAGAACAGCACACTGTCGAGTCCGGCGTTCATGGCTCCCGGAACCGCGAGGACGACGGCGTTGTCGAGGATTTCCATGACCGTGATCGAAACGGTGTCGGCGGCCAGTGCGACTCCGAGTGCGGCGCGGAAGCCAACGCCTGCGCGCAGGACACCGCGCATCGTCAGGCCGTAGCCGAACAGGAAAGCCAGCGCGATCGACAACACCACCGTCGCCGCGTTGTGCAACCCGAAGGCGGTACCGATGACCATGCCGAGCACCTCGCCGATCGCGCAGCCGGTCAGGCAGTGCAGCGTCGCTGCCGCAGCCGTCGACCAGGAGACCGACTTCCAGCTCCGATCCGCGTTCTCACCGGTGTGGTGCTGGTGGTGACCGCTCTGGGGCTGCATGGCTACACGATCCTTCCAAGGAGTTGAGTCCAAAATGCCATCTTACCCCTGGGGGGTATGACGTCAACGGCCTGAGGCGGATGACGTCCACGCAGGGCGGCCAGACTCAGAACCGTCGGCCGAGGCCGATCAGGGACACCGACGGGGTCCGTGCGGATGGAGAACGCCTTGGTCGCGGTCTATCTCACCGATGCCTGCGCCCGCGGCACGCGATGAGCGACCGCGAGCTCTACCTCCCAAGGTCCTGCGCCGATGACCAACAGTGATGCGCTGTGGCCGGGGTGCCCGACGACATCGAGTTCCTCACCATGCCCGCGCTCGCTGCGGGCACGCTGGCGCGCGTACTCAACGCCGGGATTTCGGGCTCGGGGTCCACGCAGCCCGGACAGGTCCGTCAGCGCAAGATCTCCACGAGCAGCACCCACGCGTTGACTATCGCGCCCAGAAAGGCGCTGACAATGCCGGCGACGAACCACGCCAGTCCGCCGCCCCATCCGATCAGCAGGCTGATTCCACCAACGACGTAGGCCGCACTGCCCGGCAGCAACGTCAAGAGGCGGGAGGCGATCCACCAGGGATGGCCCTGCGTGCCGGCGAGCACTTGTCGAGACGAGACCGCGAAGAAGACGAGGAGGGCCGCACCGAGACCCACCGTCTCGACGGCGAGCGCTGTGGTCGGTTGCGGCACCAACCCGAACACGCTGACCACGACGGACCCCAGCAGGAGCAACACGGTCTGCAGCCCACGCTCGGGCGCGCCCCGCAGTTGCAGGATCTGGGCGATGTTGATCGACACGGCGACGAAGACCAAACCTGCCAAAGCTGCGCCGGCACCGGCCGTCGCCCCGAACAGCTCGTGCCAGGGCTCGGCATCGTAGTTCGACACCGGCGGAGCATCGCATGTCTGCTGTGGATGGGGGGTGCCGTCGTCGCGGTGACCGCGAGGGTCGACGGCTCCCCCGTGCGCGCCGACGTCAAGAAGGGGCAGCGCGGGTCGGATTCCTCGCGTGACGGTCTTCGAGCGCGAGGACGAGGCCGTCGAGGGCCAGCTCGAAGAGCCGGTCGGGGTCGTGCCGGACCCCGGCGCTGGATACGGGCCAGCGCGGGGTGGCGATCCGCCGGAAGTGTCTCCTGCGCCTGGCGGTGCGCGTCTTCCCCGCCATCGACATCGCCGCCCGAGGGCTCCGGCTTCGGCCAACGCGTGACCGATGACGAGGCGGCCGACACAGTCGAACCCGTCGGCGGCCTGCTCCTCGCTCAGACCGGCCTCGAGCAGGACCGAGGTCACCGCTTCCACCAATGCGAACGCCGGCTGCGTGATCGGCGATCGCGTCCCGAGCAACGAAACGACCTGCGGGTGGGCGAGGACGGCGGTCCGCGCCGCGCGCGCGACCGCGCGCAGGTCCTCGGCCCACCGCCCCGTGAGTGCGGGCAGTTGGACCTGCGCGAGGACAAGCTCGATCACGCCATCGAACAGCGCGGCCTTGTCCGGGACATGGCCGTAAATGGTCATCGGGTCGACACGTCGATCGCACGCCAGCCAACACGCCCGAGGGGATCGGCCTCTCAGAGCAGACCCGCACGCCGCTGATCTGCGGGAATGAGGATGGAGCGGATGACGGGAATCGAACCCGCGTATTCAGCTTGGGAAGCTGATGTTCTACCATTGAACTACATCCGCAGCGACCTGGCTTAGCCTAGCAGCTCACACGGCGTAGTCATGCACCCCTCTTGCGTAGCCCGAACGAGTGTTCCTGGCCGTTCCGGGGCATGAGGGCTCGACGCGTGGCCTCTTGGCGGTTCACACTTCTGAGGCCCGCAAGGCAAGCTCCCCCGCTGTGAGGAACCCCGAGCATGACGGAGTACGACCCGCACGCGGGGTCGCTCCCGGACCAGGATCACGATCACGACGTACTCCTGATCGCCGGCAGCCGACCCGAAGTCGCACGTCTAGCCCCCGTCGCGACAGCGTTCAACGACGCTGACCGCATCCGGGCGCTCACGATCGCGACCGGTTCCGACCCGATGGCGGTCCACGAGGCGTTCGAGGCGCTCGGCGTGCCCGCGGACGTCACGCAGCTCCTGCGTGAGAAGTTCGACCCCACCAACCCGGCCGCGGTCGGGGCGATGCTGATGATGCGGCTCGACGAGCTGCTCGTCGACCTCGACCCCTCGGCCATCATGGTCTACGGCGGCGGGATGACCGCGGCGATCGCGGCACAGGTGGCGTTCTGGCGGCAGATCCCCATCGTCCACCTTCAGGCGGGTGTGGCCAGCGACGACCTGCTCTGCCCGTTCCCCCAGGAAGCCAACCGGAAGATCATCGGCCAGCTCGCCTCGATGTTCCTCACCACCGGCGGGGCGGCGTTGGGCAGCCCGATCGGACCCAACGCGATCCCGGTCGGTGACACGATGGCGGCCAACCCGCAGCCCGCCGACCTGCGCTTTGCGCGTTTGCTACGGCGGGTCAGGGCAGAGCAACCGCGGGTCGTGCTCGTGGCTTTGGACCGGCTCGACTCCCTCGGCGTTCTTGCCGGGCTGCCCGAGCTGCTGGAGAGTGAGCAGGACGTCGAGGTCGTGCTGTTCGGCGAGCTGGGCGCCCACGGCGCGGCGGCGCCGATCGCCCGGCATCCGCGCGGCACGGTCGTCCGCAACGTCCCGCTCGCCGATCTGGTCGCGTTGCTCGCGGTGAGCGCGGTGCTCGTGTCCGACAACCTGGAGCTGGTGAGCGACGCGCCCGGCTTCGGAACGCCCGCCGTGCTGGTCGACGGGCCGTACATCGCCGAGCCGGGCGACTCCATCCGCAGCATCCTGAGTCCACGGGTGATGGGCGCGGTCCAGCAGGTGCTGGCCGTCCACCAGCCGGTGCCGACAGAGCCGTCGGACGGGCTCGAGGCCGTCCGCGTCGAGCAGGCCGTGGCCTGGATGTTCGGGCTGACGCCCTCGCCGGTGCTGTCGCTGCCGAGGCAGCGGATGTCCGACGACGACACCGTTGATGCCCCCGACTCGGCTCATCAGGAGCCCTGACGTCGTAGGGTGACCCCGTGCTCCTTTCGGATGGCGACCTGACCAAGGAGCTTGCGAACGGCAGGCTGGTCCTTGAGCCGTGGGATCCCGCGATGCTTCAGCCCTCCAGCATCGACGTCCGGCTTGACCGCTTCTTCCGCGTGTTCCAGAACTCCCGCTACACGCACATCGATCCGGCCCAGCAGCAGGACGAGCTCACGACGCCCGTCGAGCCCGAGGGCGAGGAACCCTTCGTGCTGCATCCAGGTGAGTTCGTGTTGGGCTCGACGTTCGAGTCGATCTCCCTGCCCGACGATCTCGCGGGGCGGCTGGAGGGCAAGAGCTCCCTGGGGCGGCTCGGGCTGCTGACGCACTCCACGGCAGGGTTCATCGACCCGGGCTTCACCGGCCACATCACGTTGGAGCTGTCGAACGTCGCCAACCTGCCGATCACGTTGTGGCCGGGCATGAAGATCGGGCAGCTGTGCCTGTTCCGGCTGTCGAGCCCGGCGGAGCGGCCCTATGGAAGCGAGGGCGTCGGGTCCCGCTACCAGGGCCAGCGCGGGCCGACGCCGTCGCGTGCGCACGTGGGCTTCCACCGGGTCGACACCCGGCGCTGACTCCACGATCGCGGCGTGGTGAACCGGTAGCCTCGTCCGACGATGGAACCGCGACCCGATCCTCCGCCATGGCTGCCGGTCGCGCCGCAACCCGCGCCGCTCGCACCGCAACCCGCGCCGTTCGTACCGCAGCCCGCCCCGCCTGCGCCGAAATCCGCGCTGCCTGCGGCCCGCCGTCCACCCCCGGCCGCTGAGCCTGCACCTCCAACACGCTCTTCGTTCACGTGGCAGCGCCTCACCCGGTCCCGCCGAGGCGCCGCGGGCCTCGTGATCGGCACCGCGGCGCTGCTGCTGTGGCCGTTCTCCGGATGGTCGTTGATCCCGTGGCTGATCGGGATCGGCGTACTGGTGCTGCTGCGGCTGTTGCGCCTGGACGGGCTGTTGCGGGGATGGGTTTTCCACCTGGGCGGCTTCGCCGTCGTGGTCGGACTGATGTACAGCACAGGCCCGTGGGCGTGGGCGCTCGCGGCGAGCGTCGGCGTGCTGTTGGCCGGACTCCTGCAGCTCCCGTGGTGGCGCCTCGCCGCCATCGGCGCGGTGCTGTGTGTCGTCTCGGGCGTCGGGTTCGGGATCTCGACGTACCGGACGCAGCAGCAGGTGGCGGCAGCCGACGCCCAGGTCCAGACGGAACTGCAGGGACAGCAGGGGGCGACCCGGCCGCAGGGCGTGCTGCCGATTCTGCTCAACCGGATCGCTCAGAATGTTCCCGGCCCGGTGTGCAGCAACCTGCTGGCGGAGTCCGCCCGGTCGGCGTTCGTCGCCTCGACCGGCCGAGCCGACTGCGATAGCGCGGTGGCCGCCGTCGCTTCCCGAGTCGTCGACCGCGGTGCCTACGCGAGCGCCGTCGCGCACACCACGCAGACCGCGACCGGGTTCGAGGTCAACGCATGCGCCCTGACCTGGCCCAACGGTCGTCAAGCCGGGCCGCAGCTGGGCCGGTTGGAGATCGGCCGGAAGAACGGGGGCACCTCGTACTACGTGGCCGCGTTCACGCCGTGTTGAGCTTTCCCGCCCGGCCGTGAAGATCCCACACACCCAGCGGGGCTCGCACACACTGCGGGCGGTGTGTGCGGACCCCACACGGTGTGTGCGGCGGGCTCCGCCCGTGCGGCCCGGCCGCCCGGACCTCTGCGCAGCACTGATCAGCTGCGGGCGTCTTCCTCGAGTTCCGGGGTCGACGGCGCCGGCGTCGAGGGGTTGGACGGCGGGGGGTCCCCTCGTTTGACCGCCGTGAGCAGCATCTGCGACACGTCCTGGATCTGGACGTTCTCGCCCGCGCCCTCGCCCTGCTTCTGGGTGAGCCCGTCGGTGATCATCGTCCGGCAGAACGGGCAGCCGACGGCGATCGTGCCCGGCGCGGCGCCGTCGCCACGCGCGGCGTCGGCGAGGGTGGCGATGGCCTCCTCGGTGCGGTTGACGTTCACCCGCTGCCCGATCCGCTCCTCCATCCACATCCGAGCGCCGCCTGCGCCGCAGCACATCGACCGGTCGGCGTGGCGCGGCATCTCCGTCAGGTGCGCGCCTGCCGCTCCGACCAGCTCCCTCGGCTCTTCGTAGATGTCGTTGTGCCGCCCGAGGTAGCACGGGTCGTGGTAGGTCACGGGGGCCTGGTCGCCCTCAGGCGCCGCCACGGGCGCGAGCTTGCCCTCGCGTACGAGCTTGTTCAGCAGCTGCGTGTGGTGGACGACCTCGTAGTGCCCTTCGAGCTGCGGGTACTCCCGGCCCAGCGTGTTGAGGCAGTGCGGGCACGTCGTGACGATCTTGCGGGTGCCCGGCTCGCGGCCCTCGAACACCGCGTTGAGCATCTCGACGTTCTGCTGGGCAAGCATCTGGAACAGGAACTCGTTGCCCGAACGGCGGGCGGGGTCGCCGGTGCAGTTCTCCTCCGGCCCGAGCACGACGTAGTTCACCCCGGCGCGGTGCAGCAGCTCCGCGGTGGCCTGCACCGTCTTCTTCGCGCCGTCGTCGAACGCGCCCGCGCAGCCGATCCAGAACAGGTACTCGACGTCGGAGGCGAGCTCGCCGTCGAAGACGTTGACCTCGAAGCCGAGCTTCTTGGTCCAGTCCAGTCGGTCGCGCGCGTTCTGGCCCCACGGGTTGCCCTTGTTCTCCAGGTTCCGGAACAGCACCCCCAGCTCCGAGGGGAACTCCGACTCGATCAGCACCTGGTGGCGGCGCATGTCGACGATGTGGTCGACGTGCTCGATGTCGACAGGACACTGCTCCACGCACGCCCCGCAGGTGGTGCACGACCACAGCACGTCCGGGTCGATCACGCCACCCTGCTCGAGCGTGCCGACCAGCGGACGGGTGGCCTGCTCGGGCCCCGAGCCCTGCACCCGGCCGAACCCGGATTCGGGCACGTGGTGGCCGTGTCCGCCCGCTTGGTCGGCGCCTCCCTTGACGGAGACGGCGCCCTCCTCGGGCAGGTCCTTACCGCCGATGATGTAGGGCGCCTTGGCCAGCAGGTGGTCCCGGAGATCCATGATCACGAGCTTGGGCGACAGCGGCTTGCCGGTGTTCCACGCAGGGCATTGACTCTGGCAGCGCCCGCACTCGGTGCAGGTGGCCATGTCCAGCATGCCCTTCCAGGTGAAATCCTCGATCTTGCCGCGCCCGAAGACGTCGTCCTCGCCGGGATCCTCGAAGTCGATCGGCTTGCCCTGGCTGGTCATCACGGGCAGGGGCCCGAGCGCCTTCGGGTAGCGCTTGGCCGAGACGTTGATCGGCGCGACGAAGATGTGCAGGTGCTTGCTGTACGCGATGATGATCAAGAACGCGAGCATGACGCCAATGTGCAGCAGCAGCCCGATGCTCTCGACCACCTCGAGGGGCCCGGTCGGCAGTCCGACGAACAGGTGTCCGAGCCCGATCGACGCCCACGCGCCCGACGTGTACGGGAAGGTGCCCAACGCGGACGAAGCGGCGCGGAAGAAGAACAGCGTCCAGAGCACGTTGAAGATCATCAGCAGGATCAGCCACGCCCCGCCGGTGTGGCTTCCATAGAACCGGCTCGCTCGTGCCTTACGCTCGGGCGCGTTGCGGATGCGGATCACCGCGAACACCCCAAGTGAAATCAGGCACAGCACCGCAATGGTGTCCTGAAGGAACCCGAGAACCGCCCAATGTCCGACCCATGGGATCGCGAACTGCGGATTGAACAGCGCGCCGTAGGCCTCCAGGTAGACGGTGGCCAGGATGACGAACGCCCAGAACGTGAAGAAGTGCGCCAGCCCCGGCACCGTCCACTTCAGCAGCCGCTTCTGGCCGAAGACCTCGACGAGCTGGGTGCGAACCCTGCGGCCCAGATCCTGCGAGCGGTCATGCGCAGGCTGGCCGCTGCGGATCAGCTTCGCGATCGTCTGGCCCCGCCGCCCCGCGACCGCCAGCGCGACGACCGTCATCAGCAGCCCGATGACCAGTCTGACTACCACGAGAGCCCTCCCCAGACGCGGCACTGCGACGGTGGCCGCAGAGTAATCCGTGGTGGCGAGGGGTACTCGCCGGTAACCACGGAAGGTTGGTGTGACCTTAACCCGTCGGATCGGTCCGGGCGCGCGTCAGCGGCGTGGACGGCGATCACCTCGATCGGTACAGAGCGGGCGGGCGTGACACGCCGCAACGCGGCTGAGACGGGCGTTGGGCCGATCGAATTGAGATCGTTTGCACGTGCAAAGCGCTGAGCCCCACTCGTGTCGATCGCAGCGACGCCCCTCTACTCTGCGATCTGATACGCCATGTCCGCGGAGTGTGCACGGACGTGCACGCAGCGTGCTCGGCTCGCGCGGAACGGGACCCTTGACGAGGAGGTCGGCATGATCACTCCGGAGATCCTCGACGTCTACGCCCAGGGGGTCTCGACGGGTGGTCTGCAGAGGTGGATCCAGGAAAACGTCGTGCCGCTGGTGCTGCTCGGCATCGCGGTGACCCTGCTCTGGATCGGCGGCCGAGGCGATAACGCGGGGGTCGCGCGGCGCAGCGTCGGGCTTCTGGTCGGCCTCGTCGCGCTCGGCATCGCGGTGTCGGGGAGGGGCCCCGACGTCGGCACCTTCCTCGCCCGCCTGATCACCGGGTGACGAGGTTGTACGTCAGAACCGACGACGAGGTGTACCGGATCGACTCCGTCTGGCTGGGGCCGCCGCGTGCCACGTTTCCGTGGCGCGCCCGCTACGTCAGCTACGGCGTCGGTCTTCTGGTAATGATCTTTGCCATGTTCGTCCAACGCCGGATCGGGATCGGCCTCGACTTCTTCTCCGTCGCCTGGTCCCTGATCATCACCGTGCTGATCACGCGGTTCATCGGCAAGCGGATCGACTACGAACGTCCGCTCGGCCAGGTCGTCGCGTTGTTTCGGCACGAGCTGAAGGGGCCGCGCAGGCGCGCCGCCATCGGGGGCGGCCCGGTGCGCTCCGACCACGTCGCGATCCGGCCCGCCCGGTCACGGACGGCAGCCACCGCGCGTCGCGGCACACGGGCGAAGGGGTGGTCCCGTGTCTCGGCGTGACGGCAAAGGCGACACCAGACCGAAGACCCGCGGGGGCCGTGCGCTCGCGGGTGAGGACGGCCTCCCCAAGTACGTTCCGAACATCGCGCTGAGGTCGATCGACGGGCACCTGACCCGCACGTCCACGCAGGTCATGGCCTGGTACCGGCTGGCTGCGCAGGCGTGGAGCTTCCGCAGCGACTCCCAGCGCGAGGTGCTGATCCGACAGATCGCCGCGCAGCTGGGCGAGCTGCAGGGGCGCTGGGTGCACCTCCGCGTCACCACGCGCCCCTATCCGGTGCACATGTGGGCGGAGTCGTTCGACAACAACGCGCTCGGCCGGATGCCCGACGTCGCGGGCTCGCTCGGCTGGGACGGGTTCCTCGAAGGCGAGCAGCGCCATCTGATGGGGCTGTCGATGTCGGACAAGGAGGTATTCCTCGGCATCGAGGTGTCCGGGCGCAGCATGCTGGACCGGTGGGTGGACGCGGCGTCCCCCGTCCTCGGCAAGCTCGCGCCCGCCGCCGTGCGGGCCGAGCTGGCCGCGTTGTCGTCCGAAGTACGCCACCTCGACACCCTGGTCGCGGGCAGCGGGCTGGACGCCGTGCCCGCGGGCGCCGATGACATCGCCTGGCTGATGCACCGCTCGTGCGCGCTCGGGCTGCCCGCGCCGCGGTCGCTCACGGTCGTGCCGGGTTCGGTCAACCGGTGGGAGACCGAGGATCTCGCTGCGTTCACCGACGGCGTCGACATGTACCAGGAGCCCTACGCGCCGACGGTGCGGGTCGTGGGCCGGATCCGGTCGCAGGCCGTCTCGCGCAACGTGGCGGTGCTGTCGCTCGGGCTGATGGACGGCCTGCGGATCCCCGAGATCGACGACCCGTGGATGCAGCACTCCGACCGGCTCCCGTTCCCGGTCGAGTGGTCGGCGCGCATCTACATCCGTCGTCCCGAGGAGGTCGCGGGCGAGCTGCAGCGGCAGATGGGCAAGGTCCGCTCCCAGATCCGGCACTACACCCACGACCACGATCTCGATCCGCCGATGTCGCTGGCCCGGCAAGCCGATCGGGTCCTCGAGATCGAGGACGAGCTGAGCAGCGGCCTCACGCAGCTGAACACGCGGCTCTACGGCTGGTGGCGCATCGCGGTCGCGGGCAAGGACGAGCCCGAGGCGATCACCCGCGCCCAACAGGTGCTCGACGTCTACAGCCCGAAGATCCAGGTCGAGCACCCCGAGGCGCAGTACCGGTACGCGCGGGAGTTCATCCCCGGCGAGCCGCTGGCCTCCACCGCCTACCGCCGCCGCGGATCGGTCACCTGGGCGGCTTCCGCGGTGCCCGCCGCCACCGCGAGCGTCGGTGACCGGCGCGGCATCATGATCGGCGAGACGTGCACCGCCACCCGTCGTCCGGTCGCGTGGGACCCGTGGCTCGCGCAGGAGGTGCGCAGGGCCTCCGGCCTCACGGCGATCGTCGGCGGCCTCGGTTCCGGCAAGTCGTTCCTCACGGGTCTGATCGTGTACAAGACGCTGCGGATGGGCGCGCGGTGGACGGTGCTGGACCCGTCGGGTCCGCTGGCCGAGCTCACCCGGCTGCCCGAGCTCGCGCCGTTCTCCCGGCACATCAACCTGTTGCGCGCGGACCCTGGCATCCTCAACCCCTACCGGGTGGTGGCCGAGCCGCGGCGGGAGCACTTCGCCGACGAAGAGGACCCCGAACGGGCCTGGCGCCGCGAGCGCTCCCTGGCCGCGGCCACCCGTCGCCGTCTCGTGATGGACGTGCTGACGGGGCTGCTTCCCTTCGACGTCGCCCGCCTGCCGCACACCCGGATCGTCCTGCTCCGCGCCGTGCGCGAGGTCGGGGGAGCGGCCGACCGGCATCCCGGCCTGGTCATCGACGTGCTGCGGCGCCACGCGCGCGACGGCGAGGAACACCCTGGCGTCGTCGCGGACTTCTTGGAGGAGCGCCGCGAGCTGCCGCAGGCGGCCCTGCTGTTCCCCGACACCACACGCGACGACCCGTGGCGGGCCGACCGGGACTTCCGCCTGACCGTCCTGACCATGCAAGGCATGACGCTGCCCCGGCCGGGCAGCCCGCGGGAGGAGTGGACCGACGGCGAGTCGCTGGCCGTCGAGCTGCTCAACCTCGCGTCCTGGCTGACCCAGCGCACGATCTACGACAGCGACCGCAACCTGCGCAAGGGCGTCGCGCTCGACGAGACACACTTCCTGTCGCAGGTGCCCACCGGCAAGGTCCTCATCGACCGGCTGGCCCGCGACTCCCGCAAGTTCAACGTCCGTGCGCTGTTCGCGTCGCAGCTCGCGGGCGACCTGCTGCGCGTGTCGGGCTTCGCGTCGCTGGTCAACGCCGTGTTCGTGGGGCGCACCGACGACGGCGAGGCCCAGGCCGAGGCGTTGCGGCTGCTCAAGGTGCCCACCGGCGTCGGGTACGAGCAGATGCTCGGCACGCTCTCGCCCCGCCCGCGCCACGACGACCGGCCCGACGACACGCCTCGCCAGTTCGTGTTCGCCGACGGGCACGGCGGGGTCGAGAAGATCCGCATCGACCTGGAAGCGCCGCATCTGGAGCACGTCAGGGAAGCGCTCGACACGAACCCGGACGCCAACCGGGTCGCGGTGCGCGGGGTGCCTGCGGCCACGCGGTCGGCCGCGGTGCGGGCGCCCGACGAGCCTCCGCCGCCGCTGACCTTCAGCAAGGAGTCCCGCACCCACACCATCGTCGACCTCGGGGACGACGAAGACACGCTGGGTGACGACGGGCTGGGCGACGGCGTCGACCCGACCTTCGAGGAGCTCGATGATCCCGACGGCCTCCTCCGCAACGGCATCGTCAACGGCCACCGCGCCGAGCTGCTCGACGACGAGGCTCTTGACCTGCTCGGCGACGTCGACGAGGGGCCGCCCGACGCGGTCGCCGACGACCGGGCGGGCGCGGCCGGGCGGATAGCGCGGTGAACCCGGCCGCCGCATCCGGGGCGGACGGGTGGCTTCCGGTTGCCACAGTGGTGGTGCTCGCGGTTCTGGCCGCCGTCCGGCGTCGACGGAAGGGCCGGCCGCCTGCGCCCGATCGGCCGCGGCGGGGGTGGGCGCTGCTGGTCGTGGTCGGCCTGGTCGGGGGTTCGGTGCTGCTCGGCACCCCCGCCTTCGCCCAGCCGCTGAGCTGCAAGGAGTCGCCGGAACCCGACCGGCCGGGCACGGGCCTGGTCGGCTCTCTCGACGGCGCCACCTACGGCGTCGGTGAACCCGGCAGCGTCTACGACGAGGTCGGTTACGCGGGCCTCGTCTGGTACACCTACGACCTCGGTTGTGCCGGTGCGGCCGTTTTCAACCCCGCCACCAGCACCGACACGTGGATGGGGAACCAGGCCCTCAACGTCGCCAAGATGACCGTCGGCGGGGTGAACTGGTCGCACTACCTGATCGCCGACGGCGGAGCGGTTCTCGACCCGCTCGACAACCTGATCACCCAGGGCACGCGCGGCATGTACAACGCCGTGTTCACGACGTGGATCGGTCCGGCACTGCTGATACTGGCGGTGTTGTTGATCGTGCTGGCGATGCGGGGTGACCTGGCCCAACAGGCTCGCCGGGCCGCCGTGGCGGTCATTGCGCTCGCCATCGGCTCCGCGGCCTATCTCGCTCCGATCGACTGGGCGAAGGCCGCCGACTCCCTGTTGCTCGACGGCGTGACGAGCATGCAGGAGGGCTTTCTCGGCCAGGTCGGCATCGGTGACCGGGACACCCTCCCGACCGTGCTCGTCGACCAGGTCGTCTACCAGAACTGGCTTCGCGGTGAGTTCGGTGCGCCCGACGTTCCGCAGGCCCAGCAGTACGGCCGAGATCTGCTGCGGGCACAGACGTTCACGAAGGCCGAGGTCGCGGACGGACGTGCCACCGCCGACTTGGCGCAGCAGAAGAAGACGGATTTCGCCACGATCGCGGGCGAGGTGGGCGACCGCTATCCGTATCTGCAGGGCAAGTCGGGCAGCCGGGTCGGCGCGGGGGTGCTCTCGGTCGTCGAGGCAGCGTGCATCGCGCTCTTCCAACTCCTGTCGAAGGTCCTCGTCCTCGTCGCGATGCTGATCATCCGGCTGCTGGTCATGACGGCCCCGGCCGCGGCGGTGGTCGCCGTGCTGAAGCCCGAGGTCCTGCCCGCGTTGTTGCGCGTGGCGGGCGCGGCGATCGTGAACACGTTGGTCGTCGGCGCACTGGCCGGGCTGCACTCGCTGCTCGTCGTCTCGCTGTTCCGGCCGGGATCGGGCATCGACCTGTGGCTGGCGCTGCTGGTCACCGGCGTCGTCACGGTGGTGCTGTGGGCTGTCGCGCGCCCGTTCCGCAGGCTCGTGTCGATGGTGTCGCTCACCCGTGAGCAGTTCGGCGGCATCGTGCCGGGCGCGGGCGACGGGCCGATGTCCCGCGTCTGGCGACGCATGCGGGGCGGCGCGGAGGAAGACCGCCAAGCCCGCTGGTGGGACGAGCGCCGCGGCGCCACGGCGGGCGCCGACTTCTCCGGCGGGGCCCGGCCCGAGTCCGACACGCACGTTCGCGTCACCGGGTACACCACGCGCGTCCCCCGCCCGCGCACGGAGGTCGAGACGCCGCCCCAGCCGACGCTGGTTCCCGCGGCACGCCGCCCCGCCCTGCCTGCGGGCGGCGCAGGCGCGATGGCGGGTGGGCGGCGCATGCCCCGCTGGGACGATCCCGACTCCATCGACGACCGCACGATCTACCGACGGCCTGACGCCGTCCCGCTGCGGCCCGGCGGCGTTCGGCCCGTCCAGCCGGAGATCGTGGAGGGCGTGCCGGTGTACCGCATCTACCGGCCGCGCCACGTACGGACCGGTGCAGGCTGATGCCCATTCGGTCCCCGCGAGGTCGGGCCACGGCGTACCGCGCGCTGTGGCAGTGGCCGCTGCGTTCGCCCGGCAGGCTGGCGTTCACCGGGATCGGCCTCCTGGCCGTTGTCGTGGCCGTCAGCGTGGGGCTCGGGATGACGACGAGGACTGCGCCCGCCGTCGGATCCCCAGGCGCCACGCTGACGCCAACCGCTGCCTTCCCGTCGGGCGCGGCTTCGACGCCCGTCCCGACCGTGTTGCCGCCCGTGCAGGAGCTGCAGCCGACGACGCTGCCGTTGTCGGCGGCGCCCAGCGCGGCCCTTCAGGTCGCTTCGAGCTGGGCGCGGGCCTGGGTCCGTCCGCCGCAGGGCACTTCCACCGCCCGGTGGCTCGACGGCCTCCGCGCCACGACGACCGACGAGTACCTGGGCGTGCTCTCCGGCGTCGACCCCTCGAACGTCCCGGCCACGAAGGTGACGGGGGCGGCCAGGGCGGTGGTCGTCTCGCCGCGATCGGTGCGGGTGCGGGTGCCGACCGACGCCGTGACGCTCATGATCACCGTGGTCTACACCGATGACGGGTGGCGCGTCTCCGGGTACGACCGGACGTGACGCCGTGTCGATGCTGCGCCCCCTGCGAATCCTGCGAATCCTGCTGCCGTTCGTCGCGATCGCGGCGGCGCTCGTGCTGTTCCTGGGCGTTGCCTTCATCGCCTTCACGATCGGCGGTGGGGGTGGCACCGGCGGCGAGCTCCCGGCCGGGCCTTGCGACGCCGCGCTCACCGGCGGCTCCGGGGGCACATCTGCGGGCGTGACCGTCGCCAGTCTCAGCGACGAGCAGCGCCGCAACGCGGCCACGATCGTCGCGACCGCCCGCGATCTCGGCGCTCCCCCCCGCGCGGGACTCATCGCGCTCGCCACGGCCATGCAGGAGTCCACGCTCCGCAACCTCGACTACGGCGACCGCGACTCGCTCGGGCTGTTCCAGCAGCGGCCTTCGCAGGGCTGGGGATCGCCCGGCCAGGTCACCGACCCCGTCTACGCAACGACCCAGTTCGTCAACCACCTGCTCGCGATACCCGGGTGGGCGTCACTGCCGGTCACAGTGGCGGCGCAGACGGTGCAGCGGTCGGCGTTCCCGCAGGCCTACGCCAAATGGGAAGGACTGGCGGCGCAGCTCGCAGGCCAGCTCGCGGGCGCGCCGAGCCCGACAGCAGGCTGCAGCCCCGCCGTGCTCGCCAAGGGAGTCGCCGGGGCCGCGATCGCGTTCGCGATGCACGAGCTCGGCAAGCCGTACGTGTGGGGGGCCACCGGGCCCGGCTCGTACGACTGCTCCGGCCTCGTGCTCAAGGCGTTCGACGCAGCCGGGATCACGCTGCCGCGCGTGTCCTGGCAGCAGTACCAGGCGGGGGGGCACGTCCCGGTTCGGCTGGCCCAGCCGGGGGATCTGCTGTTCTACGCGACCGACCCGACCGATCCGTCGACGATCCACCACGTGATGCTGTACCTGGGCAACGGCCGGATGGTGGAGGCGCCCTATACCGGGCAATCTGTGCGCGTCATGCCAGTGGCGTGGGACTATCGCGAACTCGTTCCGCTGGCCACCCGGCCCGGCACAACGCCCAACCCCGCCTAACCCGATTGATGTTTGACCAGGAGTTGCACGTGCCCCCCGAACCGTCCGCGCCTGCCTCGACGACACCGGTGCAGAAGTACCTCGACCGGGCGGTCCCCGGCGTCTCCTCCGACTACCTCGTCATCCCCCGCTCGCTGGCCCAGTCGATGCCGCTGCGCTGGCAGCAGGTGTTCGTCGGGCTTTTGGCCGACCTGCACGACGCCTACGGGCACCTGACGTGGCCCGAGTACCGCGTCGTGCCGAGCCGCTGGGAGATCGTGGCCGACCTCGACGAGGGGCAGCTCGGGGTCGCGGGCATCCACGCCGACCTCGGCCCGGACGGCGCGCTCGAGTACCGCGACGCCGACGAGCGGCTGATCTCCGACCCCGAACGACACCGCGTGCTGGCGCCCGTCCGGGACCCGCTGCCGCCGGTGTCGGCCGGTCACGTCGAGCCCCGCCCCGCGAAGCCGCTGTAGCGCTCCCGGTCGACGGCGAGCAGCCCGTCGAGATCGGCCCAGAGCCGGGCAGACGTCGCGGGTTCGAGCGCGATCGTGGAGGAGTCGACGCGGACGCTGCGGTAGTCGCCCGCGTCGGTGCGATGGAATCCGATCACCCGGGACCTGCGCAGCTGCCGGCCGTCGCGGGCCGCCACCGACGCCCCGAGCTGGCCGAACAGGCGTACGTCGCGGCACGCGGCCAGGAGCGGTGCGGATATCGGGTCGGGACCGGTGGTGATCAGCATCGGCGGGCCCTTGCCCGGCCGGACCGGCCCGAGCAGGCTCAACACCGCCGCTACGGCGTCGGCGGCGGGCACCTCGACCAGCGCGATCTCGTCGCGGTGGCGGACCGCGAGCACACCGTGCCTTCCGCGGCAGGCCGCGAGCCCGGCGACCACGCCGCCATCCTTTCCGCGGGAGGCCGTGAGCGCGGCGCCCACGTAGTTCGACCGAAGCCGGACGTCGACCGCCCACGCGGGACCTGCGAGCAGCCGCAGCTTCGCAGGCAAATCGGCTCCAGAAGCCTGGAGGCGGGCGCGGACCTCCGCGACGAAGGCCCGTCGCGCGATGGCCGTCGACCCGTGCCGTGGCGGCTCCAGCTGCCACGGCGTCTCGCCCAATCCGAGGATCTCCCAGCATGCCTCGAAGGCCGCGGCGCTGAA
Organism: Pseudonocardia sp.; assembly: GCA_036401495.1. Taxonomy (GTDB): domain Bacteria; phylum Actinomycetota; class Actinomycetes; order Mycobacteriales; family Pseudonocardiaceae; genus Pseudonocardia. The sequence continues at coordinate 843 of DASWUV010000093.1, read as the reverse complement.
CACGGTCGCCCGTGACCAGTCCGGCGTCGCGCGGCCGGTCGTGGGTGGCCCGGCGGGCATTCGTCCTGTGATCATTCGTCCCGCCGTCATTCGTCGCTGCCTTGGAGGAGCCCGTCCCCGTGCGGTGGCAGCGGCACATCGAACGGTTCTGAGGTCCGGACCCAGTAGGCGTGGCGATGCTCGGTCGAGCGAGCGCCGCCCGCACCGGCGCCCATGCCACCGAGGAACGGCATACCACCGCTCGCTGCTCCGCCTCTGGCACCGGTCGGAGGCGCGACCTCCGATACGCCTCCTGGAAGGCGGCTGGCGAACTCGGCCCCGGAGGTCGGACCCCGCGAGATCGCTCCCGGCTCGGGTGGCCCCGTCGACACGACGTCGCGCCACCCGCCCGCGCCGGGCGGACCTCCTGCGCGCAGCCCAACCCCTGGTTCGCTCGGCTGCCCGCCCCCGCCTGCGCCCCCTTCTCCGCTGAGGCCGCTCGGCGAACCGCGGGGTGGGATCACGTCGGGGCCGCCGAGGCCCGCGGCCCCCGACGACCTGCCTCCCACGCCCCCCACGCTCCCAACGCCCCCGAGGCCACCGGGCGGATCCGTCCGCGTCGCCGAACCCTCTCCGCCGATCACTCCTGCGCCTGGTCCGCCCGCGCTGGGTCCACGTGCTCCGGTCCCGCCTGCGGCTGCGCCTGGTCGGCCCGCGCCCTCCGCGTCAGGTGCGACGGAGCCCGGCCCGCGTTGTGCAGCCGGGCCTGCGGTCCCGCCTGCGCTCGCTGCTCCGGGACCTCCGACCAGCCCAGTGGCCGCACCGCCCACGCCGATCGGCCCCGCCCCGCTGCCGACCCCGGTC
>DASWUV010000092.1:0-5395 GCA_036401495.1 Pseudonocardia sp. | reverse complement strand
CGGTGGGCGGCGCCGGAGGTGGCGACGGCTCCGTCGAGCACGGGGACGGTGGCGATGATCCGCTGTGGATCGTGGGGGTCTTCGATCCCGATCCGCCACGCGTGCCCGGTCGCGGTGGCTCGGGCGAGGATGTCGCCGCCTGCGGAGAGGCAGAAGTCGGTGTCGTCGAGCGCGCGCAGTGCGTCGGCGGCGCGGTCGGCGGCCCAGCCCTTCACGACACCGTCGGTGTCGAGCACCTCGTCGCCGTCTGCGGTGCGGCGGCGGACGGCGAACGCGCCGTCGGAGGCGCGCTCGATGCTTGCGGCGAGGGCGAGGACCTCGTGCACCTCGGCGGGGCACTGCGCCTCGGTGAGCTCGCCGCGGCCGAGCCGGGAGATCAGCGTGTCGGGGCGGTAGCGGGAGAAGACGGCGTCGATGCGGCGCAGCTCGGCGACAACGGCGTGCCAGGCGTCGTCGGCCGCGGTGTCGGTGGTGTGGCGTCCCCGCAACGCGAGGCTGATCGGCAGACCCATGACGTGCTCGACGCGGCGCGCGATCGCGGGCGGGTTCTCCAGCCTTGTCTCGAGCTTTGCGGCGGTCATGCGAGGTTCGCCTGGTCGAGGGCGCTCTGCAGGGACTGGAGGTAGCCCTCGCTGGTGACGGTGGCACCGCTGACCATGTCGATCTTTGCGCTCTGCGCGTCGAGCGTCTCCTGCACCAGGGTCGGCACGGCGGAGGCGTTGATCTCCTCGTCGCGCCGGTTGCCATCGGGCTGTTGGACGACCTGCGCGGCGGTGATCTTCCCAGCTGAGACGGTGAGCTGGACCTGGACCGGGCCCCAGCGGGTCGAGGCGACGGCGCCGGTGACGACGGTGCCTGCAGCGCCGCTCGCGCCTGCCGTGGCCGTGCCGTTCGCCGCGGCACCGCTGGCCGTGCCGGTGGTGGTCGTGCCGGTGGTTCGCGTGCCGGTGGCGGTGCCTGCGGGTAGGGCGGTCGAGGTGGAGGTGCGGTAGCCCAGCAGCAGGACGACCGCGGAGAGGGTGGTCATGAACCAGAGCACGATGCGGCGCATCGGGTCACCATCCGAAGTTCTCGATGTGCACGGCCTGCGCGGGGACGTCGGCGGCCATGAGGGTGTGCTGGACGAGCCGGGTCCATTCCGGGGGGCCGCAGACGTAGACCTCGCGGGCGGCGATGTCCGGCACCCACGCCCGCAGCGCAGTCAGGTCGTCGGGTGCGGCGGGAACGGTGGGCAGCCAGGAGTCGGGCGCGCGACGCCTGCCGGGCAGCGGCAGCAGCCGCACGGAGCGGTCTCGGGCCAGCGCGGCGAGCTCGTCGGCGAACAGCGGCTCGTCGCGGTAGCGGTGCAGGAGCACGACGTCGGTCTCGGCTCCCAGTTCCTCGGCCAGCGCGCGCAGTGGGGTGACGCCGACGCCCGCGGCGATCAGGGCGGCGCCGGTGCGGGTGCGGGCGCGTGCGGTGAGCCGTCCATAAGGGCCTTCGATGAGTACGCGCATACCGGGGCGCAGCGCGCGCAGGGCGGCGCTTCCGTCGCCGAGGTCTTTGACCGTGATTCGCAGGCTCCTCCCGTCGGGGGCCGCGGACAGCGAGTACGGGTGCCCGCGCGTCCAGCCGGGCGCGAGGAAGCGCCAGACCAGGAACTGGCCTGCCCGAGCGGGCAGCGCGTCCAGGCGGCGACCCGTCATGAGCACCGACACGCAGTCGTCGGCCTCGGGAACGACCTCGGAGACGACGAGCCGGTGGCGCAGGCTGCGCCAGACCGGCTGCCCGATCCGCCACACGAGCACCGCACCCGCGGCGGTGATCCACAGGCCCCACCAGAACACGGTGCGGGCGGGCGACTGCAGGAACTCCTGGCCGGTCCAGAGTTGGTGTGGCAGCGCGAACCCGACGCCGAGATAGGCGTAGAGGTGCAGCAGGTGCCACGACTCGTAGCGCAGCCGGGCGCGCGCGGCGCGCACGCTGGTGACGACGACGAGGATCAGGCACACCGTGCCCGCGACGGCCAGCAGCATGCCCGGGTAGTCGACGGTGAGCTTCCACGCGGTGGCGGGCACGGCCGTGATCCGCCCCGCGGCGTAGCCCCAGGTGATGAGCCCGATATGGGCCAGCATCGCGGTGAAGGAGGTGAAACCGACCGTGCGGTGCAGGATGGCGAGCCGGTCCTGGCCGAACACCCGCTCCAGCGCGGGAACCCGTGCCATGAGCAGGACCTGCACGAGCAGCAGCACCGAGGCCAGTAGCCCGGTCAGCTGCCCGAGCGCGGTCAGCCCGGTGGCCCAGCCGCCCAGCGCCGTGACTCCGCCATCGGCGACCCACCAGTAGGTGACCAGCAGCAGCGCGGCCCACAACCCTGCGGCAGCGGCCTGGCGGGCCCGCGCGTCGTGGGGCGCGTGGTGCGGCGCGGCGCGATGACGGGCGATCGGGTTGATGGGGGGAGCGGGGGTAGGCACTCGAACTCCTGAGGGCGGACTACGGAACGCCCCTAACACTGGACGGCGGTGGTGAGTCCCCGTCGTGACCTTGTTCGGAGTCAGGTAAGAGCCGCCCCGAACCGACCGTGAAACCGATCACAGCGCCGCCGCCGGGGCGGTCGTGCGCGAACACCGTCCCGTCGTGGTCCTCGGCGACGTCGCGCACGATGGCCAACCCCAGACCGCTGCCGGGCAACCCGCGCGCGGTGTCGGCGCGGTAGAAACGGTCGAACACCCGCGCGCTGTCGGCGCCCAGACCGGGCCCGCGGTCAGCGACCGTGACCGTGCCCCGCCGGACGGAGATCTCGATCGGCGCCGAACCGTTGCGGTCGAACTTGGCCGCGTTCTCCAGCAGGTTCCCCGCCGCCCGCTCCAACGCTTGATCGCGGCCGCGCACCACGGTCGCGTCCGCGTGAACGGCGATTGTCCGTCCGCTGCGGCGGCGGGTGCGCTCCGCCGCGCGCGCCACGACCACCGACAGCGCGACCTCCTCGTCGGGTTCGTCGTCGCCCGCCCCGGCGCCGTGGCGGGCCAGCGCGAGCTCGACCAGCTCGTCGACGAGGTGCGACAGCTCCCGGGTCTCGCCCTCGACGTCCTCGACCAGGCGCGCCTGCGACGCGGGCGACAGCTCGGCGAAGCGGCGCAGCACGCTCGCGTTGGTGCGCAGGCTCGTCAGCGGCGTGCGCAGTTCGTGGGCGGCGTCTTGGACCAGCCGCTCCTGGGAGGCCCGGGACTCGGCGAGGCGGCGCAGCATCGTGTTGAACGACGTCGAAAGCCTGCCGACCTCGTCGCGGCCCAGCACCGGCACCTCATGCTCGACCAGGCCTGCCGCGCTGACCTCCTCTGCGACCTCGGTGAGCCGCACGAGTCGCCAGGTGATGCGGCGAGCCAGCACCCATCCCGCGACGGCCGCCGCGACCAGGACGACCGCGCTGAGGATCGCGATCTCGATGGCCATGCCCTGCAACACGAAATCGGAGGCGTCGATGTCCGCGCCGACCTGCAGCGCCCCCCGACCATCACCGAGCGCGGTGGTCAGCACGCGGAAATGGGTGCGGCCCAGGTAGAGCTCTGTCGTCCGCGTCAGCCCGGCGCCGGCCGTGGCCAACGCCCGATCGGCGTCGGCGACCGGCAACGTGACCGCTCGCCCACCCAGGTGGGTGACCGAGCCGTCGGCGGCGACGCTCTGCGCGACCACCGGCTGCCCCTCCCCGCGCGGGCCGCCGTCACCGCCGCCGTCGCGTTCACCCGCGCCGATGGCGACGGGCGCGGAGAGCACCGCGGTCTGCCCACTGGCCAACGACGTCGTGACCGCCTGCAGCGTCTGGTCGACCTCCTGGCTGATGCGATCGGCGGCCGCGTGGTAGCTCAGCACCCCGACCAGTGCCGCGACGACCCCGGCGACGAGGGCGAACGCCACGGCGAGCCGGGTCGCGAGGCTCACGATCCACCCCACGGGCCGGTGCACGCCGATACCTCGCCTCGGCGACGGCCATCGGCCACCTGCGCGCTCTGTAGCACCATCGGCTCCTCCTCGGTCGATCGCCACATATGGCAACCGCTCCACAGCCTCGTCGACCACCACCGCGATGATGCCGCGACCAGATGCTGCAGGACCTCACCGGTCGATGGACAGCGGCGAGGTTGCCGGCCCGTCCCGAGGCAATCGCGCTGCGCGTCCTGCGACGACGACACGAACCGTGCGCAGTGGGCTCACCTCACCCCACGCAGGACGTGGGGCCGCCGCTCAGCGTTCCTCGGCCGGGCTGGGTAGCGGGGGGTTGAGGCGACCAACGTCCAGTCGTCGAGCCGGCGGAGGACCTGCCGCAGCAGGGCCGGGATCCGGGAGAGGGTCGTGTTGGGCGTGTCTTCCTGCTCGTCGTGCTCACGGGTCGCGTCCGCGGCACTGCGGGCGATCGGTCGCGGGCCTTGCGTGGCCCGCACCTTGTACAGCGCCGCCATCGCCTCGTCGTATTCTGCGGCGAGATGCTCCACGAGGTCGTCGCGCTCCTCGGCGACGGCGTGGTTGACGGCCTCGACGTACTGCTCGTGCAGGCCATCGTCGAAGGACGGGTTCGGGACAGAGTTGGGGGCGGCCCGCTGCGCGGTCGCGGTGGCGTCCGTGGCGGCGTCGGTGAAGCGTGGTGGCCTCGGCGTCGTGGTCGGGGTGCTCATCTCGGGTTCTCCGTTCGTGCGGCGGTTGGTGCCTGACACCCATGAGGGTCGTCCGTTCGCGGGCCGCGCACCGTCGGTCGATGCGCCGATGCCCCGGTGGAGCTGCGGGTCCGCCGATCGGTGGACGTCGCTACCGGGCAGGTGGTGGTTCCGGCCGGTGGGGTCCACCACGGGCCGACGTCCTCCATGACCCCCCTCGACGGCGCGCGGAGCGGCCCGGTCAGGTCGGCTGCCGGCAAGGCGCGGTCGCCGCAGCCGAGGGCTGTGCCAGCCATCGACGACGTGCTTGATCAGGTGGATGTTGGCGTCGCCAGGACGCTAGGGCGATACCCGGTGTGCCCGCAGTCGCGGCTTTGGTCAGGGTATGAACGAAGATCGGGCCGATGGCTCAGGCGGTCGTGGTGATGTGATTCTTGCGGTGTTGGTGTCGCTGGCTGAGCAGCCATACGGCTGCGGCGCCCCCGATGGTCGCGGCGGTCCAGGCGACGAACAGGGGCGGGAGGCCGGGGCGTTGGGAGGCGCCGGTGGTGAAACCGCCGTGGGTGGTGAAAATGGCGACTGTGGTGACTGTGGTGGCGTAGACGGCCGCCGCGGCCGCGAATCCTCGAACGACGAGCAGCGGCGCACGCTGCAGGGCCAGCGCGACGTAGGCGGAGAGCATCGGCAGGATGACCGCGGCGAACCGGGCAGGTGGCGCCCAGCCACCGTCCCAGAACGTGAAGGTGCAGACGATCAGCGTGTAGGGC
>DASWUV010000091.1:0-48977 GCA_036401495.1 Pseudonocardia sp. | reverse complement strand
GCGGCCAGCCCGACGGCGCCGATCCTCGATCCGTCGGCGAGGCCGGGCAGCAGCGCGGCCTGCAGCTCGGGGGTGCCCGCTTCCACGAGGATCGCCGACGCGAGCACGCTGGGCAGGAACGGCCCCGGCGCGACGACCCGGCCCAGCTCCTCCAGCACGACGGCCAGCTCCGGCAGCCCTGCACCCTCGCCGCCGTGCACCTGCGGCACGTGCATCCCGAGCCAGCCCAGCGCCGCGATCTCCTTCCACACAGCGGGCAGGGGTTCGTCCGGAGCGTCGAGCAGCGCCCGGGCTGCGGCCCGCTGACCGGCGAGGAAGGAGCGGGCGACCGCGGCGAGCGCGCGGTGGTCGTCGGTGATCGGCAACGGCATCGGGCCCTACTTCCCTGTCCAGACGGGGGTGCGCTTCTCGGTGAAGGCGAGGGCGCCCTCGCGTGCGTCGGCTGACGACATGACCGGCCGCATGACCTCGTCCTGTCTGCTCCAGCGCTCCTCGGCGGGCCAGTCCCGGCCGTCGCGAATGATCTTCTTGGTCGCCCTGACGGCCAGCGGGCCGCTCTCGGTGATCTTGCGGGCCAGCACCAACGCGCCCGCGAGGGCCTCGCCGGGGTCGGTGAGGCGGTTGACCATCCCCCAGGCGTGCGCGTCCTCGGCCGAGAAGAACTCGCCGGTCAGCGCGTACTCCATCGCGATGGCGCGGGGGATGCGCTCGGGCAGCCGGAACAGGCCGCCCGCTCCCGCGACGAGTGAGCGCTTGGCCTCCGGCAGCCCGAACTCGGCGTCGCGCGCGGCCACGATGAGGTCGCAGGCCAAGGCGATCTCACAACCGCCCGCGAGCGCGTAGCCCTCGACCGCGGCGATCAGCGGCTTGTCCGGAGGGGCGTGGGTGATGCCCGCGAAGCCGCGGCCCTCGACGACGGGGATGTCGCCGCTGAGGAAGCCCTTGAGGTCCATGCCGGAGCAGAACGAGCCCCCCGCGCCGGTGAGCACGCCCACCGAGAGCGCCGGGTCGTTGTCCAGCTCGACCACCGCCGCTGCGACGCCCCTGGCGAGTGCGCCGTTGACGGCGTTGCGGGCCTGCGGCCGGTTCAGAGTGATCACCAGGATCGCGCCGTCGCGTTCAGTGAGTACTTCGTCGGTCACAGAACCTCCCATTGCGTCTCGGGCAGACCTTATCCTCAAACAGACAGCCTTGACTGGTATTGGCTGACCGGTATCGCTTTCGGACCAGAGGAGTTCCTATGCGCGACGCAGTCATCGTGGAGGCCGTGCGCACGCCGACCGGCAAACGCAACGGCGGCCTCTCGGGCGTGCATCCCGTGGACCTGTCGGCGCACGTGCTCGACGCGCTCGCGACGCGGTCGGGGATCGACCCCGGACTCGTCGACGACGTCGTCTGGGGCTGTGTGGGGCAGGTGGGGGAGCAGACGTTCGACATCGCCCGCAACGCCGTCCTCGCCGCGGGCTGGCCGGAGACGGTCCCCGGCGTCACCATCGACCGGCAGTGCGGGTCGAGCCAACAGTCGGTGCACTTCGCGGCCGCGGGGCTCATCGCGGGGCAGTACGACGTGGTCGTCGCGGGCGGGGTCGAGTCGATGTCGCGGGTGCCGATGGGGTCGTCGGTGGGCGGTGCCGACCCGTTCGGGACGCGGTTCGCGGCCCGCTACGCCGGAGTGCGGCCGAACCAGGGCGTCGGCGCGGAGATGATCGCCGAACGCTGGGGCTTCTCGCGCACACAGCTGGACGAGTACTCGGTGGGCTCGCACGAGAAGGCCGCCGCGGCCCGTGCGGAGGGCCGGTTCGACGCCCAGATCGCGCCGGTCACCACGCCGGACGGCACGGTGGTGAGGCAGGACGAAGGCATCCGCCCCGGCTCCACCGTCGCGGCGCTGGCCGCGCTCAAGACCGTGTTCAAGCCCGAGGGCGGGGTGATCACGGCGGGCAACTCGTCGCAGATCTCCGACGGCTCGGCGGCGCTGCTGATGATGACCTCGGACAAGGCCCGCGAGCTGGGCCGCACGCCGATCGTGCGGGTGCACACCGCCGTGCTGGCAGGCGCCGACCCGATCATCATGCTGACCGCGCCGATCCCCGCCACGCAGAAGGTGCTCGCCCGCAGCGGCCTTTCGATCGACGAGATCGGAGCGTTCGAGGTCAACGAGGCCTTCGCGCCGGTGCCGCTGGCCTGGCTGGCCGAGCTGGGCGCCGACGCCAAGGCGTTGAACCCGAACGGCGGCGCGATCGCGCTGGGCCACCCCCTCGGCGGTTCCGGCGCCCGACTGATGACGACGCTGGTCCACCACATGCGGGACAACGGGATCCGCTACGGCCTGCAGACCATGTGTGAGGGCGGCGGCCAGGCCAACGCCACGATCCTGGAACTGCTCTAGTCCATTTGGCCGCCGTACGCCGAGGGCCCCGGGGACATGTCCCCGGGGCCCTCCGCGCGCTGTGTCAGTTGCCGAACGGGCTGCCGCCGCTGCCGCCGCTCCCGCCGCCGAAGGGCGACTGGCCGCCCCGACCGCCGAAGGGGTTCTGGCTTTCCCCACCGGTACCGGTGGTGGCGGCGTTGTCCTTCTGGGTGCCCAGCGTGACCTGCACCGACTTCGACGCGCCTCCGCTCTGCACGGTGAGCGCGACCTGCGAGCCCGGCGCGTTGGAACCGATCCGCGCGATGAGGTCGGCGAAGTCCTCGACCTTGGCGTCGCCGACCTTCGTGACGACGTCGCCCGCGGCCAGCCCGGCGCTCGCGGCAGGGGAGCCCGGCTGGACGGTGGCGATCCGCGCGCCGCTGCCGCTGCCGCCGGACTGCTGCACGCTGCCCGTGACGCCGAGAACCGGCTTGGTCGCGCTGCCGTCCTTGATGATCTCCTGAGCCACGCGGGTGGCCTGGTCGATCGGGATCGCGAAGCCCAGGCCGATGCTGCCGCCCTGACCCTGGCCGGAGCTGGCGGTCGCGATGGCCGAGTTGATGCCGACGACCTGCCCGTCGAGGTTCACCAGCGGACCGCCCGAGTTGCCGGGGTTGATCGGCGCGTCGGTCTGCAGGCCGTTGTAGACGACCGCTGACCCGTCGCCGCCCTGCACGGTGACGGTGCGGTTGAACGCGCTGACGATGCCGTTGGTGACCGTGCCGGTGAGGCCCTGCGGCGACCCGATCGCGACGACCTGCTGACCCACCTGCAGGCCTGCGCTCTTGCCGAGCGTCGCGGGCGTCAGGCCCGACACCCCCTGGATCTTGATCACCGCGAGGTCGTAGCTCGGTGACGTGCCGACGACCGTGGCCGGGTGCTCGCTGCCGTCGGCGAGCGTGACCGTGATCGCGCCGGTGGAGCCCGCGACCACGTGGTTGTTGGTGAGCACGTCGCCGTCCGCGCTGAGGATGACGCCGCTGCCTTCACCGCTGCCCTGCGCCAGGTTGACCTGGATGTCGACCGTGCTCGGCATGGCCTTGGCCGCGGCGGCGGCGATCGAGCCCGGCGTGGCCGCCGAGGCGCCCGACGCGGGTGCAGACTGCGTGAGCTGTGGCACTCCGCCCGGGCCGTCCAGCAAAGCGAATGTGCCCGCCCCTGCCGCGCCGCCGCCGATCAGGCCTGCGACCAGGGCTGCGACGACGATCCCGGTGCGCCCGCGCGGCTTGCCCGGTGTCTCCAGTACAGCGGTGCCGCCTGCGGGCGGCGGCGGGAAGTACGGGCTCTGGCCGGTGGCCTGGCCGCCTGCGGCGCCGTAGGGCGGCCACGGCGCGGCCGAGCCGTAGGGCGAGTACGGCGGCGGAGCCTGCTGGGCGGGCGTCGCGCCGTGCTGCTGCTCCGCGTCGGAGCCGGGCGCGCCTGCGTAGGACGGAACGGGGTGCTGGTCGGTTCGGGAGGCGACGGGGCCCTCGTCCCGGCCGTGCTCCCTCTGCTCGTCGCTCATGTCTTTACCTTGCCTGTGAAGTCTGGGATCCGCCTGAGGACACCCTGGGAATCCGTTCGCGGTCGGCTGGGATTCACCCCTGAGCGGCGGACGGCCGGGCACGCGCGCCCCCCGTCCGGCCGCGCGCGTACCCCGGCCCGCCCGTCAATCGTCCCCGGCGGCGACGCGTTTCGCCAGCGAACCCCGGGATTGAATGCGCCGTCTGCGCTGTTGCAAATGACATGACCAGCACGCTCATTGAGCTGCAGACCGAATGGGATGTCTGGCACACCGCACGAGAGGCGGAGCTCGCGACGCCGCACGGCTGGCTGTCGCTCACCTCGTTGAACTGGCTCGAGGCCGCCCCCTCTCCGGTGGACGGCCTACCGGGGCTGTGGAGTGCCTCGCCCGACGGTGTCGTGCTCACGGCGAGCGCGGCCGAGGGACTCGTGGTGCGCTCGGTGCGCGAACCCCGTCCGGTGGACGGCACCGTCACCCTGCATCCCGTCGACGGCAAGCCGGGCACCCTCATCGAGGACGGCGACCGGCTGATCGAGGTCGCGCGGCGCACGGACGCGCACGTCCTGCGGGTACGTGACCCACAGGCCCCTACCCGGACCGGGTTCACCGGCGTCCCGACCTTCGACGTCGACGGGCGCTGGGTGCTCGACGCGGTGTTCCAGCCCTACGTGCAACCGCGGACGATCGCGGTCGGCGCGGTCGTCGAGGGGCTCTCGCACTTCCCGACGGCGGTCGGCGACGTCTTGTTCAGCGTCGCGGGGCAGCGGCAGCGTCTCGTCGCGCTGCAGGGCAAGGACGGCGGGCTTTCCCTGCACTTCCGCGACACGACGTCCGGGAAGAGCACCTACGCGGGCGGCCGCATCCTGTTCACAGGCGAGCCGACGCCTGAGGGCGAGCTCACCGTCGACTTCAACCGCACGGTCAACCTGCCGTGCGCGTTCACCGCCTACGCCACCTGTCCGCTGCCGCCCGCGGGCAACAACCTGACCGTCGCCATCGAAGCGGGCGAGCGCCTGCCCGCGCGCCTCTGAGCTGCAGAACGCGCGCGACCCTCAGGACCAGGCGCCGCCGGACATCGCAGCCGAGCGGGATCGGAAGCCGACCGTGCCCGCGACGATGTCACGACGGATCTCGGCCTTGGTGCGCCCGGTGGCAGGCACGGTGGGGCCCAGCGCCCGCGCGATCTGCTTCAGCATCGGTGCGGTGAAGCGCGGCTCCTGGAGGTACTCCTCGACGGCCGCCGGTGTGGGCAGCTCGTTGATGCGGGCCACCACCGCGTCCACGTCGACGCCGTGGGCACGTGCGGGCACCGGGGTGGCGGGGCCGCGGCGCGCACGGGCGGGCGTGGTCTCGCCGTCGAGGCGGAGCTGAGCGGGATCGGGCTGAACCGGCGCGACGGGGCACAGCTCCAGCCGGGCCCGGCCGGTGGCCACCGCGACCAGGTCGTCGGTGGACAGCGCGGCCAACACCCGTCGGAGCGCCGCGTCGGCGAGCGCATCTGGAGCGGTCGGCAGGGTTGCGGACAAGGTTGCAGGCTCGTTCATGCGGCAATGGCCTCTAGTCGGTCTGATAGCTCGGACACCAGGTCGCGGAGTTCACGCGTGGCGGCTCGACCGGTGCCGCCGAGGATCACCGGCACACCGTGTTCGGGAGCCGGGCCGTACACCGACTTGCTGTCGCGGATCGTCGTCGAGAACGTCGGCACCCGGCGGGCCTCGATCCGGCTGATCACGGTGCGCTGCGCCTCGATCGGCTCACCGTCGTGGCTCTGCACCATCGTGAAGACCACGGCGGCGGGGGGTCGCGCGATCTGGCCGTTGCCGTACTCGTTGTACTCGTCGGTGAAGTCGCGGATCTTCAGACCGAGCGAGTCGATGCCGTTGGTGGACAGGTAGTCCGGCTTCGTCGGGATCAGCAGCATGTCGGCCGCGGCGACCGCGTTCTTGGCGATCAGCCCGAAGTTGGGCGCGCAGTCGATCAGTACGACGTCGTACTCGGCGAGCGCTTTGTGCGACAGCGCACTGCGCAGCCTGCTGTGCAGCGTGGCGAAGTGGGCAGGTTCGGAGATCAACCGGGCGGCGAGTGCGGTCTCGACGTCGGCAAGGTCGCGGTGTGCGGCGATGAGGTCGAGGTGGCCGGAGCCGCGACGCAGCTTGCCCCGGACCCGCGGCGGGGACGAGAGCAGCCCGGCCGGGTCCTCCATGGCTTCACCCGTGCCCAAGCCGTCATACCAGTGCTTGATCGTCTTGGTGGGCAGCAGCTCGTCGGTCCACTCGTTCTGCGTGAAGAAGGAGACCGTCAGGCTCGCTTGGGAGTCGAGATCGACGAGGAGCACCTTCTGGCCGCGGGCAGCGAGGCCTGCGCCGAGGTTGGCGGTGAGGGTGGTCTTGCCGACTCCACCCTTGTGGTTGATGATCGCGACGACCTTCACCGTGCTCCTTCCGCATGCCCCCGGCGGGTGAAACCCTGCCACAGCCATGTTTAGCGGCGACGAAGAGGTCGCCTCTCGCCAAAACCGCTGGTCAGCCCATTACCGCGCCGGTAGGTGGCATTGCGCAGCCTAGCGATTCCCCGGCGTTCGGCCGACGGGGGGGACCTGTTCGGGTGACCAAGGATCAGGCTGATGTGGGGATAGACATCGTGTGTTTCCTGATTGTTTCGGCAAGGGGATCGGACATCGCCTCGCCGAGGGCGTGACCCAGACCGGGCATCCGCACGAGCCTCGCCTGCCCGAGCAGGTCCGCGAGGAGCGCTCCGCTGGGCGGGGGGAACACGGGGTCCGCCTGCGCCTCGATCACCAGTGTCGGGACCTCGCCGCTGACCGCGCTTCGTCTTGCCAACGCGGCGCCCCGTGCGGGCACCGCGAGGTGGACGTGCGCGCCGACCGGGTCGTCGAGGCCCGCGTGGGCCATGGCGCGTTCGTGGCGGGCCCTGAACTCGGCGGCGTCAAAGGGGAGCTCACCACCGTGCAGGAGACGGTCGAGCGTCAGCCGCCAGGCCAGCTCGCCCTCGCGGTCGCGGGGATCGTCCAGCTCGGCCCACAGCCGCCGCAGCGCGGTGGGCAGCCCCGGCAGGGTGCCGCCGCCGTGGCCGGGCAGCGGGCCCGAGGCCAGCAGCGTCACGGACGCGAGGCGCTCGGCGTGGTCGAGCAGCAGCAGCTGGGCGATGTGCCCGCCCATGCCCCAACCGAGCACGTGGGCCCGGTCGACGTCGAACGCGTCCAGCGTCGCGACGGCGTCATCGGCCAGCTCCGCGACCCCGTAGGTCGCGTCGCCGGACGTCGTGCTGGACCGGCCGGTGTCGCGGTGGTCGTAGCGGATCACCGGATGCTGCTCGGTGAGCCGGGTGACGAGCCCATCGGGCCACATGACGCCCGATGCGCCCGCATCGGCGATCAGCAGCAGCGGATCGGTCGACGGCCCGGCCAGGACCTCGGCCCACAGCAGGACCCCTGGCGCGGCGCGGACCATCCGTGGCACGCCCCACAGCTTGCCACCCCGCCCGCCGGGACCGGATCTGCCCGGTCCCGTGCGGGCGGTGAGTGGACCGCTCCTACTTCAGGGCGTCCAACAGCGCCTGACGCTGGCGGTCGCCAAGACCGGCCGCACGGCGGGAGGCGTCGATGCCGGTCTGCTCCAGCAGCGCGCTGACCTTGGCCGGGCCGTAGCCAGGAAGGCTCTTCAGCAGGTCGGCCACCTTCGTCTTCCCGACGATCTGGTCGGACTTCGCCCGACTCAGCACGGACGGAATGGTCTCCTTACCCGCCGCAATGTTGTCGCGCAGCTCCTTGCGAGCGGTGCGGGCGGCGGCGGCCTTCTTGAGAGCCTCGGCTCGCTGCTCGGGAGTGAGCGTAGGCAGTGCCATGGTGTTCTCCTCTCGGTGCACGGGTGTTCGCACAGGTCATCTTCGTGCTCAAGCGTCGCAGACCCCCCCGACAACACGCGGGCGCCCCCCGACATATGTGCTCGGGCCTACCCGCAGGCCAGCGACGACGGTACGGCTGCCGTGGCAGCCGCGCCGGTCGTGGGCGCCGCGCTGCGCGTGGACGGCGTCGTGGGTGCGGTCGTCGGCGTCGGTTTCGCGGGCTCAGGCGTGACGAACGCGTTCTGCACGACCTCCCGCATGTAGCTGACGTCGACGTGGCTCGGGTTGAAGTGCCCGTCGGTCTCGTTCGGGTCAGGCAGGTTGGGGTCGAACGCGATGCTCTGCAGGGACAGCGGCTTGCTCCCGGCCAGTGCCACGAGCGAACCGAGCACTTCCTGGGGGACGTTCGTCGAGACGCTGTTCGTCGTGGCCGCGGAGATCGCCTGGAAGTGGGAGATGACGTCTGTCGGGCTCTTCTGCTGCAGGAGGCTCTGCAGCAGGCAGCGCTGACGCCCCATGCGGTTGTAGTCGTCGGAGTCGCGCCGCGAGCGGGCGAACCAGAGCGCCTGGTCGCCGTCGAGGTGCTGCACGCCCGCCGGGACGTAGCCGCTCGGCTTGACGTGCCGCCCGTCGGGCAGCACCCCGCCGATCGGCAGCGGGGTGGGGCCGACGTCGACGGTCACGCCGCCGACCGCGTTGATGATCGAGGCGAACCCCGCCATGTTGACCTCGACGTAGTAGTCGATGTCGATCCCCAACATGTAGGCGACGCTCTGGTGGAGCAGGTTCAGCCCCGGGTTGTCCGTCGGCGTCGTCGGCGCCATGCGCGGGTGGTCGAGGCCCCAGGCGTAGACGGCGTTCAGCAGGTAGTTGCCCGACAGCGGGTCGGCGGGGTCGTGGAAGCCCTTCGGGAACTGCTCGGCCATCGGCGTGCCGGGCGGGAACTGGGCGTAGCCGATGTTGCGGGGAAGGGCGAACAGCGTGGTGCGGGCCGTGGCCGTGTCGATGCTGGCCATCATCATCGTGTCGGTGCGGGCCCCGGTGCGGTCCGGCCCGGCGTCGCTGCCGACGAGCAGGACGTTCAGCCGCGGCTTGGTGATCGCCTCGGCGACCGACGTGCCGCCGCCGCCGCTGAAGAGGTTGTTCAGCAGGGTCCGCTGTGAGTTGACCAGGTTCGCCGCGAACCCGAACGGGGTGGCGACGAGCAGACACAGCATGGTGACGACGAGCACCCCGGTGACGCGCCTGCCCGTGTCGAGGCCGCGGGGGCGGGCGAGCGCATACGTCCGCGCGATCTGCGTGATCCACGCCAGGCCCGCGACGATGAGCGCGGCCATCACCAGGAGCAGCACGCGGCTGGACAGCAGGTTCTGTACGAGCGCGTTGCGCCGGACCGTGAACGCGGCGATCGACAGTGCGGCGATGACGAGCAGGAAGACGCCGAGCACCAGCCCGCCCGCCCGGCGGCGGCGGATCATGAGCAGCCCGGTGCCGGGGATGACCGCGGACGCGAGGGTGGCGCCGAGGGCGCTGCCGAGCGTCCTCGGTCGGTGGCGGGTGACGGTCGGGCCCTTGTCCCGGTGCGACGCACTGCGGCGACCACCGGAAGATCCGTTCGGTGGCGCGGACCGGGTCGGCGCGGACGGGCTGAGCGCGGACCGGGTTGGCGCAGACGGGCTGAGCGCGGACCGGCCCGGCGCTGATTGGCTCGGCGCCGATTGACTCGGCGCTGATTGGCTCGGCGCGGGCCAGCCCGGCGCGGACCGGCTCGGCGCTGCTGGGCTCGGCGGGGACTGGCGGACCCGGCCTGGCGGGAGCGTGCTGGGCGGGAGCGTGCTGGGCGGTGACTGGCGGACCCGGTCTGCCGTCGGCGTGGCCACCGCGGCCCGAGCGCCGCCGGGTCGGTGTGGACGCCGACTGCCCGTTTCGACCACGTCGTGGACGACGGTCGGTGGGCCGTCCGGCTCGTTCGGGACGGGCCGGGAAAGCGGCCGCCCGGTAAGGGGGCGGTGCTGCTGCTGGGCGGCGGCGCCGCGTTCCTGTCCGCTGCGCGGCGGCTGCGCAGCACGCCCGACCTCGACATGCCTGCCGCTGTCCTGGGCCTGCGGGGTCGCCTCGTAGCGACCGGAGTCGTGTTGCCATCCGGGGTCGCGAGGCCGCCGGGGAGCCGCAGGCGGGCGCATGGGCGGAGCGATGGCGTCGGCGGTCTGCCGCGGCGCGCGCTCGTCATCCACCGGCCTCACCCACCGCCTCCTCGTCTGATCGATTTGCCAAGACTCGACGGTGAGACCCGCGTGAGCGTACTGCCCCGTGCAGGACCAGGTGCATCGTGCCTCGTCAGCACGGGCGCACCCGGGTGTCGCGGAGCGGTCTCATGGAGAAGACGATACAAACGGCTCCAGGGTTCGACGATCCGGGAGGGAACGTCCGGTTTCGTACGTGGCGCCGCCGCAACGATCATCACGGCTCGATGTCCGACTCGGTGGCCGACTTGGTGGTCTTCTCCGACGCAGAGCGACGAGGCTTGGCCGATTCGGTAGCGCCTGCCGATTCGGTGGCGCCTGCCGGGCTCGTCGCGACGGGCGGCGTGGTGTCGATGACCGCGGCAGTCGTCGTCTGAGTCGTCGGGGTCGTCTTGGTCGTCTCGGTCTTGGTCGGGGCGGTCGTGGTTGGTGAGGGCGTCGTTGGCGGCGTCGTCGCAGCCGCCGTGGTGGTCTTGGGCTTCGCGTCGGACTGCCTCCTGGCCGTTTGGCTGGTCGGCGTCCTGGTGGCGGTCGTCGTGTCCGCGGCGGTGGTGTGCCGAGTGGTCGTGGTCGTCGGCGGAGCGGGTGTGGGCGTGGTCGTCGGCGGGGCGGCCGTTGCCCTGCCGACGGCGGCGGGCGTCGCCGCCCTGGTGGCCGCAGCCACGACCTCGTGCACCTGTCCGCCGGAGCGGCCGCCGCTGATCTGCGAGAGCTGTTCGGTGCCTGCAGGCGGGGCCGGGGGCGCCGCGGGCGGTGCCGCGTAGGGCGGTGCTGCGTAGGGCGGTGCGGCGTAGGGCGGTGCTGCGTAGGACGGTGCGGCAGTGTGCGGTGGTGCAGTGGGCGGTGTGGGCGAACCACCGGCCGTCCCGGCCAGTCGCCGCCCGGCCGCGGTGTTCAGCGGGTCGGCTCCGTTGGTCGCGGCCCACCCGCCCGCGACCGCGGCGCCCGCGAGCACCACCACCCCCGAGACCATCAGCAGACGAGGCCGTTGCGAGCGCCGAGCGTGCGCTCCGTGCGGCGCCCGCGCGAGAACCGCGACGAGGACCGCGGCCGCGGCGAGCAGCATCAGCAAGGCCAGCTCGACGCCCCAGCGCTGCGACATCTCACCACCTCCTCGACATGGCGCGTCCTTCCTGATCAACCCCCATCGTGTACCCGGAACAGCGGCCTCGCAGACTGGCGAACATGGGGAGCGCGGCGGCCATCGTGTTGGCCGGGGGCAGCGGCAGCAGGCTCGGTGCCGACCGCAACAAGGTGTATCTCCCGCTCGGTGACCGGACGGTGCTCGGCTGGTCGCTGCGCGCGTTCGCGGAGCACGCGCAGATCGGGCCGGTCGTGCTCGTGGCCCGCGCCGAGGACCGGGCGGCCGTCGAGCACGAGCGCACGCAGCTGGCCGCGTTCGACCCCGCGTTCGACCCCGCGTTCGACCCCGCGTTCGACGTCGTCAACGGTGGGCCGACCCGGCCGGAGTCCGAGCTCGCGGGCTTGCGGCACCTCGCTCCGCGCATCGAAGCAGGTGAGATCGACGCCGTGCTCATCCACGACGGCGCGCGTCCGCTGGTGCGTGCCGAACTGATCTCCGCGGTGTTGCGGGCCGCGCGCGCCGACGGCGGAGCAGTGCCGGGGCTTCTCCGTGACGACCTGGGCGAGATCGCATCGGACGGCACCGGCCTCCGGTGGCCGCCTGCGACCGCGGGGCTGGTCACCGTGCAGACCCCCCAGGGATTCCGGGCGCGCCCGCTGCTCGCCGCCTACGAGCAGGCGCACCGGGAGGGCTTCGTGGGCACGGACACGGCGTCGTGCGTGCAGCGCTACACCGACCTTCCGGTCCGGTGGGTGCCCGGCGACGAGCGCAATCTCAAGATCACCTACGTCCACGATCTGGTGACGGCCGCGCACGCCATCGCGGGGCGCTGATGCTTGTGTCGCTCGTCACACGGTGAGACGATTGCTCTCCGCAATGACGGGGGCGCAGCGATGGCCGATCTCGAACCGCGGAACTTCCTTCAGCCCTGTCTGCTGCTGTTGCTCGCCGAGCGCGCCGACCACGGCTACGAGCTCGCGACCCGGCTCCGTCCGCTGCATGACGGCGACGGCGACTCTGGCGGCGTCTACCGCGCGTTGCGCAGCCTGGAGGCCCACGGGCTCGTCGGCTCGGAGTGGTGCACGTCCGAGGTCGGCCCCGCCCGCCGCACCTACCACATCACACCTGCGGGAGCCGCGGTGTTGGCCGTCCAAGCCCGCGACCTCGAGCACATCCAGGGTGTGCTGCGCACGTTCCTGGAGCGCTACGACGGCGTGTCGGCCGCGGGGCGCACCGACTGCGTGCCCGAACGCCGCGCGTCCAGCCAGGCGTACCAGGCGGCCATGCCGTCCCCCCGGGTCGCCGACACCTCGATCACCTCGACGCCGGGGCGCGCCCTGCGGGCCGCCTCGACCCACGCCGCCACGTCGAAGTCGACGTAGGGCAGCAGATCGATCTTGTTCAGCAGCACCAGGTCCGCGGTGCGGAACATGTGCGGGTACTTGAGCGGCTTGTCTGCGCCCTCGGTCACCGACATCACGACGACGCGCGCCGCCTCGCCGAGGTCGAACAGCGCCGGGCAGACGAGGTTGCCCACGTTCTCGACGACCACGACCGAGCCGGGCGCGGGCGCGAGGCTGCCCAGCGCGCGCTCCAGCATCGTCGCGTCGAGGTGGCAGCCCGCGCCCGTGTTCACCTGCACCACCTTGGCGCCGGTCGCGCTGATCCGCTCCGCGTCGAGCAGCGTCTCCTGGTCGCCCTCGACGACCGACAGCGCGAGCTCGGCGCCGACGTCGGTCAGCGTGCGCACCAGCAGCGTCGTCTTGCCCGACCCCGGGGAGCTCATGAGGTTGACCGCGAACACCCCCTGCTCGGCGAGCGCGCGGCGGTTGGCGTCGGCGAGCGCGTCGTTGACCCCCAGGATGTCCTGCTCGAGCTCGACGACGTGCCCGTGCCCGTGCCCGACCGCGTGTCCGACCTCGGTCACCCGCACGCCCGCTTCGCCGCAGCCGCATGTCCGGCACATTCAGACCAGCTCCACTTCTCGGATCCGCAGCTCCCGGCCACCCTCGACGGCCACGTCCGCGCTGCCGCACGCGCACAGGGGCAGGACCTCGCCGGTCTCGAACTCCAGAGCACACGTCCGGCACCGGGCGCGGCCGCACGGCTCGTCGATCTCCACCAGCGCGCCCTCGCAGGTCGTGCCCGCGGCCACCAGTTCGAAGCAGAACCGGACCGAGTCGGGCACGAGCCCGCAGAGCTGACCGACCTCCAGCCGCACACGCCGTATCCGGGCCTCGCCCATGCGGCGCGTCACGGCCTCGACGACGCTCTGAGTGATCGACAGCTCGTGCACGGGCTCACACCTCCCCGAACGCCCCGTCGCGCCCGGTGACGAAGTCCAGCGACGACCGCGCTGTCTTCTCCTCGGCGCGTTCGAGCGCGAACCCGAGGTGCACCAGGATCCAGTCGCCGGGTTCGAGCCCTTCGTCGGCCAGCAGCCCGATGTTGATGAGCCGCTGGACCCCCTCGACGTCGACGACGGCGAGGTCCTCGTGGTCGCCCATCCTGACGATCACACCGGGAATGCCGAGGCACACGGCACTACATCCGGCTGAGCGCGCGGTAGCGCTCGATCTCGTCGCGGGAGCGGAACGTCAGCACCCCCGCGACGGCGGCGACGGCGGCGGCGAACACCGCCAGTATCAGCATCAGGCTCTTCATCCGCGCACTCCTTCTGCAGTGGGACGTGCCGTGGCGAGCATCTGCGTGACGAGCTCGATCACAGTCTCGACGGCGGGCGCGACGGCGGCGGCGACGGCGGGGCTGAGTCCCATGCCCTCTTCGAGGCGTTCGGGCTCGCAGCCCACCACCACCACCCGGCCGACCGGACGGGTCAGGCCCATGGCCGTGGCCAGGCCGTCCAGCAGCTCCAGCACGGCCGCGGGGTCCATGCCGTGGGCGTCGAGTGCGGCGCCGGTGTCGCGCGGGGCGTCGAGATCGTGCTCCAGGACGTACAGCGTGCCCGGGTCGCTGCCGCGGGCGACGGCGTCGACGAGCACGAGCACGTCGTAGCCGTCCAGGAGCTGGTAGGCCAGGTGCATGCCGCGGATGCCGGTGTCGACGACCTCGACGCCGTCGGGCAGCTCCCGATCCCGCAGCTGCGCAATCACCTCGACGCCGAAACCGTCGTCGGACAGGAACGTGTTGCCGATCCCCGCCACCAGAACGCTCGTGCGCGGAAAAGGTTGCTCTGGCGACTGTTTCCGCGCACGGCTCATGTCGCCTCCAGCTCGTCGGGGCGGAAGTAGCGGAACCGCCCGTGCGCGATCTGCATCTCCGCGGCGGGGTCGCCGTCCACCGACACCGCGACGTGCACGCCCCCGTCGACGTCGTGCACCACCGCGTGCACCGTGGCCGAGGCGCCTTCCAGGAACTGGTCCTGCACGTCGCCGCCGGGGCCGGGACGCAGCACAACGCGGCTGCCCTTCGCGACCGGTGTGGTGCCGACCAGCACTGAGTCCGTGTCCGGGTCGACGGTGTCGTCCTGGCCGGGATCCCACCACGGCAGCCGCTCGGGCGGCTGCTCGGCGGGGCTGTCGGCCCCGACGGGGCGCAGGGACCGGATCGCGCCGTGCAGCCGCTCCAGGATCTCCGGCGACAGCGCGTCGACCGCGTCGATGATGTCCGCGGCCCGCGGGTCCGTGGCGCGGGCCTCGGCCTTCTCCTCGTCGGTCAGGGTGAGCGTGCGCAGGGTGAGGATCTCGTCGTTCTCCAGCCCGTCGAACAGGTTGATCGTGCTCTCGGGGGCGAGCTGTGGGTGGTCGTGCAGGATGATCGGCGACGACAGCAACAGGTCGGCGCGGTCCGGCGGCCCCGCCAGCACGGGCCAGGTGTGTTCGCTGCGGCAGTCGTCGACGAACGGCTTCGCCCACCGCGGCGGGTCGGTCATCGACAGGAAGGCGCCGGACTCCGCGGCGAGCACCGTGTGCGCCGCGATCAACGACGTGCGCAGCACCTCGGCCCGCCGTGCGCCCGGTGGGCACACTCCGTCGTTGACGACGTCGAGGCGCAGCCGGTGCACGAGGTAGGGCCCCGCGATGTCGACGGCGGACACGAGCACCCTTCCGCGCACCGGCCAGCACTCGCGCAGGAACCGCCCGTCCACGTCGCGCGCGGCGGGCAGCTCGATCGGGATCACCTGCTCGCCTGCGAGCAGGTCGTCCACGGCCACCGTGGCGTCGACCTGACGCGGCACGCCCTCCTCGAACCGCAGGTGCCGCACGCCGTCGACCACCACCTCGTCGACGGGCGACCCGTCGACCAGCGGCGTGCGCTCCTGCAGTTGCAGGAAGCGCAGCCGGATCCGCAGCACGCAGCCCGGCTTGGGCTCCAGCAGCGTCTCGGTGCGGCTGCGGGTGGGCTCCGTGCCGTCCGACCCGGGCGTGAGCACGCCGAACTGCCAGCGCAGCCGGTTCTTCTGCGCCGACGCCCGGTAGGGGTAGAGGAGATAGCCCTCGAACAGCACGGCGTCGGCGACCGCCCCGACCTCGTCCAGCGGGCTCACGACTGCGCCTGCTTCAGCAGCCGCTCGAACGTCTCGTCCCACGTCGTGATCACGTGCTGCGAGCGGTAGGCCGCGAGCGCGTCCAGGGTGCGGGTGGACAGCCGGACGAACGTCGAGCCCGGGTAGTGGTCGTCCATCGCCGCCCGCCACGTCGCCACCGGCAGCCGGAACGGCGCCTCCTCGCTCCACGGCACTTGGCCGACCTGTACCCCGCTGGGGCCCTGGTAGTAGAGGGTGCCCGAGAACAGCAGCAGCAGCGGGATCTCGCCGTCGGCGACGCCGTGGCAGAACTTCGTGGCCGCGATGTCCAGGTCGTAGGTCAGCGGCACGGTGACCGGCGTGGTGATCTCCCCGGTGAACCCGCCGATCGTGGACCCGACCGTGGTCAGCTGCAGCGGGTTCAGCGTCTCCCCCCACCGGGCGGGTTCGCCGAACAGGTCGACGAGGCGCGCGGCCTCCTCCGGCGCGTACTTGCGGCCGCGCGGCTCGATCCGGAACTGGGTGCGCAGCGCGATCGAGTGCACGCGCCGCCCGGTCTCCTCGGTGATGCGCAGGTCGAACAGCAGCGACGGCCCGGCCGCGAAGGGCTCCGGCCGCGCTCCGGTGCAGGCGAACCGCAGCACGCTCATGACCCCGGTAGCGGTCGGGCTTCCGCGGTCAGCGCGGCGAAGAACTCGTCGATCGCCGCCCAGGCCTCGCTGCCGCCGTCGAAGCCGCGCCAGTGCAGCCGGACCAGCCCGACCAGCCGGTAGCACGCGTCGATCGGCACGAGCAGGCACGGATGACCCCGGCGCACCAGCAGGGCCTCGATGTCGGGCTGCACTGCGGCGGCCAGCCGGCCTGCCCCGATCCCGGTCCGCCACGCCGTCAGCTCGAGCTCGCTCTCGGTGGCGCCCGCCGGGCTGGGGTAGCACGCGATGATCCGGTCCTGGGCGGAGTTGTGCAGGAAGAACGCCATGCCGACGGGGATCGACAGCTCGTCCCACTGCCCGTCGGTGACCGTGAACCCGGGGTCGACGAGGTAGCGGTCAGGCACCCTGCGGTATCCGCCGCCGCCCGCTCCGGGGTTGTCGAACAGGAACCCGCACGGCCCACAGGCGCACAGCATCCTGCGCTCGGCCACCTGCACGAGGTGCGGATGCCGCGCGGGCACCGGGGTGGCGCACAGCTCGCAGACCTCCTGTGCAGCCTCGCGGGGACCGGGATCGCGCAGGAAGCGGCGCAACGGCGAGAGAGACGTCACGTGGCCGCCCGCTCCGGCGGACGCAGGCCGATCTGCAGGAGCGCGGGGCCCGCGGGCGCCGTGTCGAAGACGACCCCGTTGACCTCCGGCGCGATCTCGCCGACCGCGGTCGCGATGACGTCCTTGACCGTGTCGGAGCCGCAGCCGCCGCCCGCGACCGTGACGTGTACCGCGCCCTCGGTGTCGAGCTCACCGAGCGTGATCCCCGAGCCGTGCGAGCCGAGCCGTCGACGCGCGGTGGCCAGCGCGTGCTCCAACCGTTCCTCGACGGGCACCGGGTGCAGGTCATGCAGCGCCAGCAGGCCCGCGACCAGCGGGTCGGCCGCCATCCGGTGCACGACGGCGTCGCCTGCCGCCGCCTTGGTCACGGCGACCACCTGTTCCAGCCCGGCGCCGTAGAACCGCATCAGCACCCGCACGAGCTCCTCGGCGGAGTGCGCGACGGCGGGCCCACCGGCTGCCGCGATCCCGTCGAGGAGCTCCTCGATGCGGCCCGCGAGGCCTGCGGCGTCCAGATCCGTGCTCGCCATCTCAGATCGTGTTGAGCATGCCGGGCGACGTGATCATGTGCAGGGGTTTGCCGTCGCCCTTGTAGATGTGCACGCCGCAGGGCAGGCACGGGTCGAAGCTGCGCACCGCGCGCATGATGTCGATGCCCTTGAAGTTCTCGTCGCGACTCTCCTCGAAGATCGGCGTGTTCTGCACCGCGTCCTCGTAGGGCCCCGGCGTGCCGAACGAGTCGCGCACGCTGCCGTTCCACGGCGTCGGCGGGTAGGGGTGGTAGTTCGCGATCTTGCCGCCGCGGATGACCATGTGGTGGCTCAGCACCCCGCGCACGGCCTCGGTGAACCCGACGCTGATGGACTCGTCGGGCACCGTGAACTTCTCCCACGTCTTCGTGTTGCCGCCGCGCACCTCGGCGAGCGCCTTCTCGATGAAGTGCAGCGCACAGCCCGCGGCGTAGGCCTGGAAGTAGGTCCGCGCGCGGTTGCGCTCGATGGCGTTGGAGAGCGGAGCGCCCTTCTTGTCGACCGGAATCTTCCACTCGTAGCTCGCCTCGGGCTTCAGGATCGTCCGCGGCAGGTTGATCTGCACGGACGTGCCGGTGGCCTTGATGAAGCCGATGTCCACCAGCCCGGCCAGCGCCGTGGCCCAGAGCCGGGCGAGCGGGCCGCCGCCGGTGTCGAGCGCGAGGTGGTCGGTGCCGTCGAACCAGCGCGGCGACATCGTCCAGCTGTACTTGTCGTCGAAGTCGCGCTTCTGCGGCGCCGGGATCGTGTGCTGGTTCCAGGGGTGGCGCCGGTCGACCGGGTTGCCCAGCGGGTCGTGCGTCGCGAACGTCTCCTGGTCCTCCCAGTCCCGGTAGAACGAGCTGCCGAGCAGGATCCGGATGCCCAGGTTGATGTCGACGAGGTCGTTGGTGACCAGCTTGCCGTCGACCACGACGCCGGGGGTCACGAACATCTTCCGGCCCCAGCCGGTCATCGTCCGGTAGTTGAAGTCGCAGTGGTCGGGGTCGTTGAACGCGCCCCAGCAGCCCAGCAGCACCCGGCGGCGGCCGACCTCCTCGTAGCCGGGCAGGGCCTCGTACATGAAGTCCCAGAGGTCGTCGTGCATCGGCAGGCAGCGCTTCATGAACTCGACGTAGCGCATGAGCCGGGTGTAGTAGTCGGTGAACAGCTGGATCGTCGCGACCGTGCCGACGCCGCCGGGATAGAGCGTGGACGGGTGCACGTGGCGCCCCTCCATCAGGCAGAACATCTCGCGGGTGTAGCGGCTGACCTGCAGCGCCTCGCGGTAGAACTCGCCGGTGAACGGGTTGAGCGCCCGCATGATGTCGCCGATGGTCTTGAAGCCGTGGTCGGCGCCGTGCGGAGCCTCGGTGCGGTTGGCCTTCTCCAGCACACCCGGGTTGGTCTCCGCGATCATCTTCTCGCAGTAGTCCACCCCGACCAGGTTCTCCTGGAAGATGTTGTGGTCGAACATGTACTCGGCGGCCTCGCCGAGGTTGATGATCCACTCGGCGAGGTGCGGCGGCCGCACCCCGTAGGCCATGTTCTGGTTGTAGACCGAGCAGGTGGCGTGGTTGTCGCCGCAGATCCCGCAGATCCGGCTCGTGATGAAGTGCGCGTCGCGGGGGTCCTTGCCCTTCATGAAGATCGAGTAGCCGCGGAAGATCGACGACGTCGAGTGGCACTCGACGACGCGCTTCTGCGAAAAGTCGATCTTGGTGTAGATCCCGAGGCTGCCGACGATGCGGGTGATCGGGTCCCACGCCATCTCGGTGAGGCCGGACTTGTCGGTGGCGATGTCCGCGGGCTTGGGCTGGGTGGTGGTCATGTTCGCGTCACCAGACCTTGTCGTAGCCGGTGGTCAGCTCGCTGCCGCGGGTGCGCCACTGCGGCTCCTTGTCGAGCTTCCGTTCGGTGATCTTGCGCAGCCGTCGGATGACGCCGCCCACGGCCTTGCTCGTCGCGCCGGACACCAACGACCCGGGTGGCGCGTCCATGAAGGGTTGGAACTTGTCGGGGAAACCGGGCATCGTGCAGCCGATGCAGATGCCGCCGACGTTGGGGCAGCCGCCGACGCCGTTGATCCAGCCGCGCTTGGGCACGTTGCACTTGACGACCGGACCCCAGCAGCCCAGCTTGACCAGGCATTCCGGCGAGCCGTACTCGGTGGCGAACTGGCCCTGCTCGTAGTAGCCGCCGCGGTCGCAGCCCTCGTGCACGGTCTTGCCGAAGAGCCAGGTGGGGCGCAGCGCGTCGTCGAGCGGGATCATCGGCGCGGTGCCCACGGCCTGGTACAGCAGGTAGAGGATGGTCTCAGACAGGTTGTCGGGGTGGGTCGGGCAGCCCGGGACGCAGACGATCGGAATGCCTGCCTTGGACTTCCAACTCCAGCCGAGGTAGTCCGGCACGCCCATCGCGCCGGTCGGGTTTCCGGCCATGGCGTGGATGCCGCCGTAGGTGGCGCAGGTGCCGACGGCCAGGATCGCCAACGCCTTGGGAGCCAGGCGGTCGAGCCACTCGCTCGTCGTCATGGGCTGCCCGGTCTCGGGGTTGTTGCCGAAACCGGACCAGTAACCCTCTGGCTTGATCTTCTCGTTCGGGATCGAGCCTTCGACGACCAGGACGAACGGGTCCAGCTCGCCCCGCTCGGCCTGGAAGAAGTACTCGATGAAGTCGTTGCGGCTGCCGACGGGACCGTTGTCGAAATCGATCAGTGGCCAGTGCACGGCGACTTTCGGCAGACCCGGCAACGCCCCGAGCGCGATCTCTTCGATGCTGGGCTGGGTGGCCGCCGTCAAGGCGACCGAGTCGCCGTCGCAGCTCAGCCCCGCGTTGATCCAGAGGATGTGAACGACGGGGTCCTCGGTCGGTGCAGACATGCGCAGCTCCTCCGGACTGTGGTGCCCGTCACTCTGAACCTGCTGGGCTGGGTGGAGTAAGTGGACGGAACATCTAGTGCTCGGTTGTTCCACATAGGCCTACTGTGGCGCCGATCACAGACGTCCTGGAGGCGCACGGATGGCCACGCGGCAGGCGCAGACGACGGTGGCGGTCATCCGCCGTCGCTTCACCGTCGCGGGCGTCGTGCAGGGCGTCGGCTTTCGGCCGTTCGTGCACCGGATCGCCACGCAGCTGCGCCTCGACGGGTTCGTGGGCAACGCGGCGGGCGCGGTGTTCATCGAGGTCCAGGGCGAGCCCGCGGACGTCGCGGAGTTCGCCGGGCGGTTGGTCGCCGACGCCCCGCCGCTGGCCCGGATCGCGTCGGTCACCGAAGAGGCGCGGCCGGTCGGACCACGCACGGGATTCAGCATCGCGCCCAGCACCGGCGGAGGGGGCGGGGCCACCCCGATCCCGCCCGACGTCGCACTGTGCACGGACTGCCTGCGCGAGCTGTTCGACCCCGGCGACCGCCGCTATCGCCACCCCTTCATCACCTGCACGAACTGCGGCCCGCGGTTCACGATCATCACCGGGCTGCCCTACGACCGGCCCGCCACGACGATGGCGAACTTCCCGATGTGCGCCGCGTGCGCGGCCGAGTACGCCGACCCGACCGACCGCCGGTTCCACGCCCAACCGGTGTGCTGCCCTGACTGCGGCCCGACCCTGACCTTTCGCGGAGGTTTCCGCGGCGCGCCGGAGCCCGCTTCCGCGGACCCCCTCGCGGCCGCGCGGTCGGCGCTCGACGTCGGCCTCGTCGTCGCGATCAAGGGGATCGGGGGCTACCACCTGGCCTGCGACGCCACCTCCGCGGCGGCCGTCCGCACGGTCCGCGAACGGAAGGCGCGGGGCGGCAAGCCGTTCGCCGTGATGGTCCGCGACCTCGCCGCCGCGCGGGAGCTCGTCGAGATCGACGACGCGGAGGCCGCGGTGCTCACCTCACCCGCCCGGCCCGTCGTGCTGCTGCGGCGGCGCCCGTGCGCAGCCCTCGCCGACGAGGTCGCGCCGGACAACCCGTGGCTGGGCGTGCTGCTCCCGTACACGCCGGTGCACCACCTGCTGCTCGACGACGGCGGCACGCTCGTTATGACCAGCGCGAACCGCTCCGACGAGCCGATCTGCTTCACCGCCGACGACGCCGCGCGCCTGCCCGCGCTCGCCGACGCCGTACTCGACCACGACCGCCCCATCCACGTGCCCTGTGACGACTCGGTCGTGCGCGTGGTCGACGGCCGCGAGCTGCCGATCCGGCGCTCCCGCGGGTTCGCGCCGCTGCCCGTCGACCTGGGTCTGGGTGGTCCGCCAGGCACATCGACGACAGTGCTCGCCGTCGGCGGGGAGCTGAAGAACGCGTTCTGCCTCACCGACGGCGCGCTGGCCTACTGCTCGGCGCACGTCGGGGACATGGGCACGCTGGAAACGCTGCGCGCGTTCGAGCGGGCGACCGGGCAGCTCACCGCCCTGCGCGGAAGGCCTGCCCGGCTCGCGGCCGACCTGCACCCGGCCTACCTCACCCGTGCGTGGGCCGAGCGCGCCGCGCAGGACCGGCCGCTGGACCTCGTGCAGCACCACCACGCGCACGTCGTCTCCCTGCTGGCCGAGCACGGAAGGCTGGGGGAGCCGATCGTCGGCGTCGCGTTCGACGGCACCGGCTACGGCGAGGACGGCACGATCTGGGGCGGCGAGATCCTGGTGCTCGGGCACGCCAGCCACCGGTACACGCGGGCCGCGCACCTGGCCCCCGTCCCGCTCGCCGGTGGCGACGCGGCCGTCCGGCATCCCCGGCGGATGGCGTTGGCGCACCTGTGGGCGGCGGGGATCGCGTGGGCCGCGGACCTGCCGCCGGTCGCCGCCTGCACGGCCGCCGAGCTGCGCCTGCTGGAGTCGCAGCTGGGAAGCGGCGCGACCTGTGTGCCGACGACGAGCATGGGCCGCCTCTTCGACGCCGTGGCAAGCCTGCTGGGCATCCGCCACGAGTCCCGCTACGAGGCCGAGGCCGCGATGGCCCTCGAGTACGCGGCAAGCCGCCCGTGCGCGGAAAACGTCGCTGGGGCGACGTTTTCCGCGCACGGGCGGGTGTTGGACCCGGCGCCGGTGCTGGCCGCGCTGGTCGACGGTCTCCGGGCAGGCGTCGCCCCTGGCGCGCTCGCCTGGGCCTTCCACGTCGCCGTGGCGGACGCCGTCGCCGAGGCCGTGGTGCAGGTGGGCGGCCCCGTTCGGCTGGCCGGGCTCACAGGAGGGGTGTTCCAGAACGTGCTGCTGCTGCGCCTCACCCGCGAGCGGCTCACCCGAAGGGGGTTCACGGTGTTGACCCACCGTGCGGTCCCGCCCAACGATGGGGGGCTGGCGCTGGGCCAGGCTGCGGTGTCAACTCTGCTTGCACTCGAAGAGGAGGGCTCGCGTCATGGTTGACCAGCTTTCCGACGACCTCGCGACGACCGCGCTCGCGCTTGCCCGCCGCTTTGCGGCAGGCGCCACGATGTGGTGCCTCGCCCCGTCATGGGAGCCGCACGCCCAGCACGTCGCGGTCGAGTTCGTGCATCCGGTGATCGTCGGCAAGCGCGCGCTGCCCGCCGTCGCGCTGACCGGTCCCGATCTCGTCGCCACGGCCCGCATCTCGATCCGACCCGGCGACCTCGTCGTTGCCGTCGCGTCGGCGACCGAGGCCGCCGTCCGCTCGATCATGCGCAGGGCCCCCGCATGGGGCGCCACCTCCGTCTGGATCGGCAGCGGCGAGCGGCCCGCCGCGGGCGCAGCCGACCACGTGCTGTGGCTCGACGACGCCGACCCGCTCCTGCCCGCCACCGGTCAGTTCGTCCTGCTCTACCACCTGCTGTGGGAGCTCACCCACGTCTGCTTCGAGCACCCCGGCCTGCTCACCGCGCCCGCCCAGTGCACCGACGAGGTCTGCGTCACCTGCTCCGACGAGGGACGCCTCGGCGAGGTCGTCGGACCGGGGCGGGTGCGGACGGCGTCGGGGGTCGAGGACGTGGCGACGCTGCTCGTCGAGCCCGTGGCGCCCGGCGACCTGCTGCTGGTCCACGCGGGCACCGCGATCACCAGGGTCGAGCCATGACCGCCGACGCAACTGCTCCCGCGGAGGCGCCACAATGACCGGCTTCCTCTACCCCTTCCTCGACGCCGAGGAGCGCGACCAGGACGCCCTCCTGCGCGACCTCGCCGCGTCGGCCACCGCCAAGGCGGCGGAGAGCGCCGCGCTCCGCACGTCGACGGTGGCAGCGTGCGCCGACCTCATCACGACCGTCGCCGCTGAGCTGGGGCGCCGGTTCAGCGCGGGCGGGCGGCTCTTCGCGTTCGGCAACGGCGGCAGCTCCACCGACGTGGCCACGCTCGTCGCCCTGTTCGCGCGGCCCCCGGTCGGCAACCCCCTTCCCGCCTGGTCGTTGGCCGCCGACCAGGCGATCCTGACCGCGCTGGGCAACGACGTCGGCTTCGACCTGGTCTTCGCCCGCCAGCTCATCGCGCGCGCCGGGCCGGGCGACATCGCCGTCGCCATGTCCACGAGCGGCAGCTCGCGCGACCTCATGGCCGGGTTCCGCGAGGCGCACGCCCGCGGCCTTTACACCGTGGGCTTCGCGGGCTACGACGGCGGCCAGTTCGCCGCGTCGCCCGATGTGGACGCCTGCTTCGTCGTGCGCAGCCAGAGCGTGCACCGGATCCAGGAGGCCCAGGCGCTGGTGGGCTACACGCTCTGGGCCGCCGTCCACGAACATCTGGAGCACCAGTGACACTGCGCGACCAACATCACGGCCCACCTTCCGGCGGCATCGGTCACCCGTCCAACCCAGGAGGGCCCTATTTCTCCGAGGGCGAGGTCATCGAGCGCATCGAGTCGTTCCGCCGCCGCCGTCCGCGGCTGAAGGACGAGATCGTCACGCTCGCGCACGGGGCGGGCGGCAAGTCGTCGGCCGCGCTCGTGGACGCCGTCTTCGTCGAGGCGTTCGGCAACGAGCTCGGCGACGGCGCCGTCTTCACCGTGCCGGGCGGCCGCGCGGCGATGTCGACCGACTCCTTCGTCGTCCAGCCTCTGCGCTTCCCCGGCGGCTCGATCGGCCACCTGGCCGTGCACGGCACGGTCAACGACATCGCGATGGCGGGCGCGGTGCCCCGCTGGCTGTCCGCGGCGTTCGTGCTCGAGGAAGGCTTTTCGATCACCGAGTTGCGGGCGATCGTCGCCGACATGGCCGCGGCGGCCGTCGCGGCGGGCGTGCGGATCGTCACCGGCGACACGAAGGTGGTGCCGCGTGGCGCGGCCGACGGGTTGTTCATCACGACGGCAGGCGTCGGCGTCATCCCGGCGGGGCGGGAGTTCGCGCCCGCCCGTCCCGGCGACCGGGTGCTGCTGTCGGGGACGATGGGCGACCACGGGATGGCCGTGATGCTCGCCCGCGGCGACCTGGCGATCGAGGCCGACATCGTCTCCGACACGGCCGCGGTGAACGAGCTCGTCGAGACGCTGTGGGCGGCCGCCCCCTCGCTGCGGTTCCTGCGCGACCCGACCCGCGGCGGCGTCGGCACGGTCTGCAACGAGCTCGCCCAGTCCACCGGCCTCGCCGTGGTGCTCGACGAGCAGTCGCTGCCGGTGTCGCCGACCGTCAACGGCGCCTGCGAGATGCTGGGCATCGACCCGCTCTACGTCGCGAACGAGGGCAAGGTGCTCGCCGTCGTCGCCGCGGAGCAGGCGCAGGCGGGCCTGGCCGCGCTGCGGGCGCACCCGCTCGGCGCGAACGCCGTCGACATCGGGGAGATCGGCGCCGAGCCCGCGGCGACCGTGGTGTTGCGGACGGCGTTCGGCGGCACCCGCATCGTCGACATGCTGGTCGGCGACCCCCTGCCCAGGATTTGCTGAGCCGAGAATCTGTTAGGAGAGCGTCATGTGCCTGGGGATTCCGGGGCGGATCGTCGAGATCACCGACGCCGCCAACTGCCTGGCGAAGGTCGATGTCAGCGGCGTCCAGCGGACGATCAGCGTCAAGCTGTTGGAGCGTGAGCTGCCCGAGCCCGACGAGTGGGTGCTGGTCCACGTGGGATTCGCGATGGCGAAGATCGACGAGAAGGAGGCGCTGCTCACGCTGGCCGCCGTGCAGAAGCTCGGCACCGCCTACACCGACGAGATGGACGCCTACCGGGGGAGCACCACATGACCAAGCCAGCCATCATCACGGCCCACCTCGCTGCCGCGTCCCCGGTCGAGGAGCACTCGGCATGAAGTTTGTGGACGAGTTCCGTGACCCCGCCGCCGCCCGCGCGCTGCTCGGCGCGATCGGTCGCGTGGCCGACCCCGACCGGCACTACAAGTTCATGGAGGTGTGCGGCGGCCACACGCACACGATCTACCGGCACGGCATCGAGCATCTGCTGCCGTCCAACGTGGAGCTCGTGCACGGGCCCGGCTGTCCGGTGTGCGTGATCCCGATGGGGCGCGTGGACGACGCCATGTGGCTCGCCGAGCAGCCCGACGTGATCTTCACGTGCTTCGGGGACATGATGCGGGTGCCGGGGTCGAACGGGTCGCTGCTGGACGCGAAGGCGCGCGGCGCGGACGTCCGGTTCGTGTACTCGCCGCTGGACGCGCTGAAGCTGGCCGTCGAGCACCCCGACAAGCAGGTGGTGTTCTTCGCGCTGGGGTTCGAGACCACGGCGCCCTCGACCGCCGTGACCCTGGTGCGGGCACGCGAGCTGGGACTGGCCAACTTCAGCGTGTTCTGCAACCACGTCACGATCGTGCCGCCGCTCAAGGCCATCCTGGAGTCGCCCGACCTGCGCCTCGACGGCTTCCTCGGCCCCGGCCACGTGTCGACGGTGGTGGGCAACCGGCCGTACCGGTTCGTGCCCGAGGTCTACGGCAAGCCGATCGTCGTCGCCGGTTTCGAGCCGTTGGACATCCTCGCGTCCGTCGCGATGCTGCTCACCCAGCTGCGCGAAGGCCGGTGCGAGGTCGAGAACCAGTACTCGCGCGTCGTCGCCGACGAGGGCAACCCGGCCGCGCTCGCCCTGATGGCCCAGGTGTTCGCGTTGCGCCCGCACTTCGAGTGGCGCGGGCTGGGGTTCATCGCGCAGAGCGCGCTGCGGGTGTCGGACGCCTACGCGGAGTTCGACGCCGAGCTGCGCTGGTCGATGCCGGGGGTGCGGGTCGCGGACCCGAAGGCCTGCCAGTGCGGCGAGGTCCTCAAGGGCGTGCTGAAGCCGTGGGAGTGCAAGGTGTTCGGCACGGCGTGCACGCCGGAGACGCCGATCGGCACCTGCATGGTGTCCCCGGAGGGCGCGTGCGCGGCCTACTACAACTTCGGGCGGATGCATCGGGAGGCAGCGCAGCTTGTCGGGCGTCCTCACTAGGGGAGCGGCGCTCTTCGCCCGCTACGCCGACGCCCCCAACGCTCTGGGCTACTGCGGGCCGCCGCACGGCATCGGCACCACGGAGGCCGAGGTCAGGGCTTCGGCGCGGCGGTTCTCCGGCGTGTGGCCCTACCTGCAGGTGCTCGCCAGGCTGACCGGCACCCCCGACCCGCTCGACGCCCGTCTGGTCGAGGCGTACTGGCTGGGCCGCGACCTCGGCGTCGACAGGGGAGAGTTCGGCCGCGAGCTGCTGGCCGTGCTCGGCCCGCGGGCCGGGGCGTACTGGACGCATCTGAACGCCGACCTGCTCGCCGAGGCCGCGCCCGACCACGGGTTCCACGTGTTCGGCGTCTACCCGTGGTCGCGGTTGCTCGGGGCGGGCCCGCAGCCGTTGGCGGTGCTCGACAGCTGCCGCATCCGCTGGGGGACGGTGGTGGGCCTCGACCCGCTGACCGTCTCCTCGCCCCGTCTGGCCTGGGACGGCGCGCGGCTGGGCCTCGGCGACCCGACCGTCGGGCCGGTGGCGGGCGAGCGCGCCGGGGTCGGTGTCGGTGTCGGGGAGACGGTCGCGGTGCACTGGGACCGTCTCGTCGACGTGCTCACCCCGGACCAGGTCGGGGTGCTCGAGGCAGGCACGCGGGAGCGCTTGGCGGTCACCAGCGCGCGCCTCGGCGCCGGGGCCCGACGATCACCACTCACCGGGGGCGCAGCGTGCGGAGGGTGAACTCCAGCTCCTCGACGGCCCGGTTCGGCGGCAGGACGAGGACGGGCATCTCGGCGCCCGCGGCGTACCAGCGGTCCAGCCCGGCCCGCGCGGCGGCCGCGTCGCCGGCGACCAGAAGCCCGTCGACGAGGACCTGCGCCGCGGCGGGCACCGTGGGCGGGGCGCCGCGGGGGTTCGCGGCGACCACGGCGTCGACCGCCTCGCCGAACCCGCGCTGCCGCAGGGTCGCGGCGTAGAGGGGGCCCATGCTGGTCAGGTAGAACACCACCCACCAGGCGGCGACCCCACTGGCGGCGTCGGGATCGGGCAGGACCGCCGTCGGAATCCCGGGATGGATCTGCGGCCGTGAACGGGCTGTGCGGGCGGCGCCCTCCTCCAGCAGGCACATCCCCTCCTTCAGCCCCGACACCGGCATCAGGAACGGGTACCAGGCGTCGGCGAGCTCTCCGCAGAGCCGGATCGCCGCAGGCCCCAGCGCGGCGAGCGCGAGCGGTACCCGCGACCTGGGCGGCACGGCCAGCCGCAGGCCCCTGCTGCCGTCCGACCCGACCGACCGTTCGCCGTCGAGGAGCCCGCGCACCTCGCGGGCGACCGCGGCCATGCGCCGGACGGGAGCCCGGAACGGGACACCGTGCAGGCCTTCGGCGAGCTGGGGGCTGCCCGCGCCGAGACCCAGCGTGAAGCGGCCGCCGGAGACTTCGGCGAGGCCCGCCGCCACCATCGCGATGCCCGCCGGGCTGCGGCCCCAGATGTTGAGCACCCCCGTCGCCAGCTCGATCCGCGTCGTCCTGGTGGCGATCTCGGCGAGCAGCACGGCGGCGTCAGAGCCCCAGCCCTCGGCGACCGAGAAGGCGCGGTAGCCCAGCTCTTCGGCCAGGGTGGCCACCCGGAGCACCACCTCGCGCCGGGTCTCCATCGGCGTGACGGCGACCGCCAACGGCCTGGTCCCACTCATGACGTCGCCACCTTCCTGGCCACCACGTACTTCGTCGTCTCCGGGATGAGCACCGCGGCCGGGGCAGGTGCGAAGCCTGCCCGTTTCAGCCGGTCGCCCAGCTCGGCCGTCGTGAACGACAGCGCCTCCGGTCGCCAGGCGAGGTACTGGAGGAACCACAACGCGGCGGCGACGGGCCCCGGCCTGCCGTCGTCGAGCATGAAGTCGTGCACGACGAGCAGTCCGCCGCGCCGCAGGCTCCGGTGCGCCGCGCCGAGCACCTCGTCGACCTCGGTCTCGCTCAGCGCGCTGACCAGGTAGGACATCAGCACGACGTCCTGCTCCCCGGGCCAGCGCTCCTGGGTGGCGTCGCCCGCGCGCAGCTCGATGCGTGCTTCAAGGCCCTCCGCGTCGCGGCACCCGCGGGCGATGTCGAGCACCTCGGGGAAGTCGAGCAACGTGGCCAGCAGGTCGGGGTTGGCTCGGCAGAACGCGATCGAGAAGGCGCCGCTGCCCCCGCCGACGTCCAGCAGTCTGCAGGCGCCGGGAAGGGGGAGCCGCTCGGCGAGCGTCCGCGCGGCCCCGAGGGAGCCGGTGTGCTGGGCGACGGTGAACGTCGTCGCCTCGTCGGTCCTCGACATGAGGTCGGCGAACCCGTCGAAGGCCGAGCCCTTGCCTGCGATCCCGGCGTCGAGGTGGATCAGCGCCGGATAGATCTGACGCCCGATCTGCAGCCGGTAGTACTCGCCGATGTCGCCGTGCGCGCCCCGCACGAGGTGGCGCGCCGCGGCCGGACCGTTGGCGAACCCGTCGCCGTCCTCGACGACGAGGCCGAGCGCGGCGAGCGCCCGCAGCAGGGTGCTCATCCGGTGGGGCGCCACCGCCAGCACGGCGGCCAGCTCGGCAGGCGTGCACGGCCCGTCGGCGAGCGCGGTGAACACGCCGATCTCGAGCGCGGCGAAGAGCGCCTTCGAGGCGATGAAGCCGTAGGCGATCTCGGCGATGTCGCGGCGCCCCGTCGCCTGCCTCGCGGCCTTGCGCACTATGTCCACCTCCGCGTCGTTGCGCACTACTCTCGCGAGCACGGCTTGCATTCGGGTTGCAGTCACATCGGAGACGCGTGGAGTTCCGCATACTGGGTCCGCTGGAGGTCGTCGACGGCGAAGCACCGCTCGCGGTCGGCGGCCCGAAGCCGCGCGCCCTGCTCGCCGCGCTCCTGCTCCGGCCGGGGGCGGTGGTCTCCACCGACCGGTTGACGACCGCGGTCTGGGGCGCGCACCCGCCGCGGGACGCGCTCGGTGCGCTCCGCGCCTACGTTTCCCGGCTGCGGGTGGCCATGCCGGGCGAGCGCTTGCGGTGGCGAGCGCCGGGCTACCGCCTCGACGTCGCTGAAGGGGAGCTCGACGCCGCGGCGTTCACGCGGTTGCTCGGCCAGGCCCGCGAGCGCGCGGCGCTCGCCGACACCGCGGGCGCGGTGGAGCTGTTCGACGCCGCACTGGGCCTGTGGCGCGGCGACGCGCTGGCCGAGTTCGACGCGGCCGACATCGACGCCGACGGGCATCTCGCGCGCTTGGCCGACCTGCGGCTGGCCGCGGCACAGGAACGGGCGGAGGCGCTGCTCGCGCTCGGCCGCGGCCGCGAGGTGGTCGTCGAACTGGAGGGGCTGGTCGATCGCCACCCGGACCGCGAGGCCTTGTCCGCCCTGCTCATGCGTGCCCTGTACGCGAGCGACCGCCAGACCGACGCGCTCGCCGTCTACCGCACGCTGCGCCACAGGTTGGTCGAGGAGCTGGGGGTCGAGCCTTCGGACGCGACGCGGGAAGTGCACCGCAAGGTGCTGGAGCAAGACCCCGCGCTGGCCCCGGTCGACCGGGCGCCGCCTGCCAACCTGCCCCGGCGGGGCACCGGGCTGGTCGGGCGCGACCGCGCGATCGTCGACGTCGCGGCGGCCTTGCGGGCCGCGCCGCTGGTGACGCTCGTCGGCATGGGTGGCGTCGGCAAGACGCGACTGGCCGGGGAGGTCGCCCGGCGCGAGCTGCACCGGTTCCGTGAAGGCGCGTGGCTCTGCGAGCTGGCCCCGCTGACCGACGGCGGTGCGGTCGCCCACGCCGTCGCCGTCGCGCTCCGGCTGCAGCAGCGGCACGGCGCCACGATCGAGGAGACGGTCGTCGAGTACCTCGCGAACCGATCGCTGCTGCTGGTGCTGGACAACTGCGAGCACGTGTTGGACGCGGCAGCGCGGCTGGCGGTCAGCGTGGTGGCGCACTGCCCCGGCGTGGTGGTGCTGGCGACGAGCCGGGAGCCGCTCGGCGTCGCGGGGGAGCAGGTCTGGCCGGTTCCGCCGCTGCCGCTGCAGGACGCGACGACGCTGTTCGTCCAGCGTGCACGGGCCACCCGACCGGACTTCGATCCCGACAGCGAGCCGTCGGGCTCGGTCGCGGAGGTCTGCCTGCGGCTCGACGGCCTCCCGCTCGGGATCGAGCTGGCCGCGGCGAGGACGCGGGCGATGAGCGTCACGGAGATCGCAGGCCGACTCGACGACCGCCACCTGCTCGCCAACGGACCCCGCACCGCAGAACCGCGCCATCAAAGCCTCGCCGCGGCGATCGAATGGTCCTACCGGTTGCTGGAGAAGCCCGAGCAGCTGCTGTTCGCCCGGATGTCCGTGTTCGCGGGGGGCGCCGACCTGGCCGCCGTGCACGCGGTCTGCGCCGAGCCCGGCATGACCGAGGCCGAGTCGCTCGACCTGGTGGCGGCGCTCGTCGACAAGTCGATGGTCGAAGCGGTCGGGCGTGACGGCCGCACGCGCTACCGCGTACTGGAGACGCTGCGGGCGTACGGCCGGGAGCGGCTGGCCGAAGGCGAGCCGATCGGCAGACGGCATGCCGAGTACTTCGTCGGCCTCGCCGAGGAGGCCGCCCGCGGCGTGCAGGGCGTCGACGAGTGCACATGGGTCGATGCGACGCTGCCCGACGCGGACAACCTGCGTGCCGCATCGGTGTTCGCGCTCGCCGAGCGCGACGCCGACCTGGCGGTTCGCCTCGCTGCGGCGTTGCCGGAGGTGTTGTCGGTCCGTCGTGGCTTCGAGGCCGCCGAGTGGGCCGAGTCGGCGCTCGACCTGACCGACGCGCGCCACCCGCTGTTCGCACGGGCCGTCGGCGCCGCCGCCCGCGGAGCGTGGTGCGTCGGCGACTTCGCCAAGGCAGGCACGCTCGCGGCACGTGCGGAAGGGCTCGACCCCGGCATCGGGACGGCGCGGTCGGGCTACCCCGACGATGTCGCCGCCGACGTCGCGCTGTACCAGGGCGACGTCGGTGCCGCCGAGGCGTACTACGGGGCCCAGGTCATCCGAGCGCGCGAGGAGGGTGACCGGATCAGGCTCGTGTGGACGCTGTACTACGTCGCCATCTGCCACGCGGTGCAGCGCGTTCCCGAGCGTGGCGTCGCCGCGGCGCGGGAGAGCCTCGAGGTGGCCACCGCCACCGGTAACCCGACTGCGCTCTCCATGGCTCGCTACGCGCTGGGGCTGGTCCTCAAGAAGGCCGAGCCGCGGCGGGCGCTCACGCTGTTGGACGAGGCGGCCAGGCTGGCGGCGTCGGTGCACAACTTCTGGTGGGAAGGCATCGCGCTGATGGAAGCGGCGGCCACCCGCGCGGTGCACGGCGACGCCGCCGAAGCCGCTCACGCGCTCGTCGCCGTGCTGGACCACTGGGACCGCGTCGGCGACTGGACACAGCAGTGGCTCAACCTGCGCTACGTGGTGCGGCTGCTCGTGCGGCTCGGCGCCGAGCAGGACGCGGCGACGCTGCACCACTGCCTGCTCGCGGCGGGCAAACCGTCGCCGCTGGACCCGGCCGCGGCCGCACAGTTGCTCGACGGGCCGAACGGGGTCAGGTTCGGCGCGGCGGCGCGGCGGGGTGCCGAGCTGAGCGCCGCCGCGGCCGTCGCGCTGGCCCGCGACAGCCTCTCGCGTTCACCGTGAGCCGACGCCCGGCATAACGGGCGCACAACAGGCACCATGGTGGTATGCCCGATGACCCGTTTGGTGATGCGTTCGGACCGCTCGGCCCGCTGGTCGGCCGGATACTGGGCGATCTCGGGTCGCTGGGCGACCTGGGTTCGCTCGGTGACCTGCGCTCGCCGCCCGGCGCGCGCGGCACGCACGGGCTGAACCGGTTCGGGCGCGACCTCACCGCCGACGCCCGCGCGGGCCTGCTCGACCCGGTGATCGGCCGCGACGACGAGATCGACCAGGTGCTGGAGGTGCTCGCCCGGCGCACCAAGAACAACCCGGTCCTGCTGGGCGATCCCGGCGTGGGCAAGACGGCGATCGTCGAGGGCATCGCGCGCCGCATCGCCGACGGCGAGGTCCCCGCGGCCCTGCGCGACGTCCGGCTCGTGGCGTTGGACCTCGCGGGCATGGTGGCGGGCACCAAGTACCGCGGGGAGTTCGAAGAGCGGCTCACCGGCCTGATCCGGGAGATCACCGCGGCAGGCCCGTCGCTGATCGTGTTCGTCGACGAGCTGCACCAGGTCGTCGGCGCGGGTTCCGCAGAAGGCGCCCCGATGGACGCGGGCACCATCCTCAAGCCCGCGCTCGCCCGCGGTGAGCTGCGGCTGATCGGCGCCACCACGATGGAGGAGTACCGCCGCCACATCGAGAAGGACGCCGCGCTGGAGCGCCGGTTCGAGCCGGTCACCGTGCCGGAGCCGACCGTTGCGCAGACCGTGGAGATCCTGCGCGGCCTGCGGAAGCGCTACGAGGAGCACCACGGCGTCACGATCTCGGACGCGGCGCTGCAGGCGGCCGCCGAGCTGTCCGACCGCTACGTCCGCGACCGCTTCCTGCCCGACAAGGCCATCGACCTCGTCGACCGCGCCGCCGCCCGCGCGGGCATGCGCACGCCGAACAGCGCGGTCTCCCGGCAGGTCGAGGAGCTGACGCGCGCTCGCGACGTCGCCGTCGACGCCGAGGACTACGAACGGGCGATGGTGCTCACCCGCGAGCTCGAACGCGTGTCGCAGGCGCCGTCGCTCGACAAGAAGCCGCAGATCACGGCGGAGGACATCGCGCAGATCGTGGCGCGGCGCACCGGCATCCCGGTCGCCGAGCTGGGCGCGATCGAACGCGACCGGCTGCTGCGCCTCGAAGAGCTGCTCCACCGGCGCATCGTCGGGCAGGACGACGCGGTCGAGGCCGTCGCCGACGCGGTCCGCAGCGGCCGGGCCGGGTTGGGGCACCCCGGGCGGCCGGTCGGGTCGTTCCTGTTCCTCGGGCCGACGGGGGTCGGCAAGACCGAGCTGGGCCGCGCGCTCGCCGAGGCACTGTTCGGCTCGCCGGACAAGCTCGTGCGGCTGGACCTCTCCGAGTACTCCGACCGGTCCGCCGTCACCCGCATGATCGGCGCCCCGCCCGGCCACGTCGGCTACGACGAGGCAGGCCAGCTCACCGAAGCCGTGCGCCGCGACCCCTACACCGTCCTGCTGCTCGACGAGCTCGAAAAGGCGCACCCCGACGTCGCCGCGCTGCTCCTGCAGGTGCTCGACGCCGGACGGCTCACGGACGCGCACGGCAGGGTCGTCGACTTCCGGCACGCCATCGTGATCATGACGAGCAACGTGGGCGCCGACCGCATCCTGGCCGCCGAGGAGATCGACGACGTGCGTGAAGCCGTGCTCACCGAAGCCAGAAGCAGGCTGCGGCCCGAGCTCGTCGGCCGGGTCGACGAAGTGGTCCTCTTCGCCCGCCTCACCCGCAAGGAGCTGCGCCAGATCGTCGGCCTCCTCCTCGAGGAGACGCGGGAGCGGCTGGCCGCGCGCGGCGTCGAGCTCGTGGTGGACGACGCTGCCGTCGACCTGCTGGCAGGCCGCGGCCAGCGCCCGGAACTGGGCGCCCGCCCGCTGCGGCGCACGATCGGCCGCGAGGTCGAGCGGCAGCTGGCCCGGATGCTGCTGGCGGGCGACGTGGTCGCAGGCCAGCGGGTGCGCATCGCGGCTGACGCCGAGGAGCTGACGCTCAAGGTGGAGTAGGCGGTTCCGCGGAACCGCTGTGGTGGAGTTGGCGGGGCATGTGGCCGCGGCCGCGCCTAACCTCTGAGTCAGAGGTATCTTCGTCGAGTGGACACCTCCGACGAGCTGATGGCGCTCGTCCTCGGGGTCCGCAGGGTCATCCGCCGCCGCCTGCGTGCCGAGCTCCCCGGCCCCGCACTGCGCGGCGCCCAGGTCGAGCTGCTGCAGCTCGTGGAGGACGAGCCCGGGGTCGGCGTGGCCGCCGCCGCGCGCCGCCTGCACCTGGCGGGCAACACCGTGAGCACCCTGGTCAACCAGCTCGTCGAAGCGGGCCTGCTGCACCGCGAGGTCGACCCGGCCGACCGCCGGGCCGCGCTGCTCTCGCTCACCGAGGCGGCGCAGGCGCGTTTGGCCCGGTGGCGAAGCGCGCGGAGCGAGCTCGTGGCCGACGCCGTCGCCCGACTGTCCGAACAGGATGTTGCCGCGCTGGAGGCGGCCCTGCCTGCGTTGCAGAACCTCGTCCGAGAGCTGGAGGTCTAGTGCCCCACCCTGCTGTGCGCTGTGTCGGCCTGCGCCAGGTCTTCGCGGATACCGTCGCTGTCGACGGACTGGACCTGCAGGTCGAGCCCGGCGAGGTCTTCGGCCTCCTCGGGCCGAACGGTGCGGGCAAGACCACGACCATCCGGCTCATCACGACGCTGCTCCCCGCGCCGCCGGGCGCGGTCGAGGTGCTCGGGCTCGATGTCTCCAGCCGAAAGACGTCGGTGCGGCGCCTGATCGGCTACCTCCCTCAACAGCTTTCGGCCGACGGCACGCTCACCGGACGGGAGAACGTGACCCTCTTCGCCCGCCTGTACGACGTGCCCCGCCGCGAACGGGCCGCGCAGGTGCAGGCGGTGCTTGATTCGGTCGACTTGGTCGACGTCGCCGAACGCCTCGCCAAGACGTACTCCGGCGGCATGCTCCGGCGCCTGGAGCTGGCGCAGGCGCTGGTCAGCGCGCCGCGGCTGCTGATCCTCGACGAGCCGACGGTCGGCCTCGACCCGGTCGCCCGCGACGCCGTGTGGGAGCGCATCCACGAGATCCGCCGCGCCACGGGGATGACCGTGCTCGTCACCACCCACGCCATGCAGGAAGCCGACCAACACTGCGACCGGATCGCGCTGATGCATCGCGGCCGCATCCGTGCGCTGGGCACCCCGGCCGAGCTCAAGGGCGCGATCGGGCCCGCTGCCACGCTGGACGACGTCTTCCGCTGCCACACCGGCGACACGCTCGCCGACTCGGAGAGGAGAGGCCTGCGCGATGTCCGTGCTGCCCGCCGCACCGCCGGTCGACTCGGCTGAACGGAGCTTGTGGAGTGATCATCGAAGCTGAACGGAGCTGGTCACGTGATCATCGAGGCTGAACCCGGCCTGTGGCGGGGCGCCGCCATCGGGATCTCCCGGGTGGCGACGATGTGCCTCGTCGAGCTGCAGAAGCTGCGCCACGACCGTTCGGAGCTGCTCACCCGCGCCGTCCAGCCCGCGCTGTGGCTCGTCGTCTTCGGCAACGTGTTCACCCGCCTGCACGCGATCCCGACCGGCAATGTGGCGTACCTGGACTTCCTCGCTCCCGGGATCCTCGCGCAGTCCGCGCTTTTCATCGCGATCTTCTACGGCATCCAGATCATCTGGGAGCGCGACGCGGGGGTGCTGGCGAAGCTGTTGGTGACGCCGACGCCCCGGGTCGCGCTCGTGGCCGCGAAGGCCTTCGCGGCGGGCATCCGGGCCGTGGCGCAGGCCGTCGTGGTGCTGGTACTGGCGTTGGTCATGGGGGTCGGCCTGTCGGCCAACCCGCTGCACTGGCTCGGTGTGATCGTCGCCCTGATGCTCGGTTCGGCCTTCTTCTGCTGCCTCTCGATCACGATCGCGGGCGTCGTCCTCTCCCGTGACCGACTGATGGGCATCGGGCAGGCGATTACAATGCCGCTCTTCTTCGCGTCCAACGCGCTCTACCCCGTAGCGCTGATGCCCGGCTGGCTGCAGGTGATCAACCACGTCAACCCGCTGAGCTACGAGGTCGACGCGTTGCGCGGCCTGCTCATCGGCACCCCCGCGCGGCTGCTGCTCGACTTCGGGGTGCTGCTGGTGGCGGCCGCGCTGATGATCACGGGTGCGTCGGCGCTGCTGCCGAGGTTGGTGCGGGGCTGATGTCTGCCCGCGACCACTAGGTTGGTCGCTGTGACCAGCCCCGGGCGCGGCGATGTGATCGGCGCCGGCGTGACGTGGACGGCCCGGTGGAGCCTGCGCCTGCTCGTCGTGGTCGCGGCGATCTGGCTGTTGGGCTTCCTCATCGGTCGGCTGTGGACGATCGCCTTCCCGGTGCTGCTGGCGGTCGCGCTCGCGACGGTGCTGTGGCCGCCCGCGGCCTGGCTGCGCCGCCACCGCTTCCCGCCCGCGCTCGCGTCGGCCACCGTGCTGGTCGCCGGGATCATCGTGCTCGCGGGTCTGATGACGCTCGTCGTGTCGGCCGTGGCGGGCAACGTCGCGCAGATCACGCAAAGCGTCGCCGGAGGCGTCCAGGCCATCCGCGACTGGGTTGCGGGGCCGCCGTTCAACCTCGGCGACAGCCAGCTCAACTCCCTGATCCAGGAAGTCAGCACCCGCCTGCAGGCGAGCGTGTCGACGATCGCGACGACGGTGCTCGCAGGCGTCGGCTCGGTTGCCTCTGCCGTGGTCACGACCGTGCTGACGCTCATACTGACGTTCTTCTTCGTGAAGGACGGCCCGCGGTTCCTTCCGTGGGTGCGCGCCGTGGCGGGGGAGAGCGCAGGCGGGCCCGTCGCCGAGGTGCTGAGCAGGGTCTGGGTCACCGTTGGATCGTTCATCCGCCAACAGGCCATCGTCAGCTTCGTCGACGCGGTGCTGATCGGCGTCGGCCTGGTGATCGTCGGAGTGCCCCTGGCCCTGCCCTTGGCGGTGCTGACGTTCCTCGGCGGGTTCATCCCGATCGTCGGCGCGTTGTTCGCGGGGACGGTCGCGGTGCTCGTGGCGCTGGTCGACAACGGGTTCACCGCGGCCGTCATCGTCCTGCTGATCGTGGTGGGCGTGCAGCAGGTCGAAGGCAATGTGCTGCAGCCCCTGCTGCAGTCGCGGGGTCTCGGGCTGCACCCGGCTGTCGTGCTGCTCGCCATCACGGCGGGCGGCACGCTGTACGGCATACCGGGGGCGTTCCTCTCCGTGCCGGTGACCGCCGCCGTCGGGGTCCTGATGCGCTACCTCAGCGAGCGGATCGACGCCCGCGTCGCACCGCCCGACCCGGTGGCCCCGGACGTCGCAACCCCGGACCCCGCAACCCAGGCCCCCGCCTGATCTTGGGTTTAGGCTCGGGCCGACGCTGCGGCACGCGGCGGCGCAGAGGGCGCCGCAAGGGGGAGCGTCACAGAGGAGCGAATTTCATGAGTCCTGTCGACGACATCTTGTCCCAGATCCCGCTGGGCCAGCTGGCCAGCCAGCTCGGGGTGAACCAGCAGGAAGCCGAGCAGGCGGCG
Source organism: Pseudonocardia sp. (assembly GCA_036401495.1). GTDB lineage: Bacteria > Actinomycetota > Actinomycetes > Mycobacteriales > Pseudonocardiaceae > Pseudonocardia. Next base: position 11,114 of record DASWUV010000091.1, on the reverse strand, counting down.
CGCACCGCGCTTCCCGCGCTGCTGGGCGGCATCCACGCCAACACCCAGGATCCCGGCGGCGCGGCGTCGTTCGCGCAGGCCGTGCAGCAGCACGACCCGTCGCTCGTGGAGGGTGGCGTGGACCTGAACCAGGTCAACCCCGACGACGGCCAGAAGATCGTCAACCACGTGTTCGGGGCCAACCAGGGGCAGGTCGTCCAGCAACTCGGTGGGGCGGGCTCGGCCAGCTCGGGGCTCATCCAGAAGCTGCTGCCGATCCTCGCCCCGATCGTGATGGCCTACCTGGCCAAGCAGCTGACCGGCCAGACGTCGAACGTCGGCGCAGGCGGCGGCCTCGGCGGCATGCTGGGGGGCATGCTCGGCGGCGTGTTGGGCGGGGGTGGCGGCGGGCAGCAGTCCGGCGCGCCCGACCTCGGGTCGATCCTCGGTGGCCTGCTGGGCGGCGGTACGCGCTGACGCGCCCGTGCGCGGAAAACGTCGTCCTGGCAACCTTTTCCGCGCACGACCCTCACACCACCACACGCATCGGGCGCCCGCGGGCGTCGCGCTCGGCGCCGAGCACCTCGGCCTCGCCGCGGGCCCAGCGCGCCGCCGACCAAGCCGCGGCGAGCGCGTCGAGCACGTCGTCGAGGCGGGCGCCCGCGGGCAGGTCCGCGAGCGCGACGGCCGGGTCCAGGAAGCGCGCGAGCGCGGCGATCCGTTGACCGGCGCCCCGGGCGGACTTCTTGGGCGCGAAGTCCGTCTCCGGCGCGAGGGCGCGCAGCGCCAGTTCGGGGTGTACCTCGATGACGCGGGCGGGCAGCGCGAGCCCGTCCCACTCGGCGATCTTGGGCGTGATGTGGAACGTCTGGAGGCTGATCGCGCGGCCGGTGAGGCGCCGCGCGGTCGCGCAGGCCTCCGCGTAGCTGCCTGCCGCAAGCACCTCGCGCGGCGGGGCGGGGAACACCGATGACCGAGCCCGGCCCAGCCGCAGTGCGGCCTGTTCGTCGCAGTCGCGGCGGGCGCGTCCTGCAGGCAGCCCGAGGGGGATGTCGACGCCGACGGCGGCGCAGTTCCGCGTCGCGGCAAGCACCCCGGCCGCGTCCGGCGCCACCGTCCAGGCGACCTGTCCCGGCGACACGACCGCGACGACCCACCCGCCGGGTACCCCATCGACCCCCGCGATAGGGCAAGATCTTGTGACGTGCGCGTCCACATCGGGTCCGACCACGCAGGCTTCGAGCTGAAGTCCCACCTCCTGGCCCATCTGGCCAGTCTGGGGCACGACGTCGTCGACGTCGGTCCCGAGGTGTACAAGTCGGACGACGACTACCCGCCTTACTGCATCGCCACCGCTGTTGCCGTGCTCGCCGATCCGGGCAGCCTCGGCATCGTCATCGGCGGCTCCGGCAACGGCGAGCAGATCGCGGCCAACAAGGTGCCCGGCATCCGCGCTGCTTTGGCGTGGAGCCACGAGACGGCGACGCTCGGCCGTCAGCACAACAACGCCCAGGTCGTCGCCATCGGGGCGCGGATGCACACGATCGAGGACGCGACGGCCATCGCCGAGGCGTTCGTCGCGGAGCCGTTCAGCGAGGACCCGCGCCACCAGCGGCGCATCGACATGGTCAGCGAGTACGAGAAGACGCATGAACCGCCTGCCCTGCCTGCCTGATGCCTGAAGGCCACACGCTGCACCGGCTGGCCCGGCGGCACCGCACCCGCTTCGCCGGGAAGCAGGTGTCGGTGACCAGCCCCCAGGGCCGGTTCGCCACCAGCGCGGAGATCGTCGACGGGCTGGTGCTGCGTCGTGCGGAGGCCCACGGCAAGCACCTGTTCCACCACTACGGCCCCGATCTCGTCGTGCACGTCCACCTGGGCCTCTACGGCAAGTTCTCCGACGACGCCCGGCCGGTGCTGCCGCCGCGCGGGCTGGTGCGGATGCGCATCGTCGGTCCGACGCACTACAGCGACCTGCGCGGGCCGACGGCCTGCGAGCTGATCACCGACGCCGAGGTCGCGGCCATCCACGCGCGGCTGGGCGAGGACCCACTGCGCCCCGACGCCGACCCCGAGCGCGCCTGGACGCGCATCTCCCGGTCCCGCGCACCGCTGGCCACGCTGCTGATGGACCAGAAGGTGATCGCGGGGGTCGGCAACGTCTACCGCGCCGAGGTGCTCTTCCGGCACGGGCTCGACCCGCTGCTGCCCGGCCGCGCGCTGCGGCGCGAGCAGTGGGACGCGGTGTGGACCGATCTCGTCGGACTGTTGCGCGAGGGTGTGCGGCGCGGCCGGATCGAGACGCTGCGCGACGAGCACGCGCCTGCCCGGCGGCCGTCAGAGCGGGCGTCGGCAGAGCGGGCGTCGGGGGAGCGCCGTGCCCGCCGCGTCTACGTCTATCGGCGGACGGGGGAGCCGTGCCTGGTGTGCGGCACACCGGTCGCCCACAACACGCACCTGGCCCGCAACCTGTTCTGGTGCCCGACCTGCCAGCGGGCCGCAGCCTGACCGGAGCCTGACCGAGGTCCCCCGCAGTGCCGCGGCGCCGCGGTCAGTAGTCGCCTCCGCCGCCGCCCCAGTCGCCGCCCGCGTCGCCGCCGCCCCAGTCGCCGCCTGCGTCGCCGCCCCAGTCCCCGGCGCCCTGGTCCCCGCCGCCCCAGTCCCCGGCGCCCTGGTCCCCGGCGCCCTGGTCGGCGGCACCCTGGTCGAGGGCGCCCTGGCCGTCGCCCCAGCCGCTGTCGCCCCAACCGCCGTCGCCCCAACCTCCGGCAAGCCCGTCGGCGTAGGCGACGCCGGACATTCCCGAGAACAGCGAGTCGAACAGCAGCACCGACCCGACGCCCCACGCGCCGCCGATCAGCGCCGAGCGCCACCACGGCTCGGAGTACCAGCCCTGCGGGACCGGGCGCCCGGCGACCGTCCCGCCGGGGTAGTAGTGGCGGTTGAGGCCCGACGGCGCGGACGAGGCGCTGTAGGGATGGCCGTCGACGTCGACGGTCCGGTCTTCGGTGACGGCTCCCGCTCGCCCTTGCCCCGGCAGCGGCGGCAGTTCGGGGCCGGGGTCGAGGCCCATCGTCGTCCTGGCCGCGCGGACGTAGTAGAGGCCCTCGTATGCGGTCTCGGTGACCTGACGGGCCTGGGCGACGCTGGTGACCTGGTCCATCTGCGCGCCTGCCGCCGTGTAGCGCTCCGCTGCGTCGGCGAGCGCCTGCTTCGAGGCCGGATCGGTGCCGGTCAACGCGAGCACCTGGCCGCCGAGTCGCTCGACCCACCGGCGGGCGTCGGCGCGTGCGTCGTCCACCTCGCGGGAGCGGGCCACCGACCGCTGCCGAACGAGCCAGACCACTCCGGCGATCACCGCCAGCACCACGATCAGCGTCACGACTGTCATGTCAGAGAGTGTGCTCTCTCACGCCGTTGCGCAGGAGGTGACCGTGCCGGGTCCACGCCCGCTGGCACGGCAGGCGTGGACCCGAGGCCGGCCTGGGGAGGGGTCGGACCGGCCGAGAACGGGCGCACGTCCGGATCTCCCGCTTCGGCACCCGTCCCCCGCACGTGCACTCGCCGGGCGAGGCCCGATTGTTACCAGCCGGTCGCCCCGCCGTCATAGCGAGAAAATGACAGGGGTGTGATTTATCGTGGAGCCATGGAGACGAACATGACCGGATGGTGGAGCTGCCAGGGCTGCGACGTCGACGCTGAGCTGCCCGAGGCGCTGACCGGCTACGAGGTGCCGTGCCCCGACTGCGCAGAGCCGATGGTGCTCTGGCGCGAGGTGCCTTTGCTGTCGGCCGCGTAAACCGGTCGGAGAATCAACCGACGAAGCGGGCCATGAACACGTCGTCGACGAGTCGGCCGTCGAGCAGGAACTCGGCGCGGAGCACACCTTCCTCGACGAAACCGCAGCGCGCATAAAGCCTGCGCGCCACCGTGTTGGGCCCGAGGACGCGCAAGGACACCTTCCGCGAGCCCCGCCGTGTCGCTTCGGCCACCGCTGCCTCGACGAGCGCCTGTCCGACGCCCCGGCCGGTCGCCCCTGGGTGCACGGCCAAGCCCCTGATCGCCAGCACGTGTGCGTGGGCGGGCAGCGCAGTCGATCTGTGCAGTGCGACGTAGCCGACGACGGCCCCTTCACGCTCGGCCACCAGGACATCGGCCGGATCGACCCGGCCGTCGAAGAACGTCGTGAAGCTCTCGGGACGCGGCGCGGGGCTGGCGGCAGTCGTCCAGGTCGCCTCGTCGACGGCGGCGAGCGCGGCATCGTCGTTCTGCTCCGCCGGACGTATTTCGATCACCCGGCACGCTAGCGCAGACCCTTGCGCGGAGGCTTGTGGGCAGCTAACGTACAACCTTGTGGTTGTACGAAGCTCGTCGACGCGTGCGGACGCCGTGTTCCACGCACTGGCGGACGGCACCCGCCGGGACATCGTCGCGGTCGTGCTCGTCGGCGAGCGGTCTGTGTCCGAGCTGGCCGACCGCTACCCGATGAGCTTCGCCGCGGTACAGAAGCACGTCGCCGTGCTGGAGCGGGCCGGGTTGGTCACCAAAGAGCGACGGGGCCGTGAGCAGCGGGTGCGTGGCCGCGCCGAAGCGCTTCGGGAGGCCCACCGCCTGCTCGACCAGCTCGAGCTCGGGTGGCGAGCCCGCGTCGACCGCATCGACGACCTTCTCGCCGAGACCGCCGAACCGCCGACCGAACCGCCGACCGAACCCAGAGAAGGAGCGTGACCATGCCCGTCACCGACGTCGTCAAGGATCCCGCCAACCTCACGCTGACCCTCACCGCGCAGTTCGACGCTCCCGTCGAGCGGGTGTGGCAGGTGTGGGCCGACCCGCGTCAGCTGGAGCGCTGGTGGGGTCCGCCGACCTACCCAGCCACCGTCGTCGATCACAACCTCGCTGTCGGCGGCGCGACCAGCTACTTCATGACCAGCCCGCAGGGCGACAAGTACAACGGCTGGTGGCGTGTGCGAACCGTCGACGCGCCGCACAGCCTGGAGTTCGAGGAAGGCTTCGCCGACGGTGAAGGCAACCCGAGCCCCGACATGCCGGTCACCGTCATGCGGGTAACGCTGGCCGCGCAGGATGGCGGCACCCGGATGGAGGTGGTCTCGACCTTCGCGGACACGGCGGCGATGGAGCGGCTGATGGCCATGGGCATGGACGAGGGCCTGACCGCGTCCGTCGGCCAGATCGACCCGCTGCTCGGCTGACCGCGAAACGGGCTGTGCCTGCCTCGCATCCGTGGCAGCGTGTCCCTGGTGCACGCGTTCCGGTTCTCCTACAACATCTTCGGGATCGGTGAGCGCGACGAGTTCGCCGCAACGTGCAGGCGCGCCGAGGGCTATGGCTACGACACGGTGTTCGCCACGGATCATCTGGGCACCGTGTCGCCGTTCCCGACGCTGGTCGCGGCCGCATCGGCCACAGAGCGCCTGCGGGTCGGCACGTTGGTGCTCAACGCGCCGTTCTGGAACCCGAGTCTGTTGGCCAGGGAGGTCGCCACGACCGACGTTCTGACCGGCGGCAGGCTGGAGCTGGGTCTGGGTGCGGGCCACATGAAGTGGGAGTTCGACCACGCAGGCATCGCCTGGAAGCCGTTCGGCCTGCGCGTCGAACAGCTTCGGGCGACGATCGAGCAGCTGAACGCGGAGTTCGCATCCGACGGTTTTCCGCAACAGGCGCCGTTGCGCCAGGAGTTCGGCATCCCCGCGCTGAAGCCGGTGCAACGCAGCGGATTCCGCGGCCACGGCCCACCGCTGATCGTAGGCGGCACCGGCGACAGGGTCCTGCGGCTGGCGGGGGAGCACGCGGACATCGTCGCCATCGCAGGCGCGTTGCAGCTCAAGGACAGGCCGCCGGGGACGATGCGCGTCGCCACCGACGTCGAGGCCGACGAGCGAGTCCGTTTCGCTCGGGAGTGCGCAGGTGACCGCGCCGACGACGTCGAGTGGCACGTCCTGATCCAGGCGGTTGTGCCGACGGAGGACCGCGAGGGCGCGGCCAACGCCATGGCAGGCCGGTTCGGCAACGTGATGTCGGCCCAGGACCTGCTCGGCACGCCGTTCATGCTGATCGGCACCGTCGAGGAGATGGCCGAGCAGGTGCTGCGCAACCGGGATCGCTACGGGTTCAGCTACTACACGGTCCACGAGCCGTTCATGACCGCGTTTGCGCCCGTCGTCGAACGCGTGCGCGCCACGGAGTAGGACGGTGAGCGCGCTCAGTCGGTGCCGGTTCGTCCAAGATGAATCGGCGACGGCTTCCTACCATCGGCACGAGGAGCGACGAGCGGGGAGGCATCGTGACGGCTGACGGCGACCGTGCGGCTCGACCGCCCGTGGTGCTCGGACCCGACGCGGGCCGACGCTACGACATGGGCCGAATCGTCGCGGTGTTCAAGGCGGACCGGCCGGAGGCGGCGACCGGGTACTCGATCTCGGAGTGGTGGTTGGAACCGCACACCACCGGCCCCGGGCCCCACAGCCATGCCGAGGACGACGTCTTCTACGTCCTCGACGGCACCATGTCGCTGCTCGTCGCCGACCGCTGGATCGACGCCACGAAGGGTGCCTTCGTCCTCGTTCCCGGCGGCGTGACCCACGACTTCGAGAACCGCAGTGACGCTCGTGCAGGCGTGCTGAACGTCTCCTGTCCCGGCGATTTCGAGCAGCACATGCCCCGCATCGTCGCGTGGTTCGCCGAGCATCCCGCGGGCGACACCGGTTGACGTCGCCGCTCCCGTAACATACGGTTTAGATATTATCTCGCACTCGTAGTGTCTTGCGTGGACGCGTGAGCGAGAGCCGTCTGTCGTACAACACCGGGAGATCACGTGCTCGATATCGTTCTGTGGGTCGCGCAGGGGTTCCTTGCGCTCTTCTTCCTCGGCGCGGGCCTGCCCAAGGTGATCGGGCGCGGCATCGACCGATGGGTCGGCTTCGACGACCTTCCCCGCTCGCTCACGATCCTCATCGGCGTGTCGGAGGTCGCGGGAGCCGTCGCTCTTGTGCTCCCGCCGATCCTCGGCGTCGTCGAGTGGCTGAGCCCGCTCGCCGCGCTCGGGATCGCCATCATCTCGCTCATGGCCAGCGGTTTCCACCTCCGCGCCTTCGAAGCACTGCCCGCCGTCGAGACCGCGCTCTGGGCGGCTCTCGCCTGCTCGGTCGCGATCGGCCGCTGGGGCGCGATCGCCAGCGGACCCGCCCTTCCGTCCAACGCCCTCGTCATCGCGGTTGCGCTGCTCGTTCCGGCGATCATCGTCATCCTCGTCTTCCTGACGAGGCGGCCCGTCGAGCCGCGGTCCACCGGTGCGACCCCGCACCGGGTGGCTACCCGCTGACCGTTACGGGAGCGCGACAAGGTTGTGGGCACCGGTCTGCTGGTGCCGACTACCTTGTCGCTACCGAACCCGTGAACCGCGAGGGCCTAACGCTATGAAGTCAGCATCTTCTGGAGAAGATGACGTCGAGGTTCGGCGAGGGCCCTTGCAGTCGTCCGTGCGACGGTCGCTCAACGAGGCGGCACTGCAGATGGCGCTGCTCAGTCGCAGGGTCGGTGCGCGTCTCGACTTGAAGGACGCGGACGTGGAGTGCCTCAACCTGGTCTACAACGAGGGGCCGTTGAGCCCGAGTGTGCTGGCGCGACGCGCTGGGCTGCACCCCGCGACGCTCACCGGCGTTCTCGACCGCCTCGAACGCGGTGGCTGGGTCGTACGGGAACGGGATCCCGTCGACCGTCGAGCGGTGGTGATCCGCGCTGTGCGCGAGCGCAACCGCGAGTTGTTCGACCTGCTGTCGGGGATGAACAACGCGATGTCCGACATTCTGGGCCACTACAGCGCCGAGGAGCTGCGGGTCATTGCCGACTTCTTGACCCGCACCGTCGGCGCGGGCCGTCGCGCGACCGACGAACTGGCGACGGGGAAGCCTGCAGAACGCTGACTTCCCCGTCGCCACCCCTCGTGCGTCGTCAGGCCTTCTCGATCCGGAACACGGCGATCCGGTCCGCTGCCGCCGCCACCGCGTCGGGCGTGGGTGCCGCGGCCAGCCCGTTGGTCACGTAGCGCTTGGCGGCGCTGGCAGGCTGGGTGTTCACGACCTCGCGCAACAGCGGGCGGCGCTGCTCGACCGGCACCTCGACCAGTCGCACCGTGGAGTGCCGTCGGCCCCTCGTCAGCGTCGCGGTGTCGGCGGCCCGCGCGTTCGCCACCCACGCGGCGTTCGGAAACGCCTGGACGATGTACCGGCCGCCGTTGAGCGGGAGGACGGCGATCGGGAACGTCCGGGGCTGTCCGCTGCGCCGCCCGGTGACGGTGAGCAGCTGCATCGGGCCGAACGACACCCCGATCCGCTGGAGGCCGGTGATGACCTTGTTGAACCTGTTGACCATGCGGCGGTAGCGCTGCGCTTCCTGCGTCATGGCGTCAGCCTACCGGAAATCGTACGAGACTCGTACGAGATGAGATTCATAAGATGCCGTCCTCCTCGTACCGGATGGCGTACTTGGCGGCGATGGGGTTGATCTTGACCGGGTCCAACCTCCCTTCGGTGAGTACCGAAGGGCCTGCTTCGAACAGGTCCTCCAGATAGCACTCCCAGCCGCCCGGCGAGGACATCTGCAGTACCCGGGGCGGCGGCGTCGAGGCACAGCGCAGCGCGTGCGGAATCCCGTGGGGGAGCAGCACGAACGTGCCCTTCCCCGCCGTGAGCGTGCGGTCGTCGAAGTCGACGCCGAGCTCGCCGTCCAGCACGTAGATGCTCTCGTCGGCGATCTGGTGGGTGTGCCGGGGGATGTCTCGGGCCACGGTCACCTCCAGCAGCGAGAACCTCCCTTCGGTGTCGTCGGTCAGCGCTTTCACCGCGAACGCGGGCGGCAGCGGAACGCGGCCAGGCCGAACGTCGCCGGGTTCGAGCAGGAGGAAGCGATCGTCGGACATCGGCTGCTACCCTTCATCAGAACGAAGCGGAACCGGAGTCGGATTCCGTATCGTCGAGGGTCGTCGAAGGGTTTTCCGTTGTCAAGTCCGTCGCCGCAGCACCGACCGCGAGCCGACGCCGCACGCAACCGGGCTCGCATCGTCGCGGCAGCGCGCACGCTGTTCGCCGAGCGGGGCAGCGAGGTGCAGCTGCCGGAGATCGCTCGCGCGGCAGGCGTCGGAGTCGGCACCGTCTACCGCCATTTCCCTGCCCACGCCGACCTCGTCGAGGCCGCGGCCGAGCACCGCTTCGCCGAGATCGAGGACTTCGCCCGCACGGAGTGTCTGGGGCGCGCCGAACCAGGCCGGGCCCTCGCCTGCTACCTCCACCACGTCGGCGACGTCCTGACCGCCGACCGCGGTCTCTCCGCGTCGATCGAGGCGACGCGCAGCTCGACCGGCAGCGAGCCCCGAGGTGCGGCACGCGCGCGGCTCGAGGCCGTCGTCGGCACGCTCATCGACCGGGACCGTGCCGCGGGCACACTCCGCGACGACTGCACCGTCGCGGACGTCTACATGATCGTCGGAGCAATGTCGGCGACCATCCGCAGCGGCAGCGGGGACTGGCGGCGCCTGCTCGACATCACCTTCGAAGGTCTGCGACCGTCGGGATGAGATGGGCAGGCGGTAGAGGATGGTGCGATGGACGAGTCGGACCGCCGTGCCCTCGGCCGGGTGTTCAACGACGTGCCGGAGATCTACGACCGGGTCCGGCCGGAATATCCCGACGAGCTGTTCGCGGATCTCGCGACCCTCACTGGCGTCGGCGAAGGGGCGTCGATACTCGAGGTGGGGTGCGGTACCGGCCAGGCGACCCGTTCGCTGGCCGCGCTCGGGTACTCGGTCACGGCCGTCGAGCCGGGCGGGGGAATGGCTGCGCTCGCCCGCCGACGGGTCGCCCGTTTCGACAACGTCAACGTCGAGATCTCGACGTTCGAGGAGTGGGACGATCGGGGTCGGCACTTCGATCTCCTCGTGGCCGCGTCGTCGTGGCACTGGGTCGACCCGTCGGTGGGTTGGCGGCGAGCACACGACGTGCTTCGTCCCGCAGGGTGGATCGCCCTGCTCGGGCACATCGTCATCCGCAGGCCCGGTGAGCCGGAGGTGTATGCCGAGACCGCCGATCTCCACGAGCGGGCCACTCCCGGCAACCAAGGCTGGAGGCACCCGCCGCTGGAGGAGGAGGTGCGCGCCACGGATACCGGCTGGGGGCTGGACAGCAACCCCGGCCAGTTGTTCGGGCCGCCGGTCCTGCGCTGGTACCCCACGGTTCAGTGGTTCGACGGGGCGGGCTTCGCCGATCTTCTCCGGTCGCAGTCTATGTACCGGAGGCTCGACAGCGAGACCCGTGAGCCGCTCCTCGACGCCATCGCCGAACGCATCCGCACGCGCATGGGCGACCGCGCGTCCCGCCACTACCTGAGCGTCCTGCGTGTCGGGCAGCGCACCGGGTGAGCTACCAGTCGCATTGCAGGATCACCGGTACCTGGCTTGACCTGGTCGGGGTGACCGGATTTGAACCGGCGGCCCCTCGCTCCCAAAGCGAGTGCGCTACCAAGCTGCGCTACACCCCGTACCCGGCAGTGTAGAGGATCACCCGCACGGCGGTCCTTCGGATCTCCTGAGCGGCGTCCGCTACGCTAGGCGGGTCGCCCCGGGGCGACACGTGCGGGCGTAGCTCAATGGTAGAGCCCTAGTCTTCCAAACTAGCTACGCGGGTTCGATTCCCGTCGCCCGCTCTGGCTCTGACCAGCAGTTTGCCACTATTGGGTGATCTTCAATGATCAGCTGTGGCGCAAGATGTGGCGTGAGTCAACTGGTGATGCGTAGCCCGGTTGACTGGTGATGCTGGTGCGGGCGATGTCAGTAGTCTCCTCGGCGGCTGAGCCGAGCAGGGGCCAGGGCCACGGTAGGCGACGCGCTTGTCTTGTCGTCCGATCCGCCGATGTCCGCAGTCGGCCGGGGTGGCGGCTCGTCGTGCTGCTGGCCTCGGTGTATAGCTTCCGCTAAACTCCCGTGCGAGGAGGCGTTGTGTGGGAGGTCTACCTGACCGACGAGGTCGACCGGTGGCTCGACGAGCTCGCCGTCCATGATCCCGATAGTCGTCGGCAGGCGGTGTTCGCAATCGAGGCGCTGGTGGAGGGTGGGCCGAACCTGG
>DASWUV010000090.1:0-20966 GCA_036401495.1 Pseudonocardia sp. | reverse complement strand
GAGGTCAGCCCGTCGATCAGCAGCGCGAGCCCGGCGCCGAGCATCCAGACGTCCTTGGAGATCGGCAACCCCGCCGGGGTGGCCCGCAGGTCGCGCGGTCCGCGGCGCATGCCGGGCGTCCGCAGGTAGAGCCCGAGAAGGCCGCCCGAGAAGGCCGTCAGTCCGGCGCCGACGAGCGCCGCAGGCACGATCGGCAGCAGCAGCGCCGCGCCGAGGCCGATCTCCGACACGGCCAGTGCCTTGACGAACGTCGTCGGTTCGAGCTGCTTGACGAACGGGTAGGTCCCGCCCGCGAAGCCGTGCACCTGGGCCGCCGTCTGCTCGTCGCCCTTCCACTTGTCCAGACCGGCGCTGAGGACGAACGCTCCGGTCGTCAGCCGTAGTGGCAGGCGGCGCAGTCGCAGTTTGGCCATTCGACTCTCCCAGGTGGAACTTGACGGATGAGCGCTCAAGCTACTCGCCCCCTTCGGCGTGCGCTGCCGATCACCCACCCAGGCTCCGCACCAGGGCGGTCTGCCGCTGCATGTGCGACAGCTTCGCGGGGTTGCGCACGGCGTAGAGCCCGGTGATGCGGCCATCGTCGATGCGCACCGTCACGACGGTGTCGATCTCGCCGCCCCGCTCAAGGACCAAGGCGGGGTAACCGTTCGCCTGCGCAGGCCGAAGCGACATCGTGGCGGTGACCGTGCCCAGCCCTGCGGCCAGCAGCCGAGCCACCTTGTCGGCCCCCACGACCGGGCGAGGCACCGCCTGCCGGACTCCCCCACCGTCGGCGACGAGGACGACATCCGGAGCGAGCAGGTCGAGCAGGCTCTGCAGATCGCCCGTCTCGGCCGCCCGTCGGAACGCCTCGAACGCCTCTCGGGTCTGGGCCGCGGAGGCGGGCTCACGTGGTCGGCGCTCAGCGACGTGAGCCCGCGCCCGGTACGCGATCTGGCGGACCGCGGTCGGGGTCTTGTCGACGGCTTCCGCGATCTCGTCGTACCCGACGTCGAACACCTCGCGGAGCACGAACACCGCCCGCTCCGTCGGTGTGAGCGTCTCCAGTACCAACAGCATCGCCATCGAGACGCTGTCGGCCAGCTCGACGTCCTCCGCCACGTCGGGCGCGGTGAGCAGGGGCTCGGGCAGCCAGGAGCCGACATAGGACTCTTTGCGACGGCTCAGCACGCGCAGCCGCGACAGTGCCTGGCGGGTGGTGATCCGGACCAGATAGGCGCGCTGGTTCTCGATGGTCGCCAGGTCGACGTGGGTCCACCGCAGCCACGTCTCCTGCAGGACGTCCTCCGCGTCGGCGGCCGAGCCGAGCATCTCGTAGGCGACGGTGAACAGCAGGTTGCGGTGGGCGACGAACGCCTCGGTGGCCGGATCGGCACGGCGGCCCCTGCGATCATCGGGTGCGGTGTGCGACCGGCCTGCCATGGGCGCCTCTTCTCCGTCTCGGGTGTGCTCACCCACCAGATGCCCGCCGCCGACGTCCTGTGACACCGCGACCCTTCCTGTGGCGCGGGTCACCTCGCGGTGGCGTCACAGGATCGGGGTGGCGGGCGTCCCGTGGTCGTTCAGTGCCACACCGCGAGCGAGGACACCGTCATGGAAACCCGATTCAACATGTTCGACAACGAGATCGCCGCCAAGTTCGGCAAGCGGTTCGCGAACGTCAACCTCGTGATCGAGCAGTCGCCGCTGCCGAAGTCCACACAGGAACTGGTCGCGCTGCGCGCCAGCCAGATCAACGGCTGCGGGTGGTGCATCGACCTGCACACCAAGGAAGCGGCGGCGGCAGGCGAGACCGCGGTCCGGCTGAACCTGGTCGCCGCTTGGCGCGAGTCCACCGTGTTCACCGAGGCCGAGCAGGCCGCGCTGGCGCTCGCCGAAGAGGGCACCCGGCTGGCCGACGCCCAGCTCGGCGTGTCCGACGAGACCTGGTCGCAGGTGCGCAAGCACTACGACGACGACCAGACCGCTGCGCTCGTCTGCCTCGTCGCCCTGATCAACGCGGCCAACCGGCTCGCCGTGATCGTCCACCAGAAGGGCGGTTCCTACGAGGCGGGCATGTTCGCGGCCTTCTCCAGCTGATGCGGGAACCCCGCAGGCTTACCCGACCCCGAACCCCTCCATGGACGCGGCCTTCCAGCACATGTACCGGCACGCCTCGATCTTCGCGGCGATCTCGGCGAGCAGATAACTGCCTCAGCCGCCCGCCGGGGCCTGCTCGGCGGCCCACGCGGCGAGCCGCCGCTCCTGCTCCTGTGGGGTTACGTCCTCGACCCTGGTCATGATCGCCCAACGGTGGCCGAACGGGTCGCGCACCGAGGCGAAGCGATCCCCCGTCACGAAGGTCGACGGCGGCTCGCGCACCACGGCGCCGCGCGCGACGGCCGCCTCGAACGTCGCGTCCGCGTCCGGGACGTAGATGCAGGTCGACGAGCTGATGGCGTCCTCCCCGCTGGGCGCCACGAGCCCGTACGCGGCGCTCGGGTCGCCGAGCTGCAGCCTGCCGTCGCCGAGGTCGAGCTCGGCGTGTTGGACCGTCCCGTCGGGGCCGTCCATGCGGACCACGACCGTGGCGCCGAAGACCTGCTCGTAGAACGTGATCGCCTGCGCCGCGGGCGAGCAGACGAGGAAGGGGGTGAGCCGCGTGTAGCCCGCAGGCAGGCCGTTCGTGATCGTCATGTCCGGCACACTGCTCGCGTGGGCGGGCCAGGTCTTGCAGGAACGCGACAGGTCGGTGCGAGGTCGGAGGTGGTCGGGGTCCTGCGCCCGGCCGAGACCGCGCGGGTCGCCGGGCTGCGGCCGGACCACCCGGTGTCGCAGGCGCTCGCGCCGTTCGTCGAGCGGTACTGGTCGGTGCGGTGGGACCGGACGGGCCTGTCGCCGTACCGCTCGGAGGTCCTCAGCCACCCCGCGGTGAACGTCTCGGTCGAGACAGGTGATCGGCCCCGCTTCGGCGTGGCCCTGCCCGCCGTCCTGGTGCACGCGCCGGTGACGCGGCGGTTCGTCGTCGACCTCGCCGGCGTCGGCAGGGTGACGGCCGCGCGCTTCCGGCCCGGCGGCTTCACGGCCTGGACCGGGCTCGCGCCCGGCCGCGGGACGGTGCGGCTGCTGGGCGAGGAGCTGGGGGTGCCGCCCGACCGGCTGTCCGCGGCGGTGCTCACGTGCGACGACGACGGCGACCGTGCGGCGGCGCTGGACGGGCTGCTGTGCCCGCTGGCGCCCGCCGCGCCGCAGGCGTACCTCGAGCTGCTCGGCCTGCTAGAGCAGATGCGGGCGGACCGGGGCCTCGTCCGGGTGGAGGACGTCGCCGCCCGGGGCGGGCTCGCGGTGCGCTCGCTGCAGCGGCTGTTCGCGACGTGGGTCGGCGTTGCGCCCAAGGCGGTCCTGGCGCGCTACCGCCTGCAGGACGCCGTGGCGGCGATCGACGCAGGCGAGGTGAACGATCTCGCCGCGCTCGCCGCCGACTTCGGCTGGTCGGACCAGGCACACTTCAGCCGGGACTTCCGCGCCGTGGTCGGGACGACGCCGTCGGCCTACCTGCGGCGGGCCCGCACCGGGGCCTGACGGCCCGGTGGGCGCACGCGGCCGGGCTGCAGCACCGGCGGCAGCGCGACCAGCTCCCGGACGCGGTCGGCGAGCTCGTGCTCGATGACCAGCGCTGTACTGCACGGTCGCCCTTCGGGCCTAGAAAAGGGCTATGGCGGTGCTACTTTAGCGCCGGGGTTCGGACAAGAAGGTCGATAGCCGATGTCAGGTGGTGACGACCGTGAGCCGGGGTGGAACACCGGACCGGCCCCCGTCGGGCTTGCTGGGGCGGGGACACGAATGCGAAACGTTGAGCACTCTCGTCGCGGCCGCGAAGGCAGGCCGTAGCCAGGTACTCGTGCTGCGCGGCGAGGCCGGGATCGGCAAGACCGCATTGCTCGACTACCTCCTCGACCGCGCCGCGGGCTGTCGCGTCGGCCGGGCCGCAGGGGTCGAGTCGGAGATGGAGCTCGCGTACGCGGGCGTGCACCAGCTCTGCGGTCCGTATCTGGAGCGGATCGACCAGCTGCCCGCGCCGCAGCGCGACGCACTGGGTACGGCCTTCGGACTGCGCTCAGGCCACCCGCCCGACCGGTTCCTCGTCGGACTGGCCGTCCTCACACTGCTCAGCTCGGTGGCGCACGACCTGCCCCTGGTCTGTGTCGTCGACGACGCCCAGTGGCTGGACCAGGCCTCGACACACATGCTGGAGTTCGTCGCCCGCCGCCTGCGGACCGAGCACGTGACCATGGTCTTCGCCGTCCGCGAGTCCGATGCGGACGTCGCCGCGCTGGCGGGGCTTCCGGAGCTCGTGGTGCACGGGCTGACCCGGCGCGACGCCGAAGAGCTCCTCGACGCGTCGGTGCCCGGGCCGCTCGACGAGGAAGTGCGGGATCGCATCCTCGCCGAGAGCCGTGGCAACCCCCTCGCCCTGCTCGAGCTGCCGCAGAGCCTTTCGGCGGCCGAGTTGGCCTTCGGCGCGATCAGCGCGGCCGACGCCACCCCGCTGGTCCACCGGCTCGAACAGGCCTTCCTCCGCAGACTGGCGCCGCTGCCGCCGCAGTCCCGGCGGCTCCTGCTGGTGGCGGCGGCCGAACCGGTAGGCGATGCTCCGCTCCTGTGGCGCGCCCTGCGCCGCCTCGGCATCCGACCCGAAGCGGCGGGCGCAGCCGAGGCAGCGGGCCTGATCGAGCTGCGCGAGCACGCCCGGTTCCGGCACCCCCTCGTCCGGTCCGCCGTCTACCGCTCGGCGACACCTGCCGAACGGCGCGAGGTCCACGGCGCGCTCGCCGACGTCACCGATCCGGACGTCGACCCCAACCGCCGAGCCTGGCATCGCGCGCAGGCGGCGTTGAACCCGGACGAGACGGTGGCCGCGGAGCTCGAGCGGTCGGCGGGGCGCACGCTGGCCCGCGGCGGCGTGGCCGCGGCGGCCGCGTTCCTCGAACAGTCCGCCGCGCTCACCCCCGATCCGGCGCGCCGGGTGCGGCGCGCGCTCGACGGCGCGCAGGTGAAGGTGCACGCGGGGGCGTTCAGCGACGCACTGGCCCTCCTGTCGGCGGCTCAGACGGCATCCCTCGACGACGCCGCGCGGGCCCGCATCGACCGGGTGCGGGCGGCCGTCTCGTTCGCGACGAAGGGCGGGAACGAAGCACTCCCCCAGCTCCTGACCGCGGCCCGCAGGCTGGAAGCGGTCGACGCACGACTCGCGCGCGACACCTATCTGGACGCGCTTTCCGCGGCGATGATCGCCGGACGCCTCGCGTCGGGCCCCGGGGCACGCCAGGTGGCCGAGGCCGTGCGCACGTCGCCGTCACCGGACACGCCGCGCAAGGGCGATGCGCTGCTGGAGGGCCTCGCCGTCTTGTTCACCGACGGCTATGCGCAGGCCGCGGCCACGTCGCACCGCGCGGTCCGGGCGATCGCCGCGGACGAGCTGACCCTGGACGAGACGCTGCGCCTCAGCTGGCTCGCCGCGGCCACGGCGGCGTCGCTGTGGGACGACGCGTCCTGGGACGTCCTCACGCGTCGGCATCTGGAGGTCATCAGAAGGACCGGGGCGCGCAGCGCCCTCCCCCTGGCCCTGAACACCCGCTCTGTCGTGCATCTCTTCGGTGGCGACCTGGCTTCCGCGGCGTCGCTCGTCGAGGAGACGCGGTCCGTCTCGGAGACGACGCACAGCACGTCGGTGCCCTACGGCGAAATCGGTCTGGCCGCGGTGCGGGGCGACGACGAGCAGGCCGATCAGTTGATCCGCGGCTGCCTTGCCGACATCGTCCCGCGGGGGGAAGGCGCAGGCGTGAACATGGCGCAGTGGGCCCGTGCCGTCCTGTGCAACGGCCACGGACGGTACGAGGAAGCGGCGACGGCGGCCCGGCAGGCCGCCGCGGACCCGCGCGAACTCGGGCCACCCCAGTGGGCGCTCGCCGAGCTCGTGGAGGCCGGGGCGCACGGTGGACAGGATCGGACGGCGGCGGCCGCGCTGGAGCAGCTCTCGGCGATGACGCGCGCCAGCGGGACGGAATGGGCGCTGGGGGTCGAAGCGAGCAGGCGTGCGTTGCTCCGGCACGGTTCCATCGCGGAGGCGCTGCACCGTGAGGCCATCGAGCGGCTGGGCCGCACGTCGGTGCGGGTCGAGCTCGCCCGCGCGCGGCTGCTCTACGGCGAGTGGCTGCGGCGCGAAGGCCGACGTGCCGACGCGCGGGTGCAGCTGCGGACAGCCCACGAAGCGCTGGCGGCCATGGGTGTCGAGGCCTTCGCCGACCGGGCTCGGCGCGAGCTCCTCGCCACCGGGGAGACGGTGCGCAAGCGCACGGTCGAGGCGGCCAAGGAGCTGACGTCGCAGGAGACGCAGATCGCCCGCCTCGTCGGGGACGGGCTCACGAACCCCGAGATCGGGGCGGCGCTGTTCATCAGCCCGCGCACGGTCGAGTGGCACCTGCGGAAGATCTTCACGAAGCTCGGTGTCAGCTCGCGCCGCGAGCTGCGCCGTCCGCTGTCAACCTCCGGCTGAGCCTGGGCCGCCTCCGGCTGCGACCTGTTCGGCGGAGCGCCGGTCCCAGCCGTGGAAGTGCGAGAGGTCGCCCGCTTCCCAGGCCGCGCGCAGCCCCGGCCTACTGAGATCCCAGTCCGGACGGACCTCGCGCGTCACCGCGCGGAGGTCGTGCCAGAGGTCGTCGATGGTGGGGCGACCCCAGAACCAATAGCCGTTGTAGACACTGTGGATGATCAGCCCGGGTTTGAGCACGAGCGTGTGCGGGATCATGGGATCGTTGTCGGGGTCGGTGTACTCCTGGATGTCCAGGTCCTGCTGCACGGTGCGGCCGGGGTCCGCGAGGAACGGCCACCACGCCCCGACCGAGGCGCGGAACTCCTGCAGCGTGTGGCGCTCGTCGGTGGAGATCGTGGCGATCTGCGTGTAGGCCACGGCGATCTTCGGCTGGAACGCCGCGAGCTCCAGGTGTTGCTGGTGCTCCTTCGGGCAGTAGTGGCCGCGGGCCAGCGTGAGGATCAGCGGGTCGTGGCCTTGCACTTCGCTGAGCGTGCGCACCGCGCCGGTGTGATCGGGCAGCGCGTAGTCCGGGAAGACCCCACCGGGAACGATGTCAGAGCGCATGCGGACAACGATGTGCCTGCCGCGGACGGGTCGCGCCCGTCGAATGCCCTGGTCTGCCCCCGTCGCCTCGTCACATGTCCAGGACGACGTCGGTCTCGGGTCGGGCGCAGCAGACGAGTATCTGGCCGTCGGCGGGCGGTTCCAGCGGGTCCGGCGAGTAGGCGATCTCACCGGACAGCAGGGGCGTGACGCAGGTGTGGCAGACCCCGATCCGGCAGCTCCAGCGGCTCGGCACGGCGCAGGCGTCCGCGAGTTCGAGCAGGCTGCCCGCGCCTGCGGTGAACGGGGTGGAGAGGCCGCTGCGGGCGAAGGTGACCAGCGGCCCCGTTCCGGGCGGTCCCGACGGCTGATGAGGCGGCAGGACGGCCGCGCCGACCACGCCGGGGTTGATCGCAGCCAGCGCCCCGAACACCTCCGTATGGATGCGGGCAGGCGCGAGGCCGATCCCGGTGAGCGCCTGTTGGATGTCGGTCATGAACGAGGGAGGCCCGCAGAGGTAGGCGTCCGCGTCGGCCGGAAGATCGAGCGCGGCCAGGCCTGCGCTCGTGAGGCGGCCGGGCTCGGCGTGGCCGCTGCGCAGCTCGGCAGGCGTCGCTTTGCTCCAGAAGACATGCCTGTGGGCGTTCGGCAAAGCGGCGAGCAGGTCGTCGACCTCGCCTGCCAGCGCTTGCTCGCGAGGGCCGCGGTCGCCGTGAATCCACCAGACCGCACGGTCGCTGCGGCGCGCCGCGAGCTCGTGCAGCATGGCGAGCACCGGCGTGACCCCGATGCCTGCCGAGACCAGCAGGACCGGGCCGGTTCCGTCGTCGAGCACGAAGTCGCCGCGCGGTGCCGCCACGTCGAGTACGGCGCCGGGCCGCACGTCGCCGGTCAGATATCCGCTCACCGTTCCGTGCGGCTCGTGCTTGACGCTGATCCGGTAGCCGTCAGCGCCGGGCGTAAGCGACAGTGAGTAGCTGCGGACCGGGGCGGGCGCCGCCAGTGCGGAGATCCGCAGCGTCAGATATTGGCCTGGCCGGGCATCAGGCAACCGGCTGCCGTCCGGTGCGGTTAAGTAGATCGACGAGACGGCGTCGGCTTCGCGGACCACCTTGCTCACGCGCAGTGGCCGGAAGCCGGGCCAGGTCGGCTGGGCGCCGTCCGACCCCCTGCCCCCGGCGGTCGTGGCGGCATGCTCGGCTGCGACCACGAGCTCACGGAACGAGCCCAGCCAGCCGGGGCTGAGCGCCGGGATCTGGGTCGCGAGGCGGAGCTTGGCGAGGTCGCGGCCCGGCAGGTACAGCAGCCCGTCGACGTCGGCCACGGTGAGCGCGTGCGGCCCGGTCCGCGTCTTGACGATCGGGTCCCCCGCCTCGATGTGTCCTTCGGTGATGACGCGCAGGTAGAAGCCCGGCCGGTGGTGGCTCACCAGCAGCGCGGGCAGTTCCGGCTCACCCATCCGCAGACCCACCCGGTAGCAGGTGACGCGCGGCTGGGTGACCTCGAACTCGGCGTCGCCGATGCGGTACCGGTCGCCGATGCACACCTCGTCATCGGGAAGGCCGTCGACGGTGAGGTTCTCCCCGAACTGGCCGTAGGTGAAGTCGTCGCGGCCGAAATGCAGCTGCCAGTGGCGGTAGGAGTCGATCTGGTAGACGAACACGGCCCGCTGCTCACCGCCGTGGCCTGCGACGTCGCCCTGACCGTCGCCGTCGATGTTGAGCCTGCGCGCCATCCGGGGCCCGTCCACCGAGTGCTTCCACACGCCGGTATAGACGGTCTTGCCCTGCCAGGAGACCTCCTTCGGCATCCCGACGTTCACTGAGAGCAGCATGGGTCGCCGTTCAGAGGAGCTGCTGCCCGCCGTCGACGTCGAAGGTCGCGCCGGTGAGGGCGGTGTTGACCATGACGTGGACGGCGAGCGCGGCGACGTCCTGCGGCCCGACGACGCGGCGGATCGGCAGAGTGGCCCGTAGGTTCGCGCGGCGCTCGTCGAGGTCCCCGCCGAGCAGGGACGCCGAGAGGGGGGTGTCCACGAACCCCGGGGCGATCAGGTTGACGCGCACCGGTGCGAGCTCGAGCGCGAGGTTCGCCGTGAGGGCCGGGAACCCTGCGGTGAGCAGCGCCGTGACGCTGATCCCCACGGCCGGGCGCCGCGCTCCGGTGCCGCTGATCAGCAGGAGCGTCCCGCCCGGCCGCATGGCGCGGGCCGCGTGGCGGGCCACCTCGAGCGTCAGGCGGACATCGGCGGCGACGTAGCGGGCCGCGTCCGCGATGTCCATGTCGGCGAACGGCGCGTAGTACGGGCCGCCCGCGGTGAGCATGACGTGGTCGAGGGGCGCGGAGAAGGAGCGGAAGAAGTCGTCGAGCAGGTCGGGATCGTGGGCGTCGAACGCGGCGTGCCGCTGCGCGCCGACGTCCTCCGCGGCCCGCTTGAGGTGCTCCTCGTCGCGGCCGGTCAGGACGACGTCGGCACCTTCGGCGCGCGCCGACCGGGCCGTCTCGAGCCCGATGCCGGAGCTGCCGCCGATGAGGACGACGGTCTGGCCGAGCAGGGCGGTCCCGCTGTCGGTAAGCGTGGTCATGCGCTGCTCTCCTTCGTCGGGTCGCGGTCGGTGCCCTCGGTCGTCATCGCCGGGCGGCCTCGAGCGCGGCCGACGCGTCACCGTAGGCCTCGTCCGGCGTCCTGCCCTGCTGCCGGGCGACGATGTAGGCGGCGTACCAGTCGGACCAGTGGTGTTTCGGAGCCGACGGCTCGTAGTGACCGTGCTGCTCCTCGGTCTCGCGCAGGAGCTCGGCCAGCGTGGTGGCGTCCATGGACGGCGTCCTTTCCTAACGCCCTGGCAGGCGGGTGGTGATCTCCTGCACGATCCAGCTGTTGCCGTCCGGGTCGTCGAAGGACAGGAACGACGCGTAGGTATTTCGGTCGGTCGCAGGCCCCGGTTCCCGTCCGGCGCCGTCCGCAGGCTGGAACCGGGCCCCCAACCGGCTCTCATGGAAGATCTCGCTGACCGGGGCGCCGCGCTCTTTGAGCTCGTCGCGCGCGGCGTCGATGTCGGCGACGACCAGGTAAGAGCCGCGCAGGGAACCGGGTGCCGCCGTGGTGAGCCCGACGCCGAACTGGATCGAGGCCCCCGAGCCCGGCGGCGTCAGCTGCACGATGCGGAAGTTCTCGTCAGCGACGAAGTCGGCGTCCTCCCGCCAACCCAGCGTCTTGTAGAACTGCTTGGCCCGGTCCACGTCCGACACAGGTACGACGACGACCTCGAGTCTCATGTCCACGGCCGAACTCCTCGTCCTCGTGGGCGTCGGCGCGGGGTCCCGCGCCGTCCCGTCGACCCTCTCGCGGCCTCGGCTCCTTCGCCCCAGGGAGACTCCCTGGACCACGAATCTGATGTAGACCGGTGAGTCTCGCGGTTGCGGCGGTAGACCCGCAACCACCAGCATCGACGTATGCAGTTCCTCGTCACGATGACAACACACGTCCCCGGAGGGGTGGGGGCGAAGGATGTCGATGACGTTCGCGCCCGGGAGTCGGCCCACTCCCGTGAGCTCGCCGCAAACGGGTACCTCCTCAGGCTCTGGCGTCCGCCGCTGCAGCCCGGCGAGTGGCGCACCCTCGGGCTCTTCGCCGCGGCCGACGAGGACCATCTGGAGAAGGTGCTCGCGTCCATGCCGCTGCGGATATGGCGCAACGACGACGTCACCCCGCTCGCGTCGCATGCGAATGACCCGTCGTCGCCGCCTGCTCGACGTACCGGCGCGAAGGAGTTCCTGACCACCTTCACGATGACCGCGCGGGACGCCGGGGCGTCCGCCCTCGAAGAGGCGAAGGCGGCCGAGGCACGCCGGGCCCGGGAGCTGGCCGACCAGGGCTACCTCGTCCGACTCTGGCAACTGCCGGGCCGAGGCCGCGCGCTGGGCCTGTGGCAGGCGGACAGCGGCGCAGCGCTGCAGACGATCCTCGCCGCACTCCCCCTCGGCCCGTGGCTCGAGATCGAAACCACCCCGCTCACCGAGCATCCCAGCGACCCGGCGATCGCCAACGACGGCCCGGCACGCTGACCCCGCCGCCCCGCACCGCGCCGGTACGACCAACACGTCGGTACGCTGGAGCGCCGCTGCCTTCTCCTCCCGGGCACGGAGATCGAGGGCGATTGCATGACCGACCTGTCCGCGCCGCGCGTCTCACTGGGTGAGGCGGCCTACCGACGGCTGCGCGGTGACATCATCGCGTGCAGGCTTGCGCCCGGCAGGCGGCTCACCGAGAGGCAGCTCGCGGCCGACACCGGGTTCGGCCTCGCCCCCGTGCGCGACGCGTTGACGCGGCTCGACCACGAGGGCCTCATCCGCACCCTTCCCGGCAAGGGCTACCAGGTCGCGCCGCTCACCCCCAAGTCGATCGACGACCTGTTCGTCGTCTGGGAGATCAACGGGCCGGAGCTGATCCGGCTCGGCATCAGGCACGCCACCGACGAGCAGATCGGCGCCGCGAAGGCAGCCTTCGACGAGCTCGACCGGGTCGCGCAGACGGGCGAAACCGAGACGGCGCTGCGCGACATCGACGTCGTGAACGCCACGTTCGCCATCCTGGCCGAGGCGACCGGCAACGCCTACCTCATCACCTTGTTCCAGCGGCTCATGGGCGACATGAGCCGCATTCGCGTGTTGCTACTGACGGCCGACACCACGACGACACTCGCCGAGCCCGCGGGGCACTGGGTGCGCCACATCCTGGAGGAGCGGGACGCCGACAAGGCCGCCGCGCACGCTCGCCGCTACATCGAGGAGATCCACCGCGGAGTTCTCCAGGCCGTAGCGCGCTGGCCATCTGTCATGACGAGCGAGGTCGTCCCGCCCGGTCGCTGAAACCTCGTTGACATTTCACAGTACCCGGTGCAACATTTCGCTACGGCGCAACGTACGCACCGGGGAGGTCCTATGGCCGTCCATGGACCCGCTGATGGTCCTGGGCTCCCTCGACCGTCCCTCGGGGCTGCCACGACCACATCCCCGGAATGGAGACCGATATGTCGCAACACGACAAAGTGGACATCATCGATATCATGAACCTGTACGGTTTGGCGCTCGACGCCCACCAATGGGACCTTTTCGACCGCATCTTCACTGAGGACGTGACGGCGGAGTTCGGGCCTGCAGGCGCCGCGTGGAAAGGTCTCGCCGAGTTCAAGCGCTCCTTCGCCGACTTCCACGAGACGTTGGACAGCCATCAGCACACCATGATGGGTCAAGTGGTGCACGTGGACGGCGAAAAGGCCTATGCGTTCAGCTACGGCAACTGGCTCCTCGTGCGCGAAGCGGCCGACGGCGGCCCGACCTGGCTGGGTACCGGCTGGTATGACGACGAGCTCGTCCGCACCGATGACGGTTGGCGCATCCAGCACCGGGTGTGCAGGCTGATGTCGTGGAGCGGCAACCCGTTCGTTCCCGTGCCGAATGCCGAACACAACCCCGACATGCACGTGAATGTGCTCCGCACACACGCCGACGAAGGCCGGATCGGTTTCCTGAACGCGATCAAGGCCAAGTAGATGACAGACCAAGGGACAATTGCTGCGCGGGGGACCACGTCCGTCGCCGTCGAGCTCGTGTCGGGACCGACCGCACCCGGCGGGGTGGCGGATTTCGAGCTCTTGCACGCACGCCAGGTGTTGGCCCAGGTCAAGTCCCTTCTCGGGCGGCAAGGGCTGCTGAACCTCTTGAACGAGGAGATCGAGAAGGGCAACGCCTTCCTCCGGGAGATGGCGGAGCTATCCGACGGTGAGCTCAGGTCCACCACCGTCGTGTTGGCGGCCCGCGGCCTCAAAGCGTTCCAGTTCCTGCAGTGGCTCGGAAAGGCCTTCGACGAGGAGCGCGCACTGCTGGCGGCCGAACCGGACCACTATGCGATGTTCCGCAACTCCGACGCCACGGTCACCGTCGTCGAGCGACTGGGCCTGCACGCGTCCCGGGTTCTGCTGCCTGCCTTCGACGCGGCGCCGGACTGGGTCCCGGAGACAGCGGGCGATCTCCTGCCCGAGTCCGAGTATCCGTTCCGGAGGATCGCCGCCATCACGTTGCCCGACGGCACCGTCGTCGGACGGATGCTGACTCAGTTCGGCGATACGGACGACGGCTTCACGGCGAACATCACGGCCTATTTCCCGGCCGCCTGCTCCGAGGAGTTCTTCGAGCACCACCGGCAACACATCGCGGTCGAGTTCACCAACTGGATAACAGCCGCCGCGGCAGCACAAAAAGGAGACGGCAGCAATGTTTGAGTCCCACGACGCGTCCGACCAGCTCGCCACGGTCCTCGGCAAAGTCCGCGAGCTCGGTCCCACCTTGCGGGAGCGGGCGCCTGCTGCCGAGCGGGCCGGTCGACTGGCCCAGGCGACCATCGCCGACCTCGATACCACGGGCGCCTTCACCATCGGCAGTCCGGCGGAATATGGCGGCGCCGAGCTCTCCGTTGCCGAGCAGCTCGAGGTCGTCACGGAGGTCTCGAAGTGGGACGGCTCGTGTGGCTGGGTCGTCTGGGTCGCCGCGTCGACGAACTGGCTGCCCGCCGGGTGCGGACAGCGCGTGGTCGAGGAGGTCTACGGACCGGAGTGGGTCGGGCCGCGAGTCGCGGGATCGAGCCACTTCCCGGCGTCGCGGGGCCGCGCACGACGCGTCGAGGGCGGATGGGTCGTCTCGGGTGGGCCGTGGACCTTCGGCAGCGACGCCCTCTGGGCCCCGTACACCAACCTCGGCTGCATTGCCGACGACGGGGCTGGCCGCTACCTCGTCGGCGTGCAGATGCCGGTCGAGAAGCTCCGGTTCCTCGACGACTGGCACGTGGCCGGGATGCGCGGGACGGGCAGCGTGTCCATGGTCCTGACCGAGGACGAGGTCTTCGTCCCCGAGTACCGCGGCGTCGTCTTCAGCGACATCCTCGCAGGCACGATCGACAACGGACTGGCAGGCGCACTCTGGAAGGCGCCGACGCTCGGCTGGGCGTTCAGCCTCATGGCCGGGATGTCGATCGGGATCGCGCAGGGCGCGCTGGACCGCTTCCTCGAACGTTCGGCGGGCAGACCGATTCGCGGCACCACCTACAAGAACCAGCTCGAAGCCCCGCTGACCCACCTCATGCTGTCCGAGGTCCACTCCAAGCTGCGCTCGGCAACCCTGATGGCGCGCGCGAACGCCGAGGAGACCGATCGACTCGGGAGGTGCGCGGCGGCCGGAGCGCCTGCCGACCCGGGCTATCTGCAGAGCTTCAGCGCACGCGTCCTGGTGGAGACCGCCTACGCCGCGAAGTGGTGCGCGGAGGCGATCGAGCTGCTGCAGCGGAACTCCGGCTCCACGGCGATCCAGGACAGCGAGCCGATCCAGCGCGCCTGGCGCGACGCCCGCGTCATCACGCTCCACGGCGCGCTCAACCTGGAGGCCCTTTCGGAGAACCACGGCCGTCTGATGGCGGGACTGTCCCCGCAGCAGTTCGAGGGCATCACGACCCTCGACCGCTTCCGGCCCGCGCCCGCGAGGGCCAGCGCGTGACCGACCGGCGGAGGACGCTGACGGGATGGAGGACGCCACACCGGTAGGGGACGCCGCCGCCCGCCTGGCCGCGTTGGAGCCGCGCTGCACGACCGAGCAGGCTCTCGCGTTCTTCGACGAGCTTCCGACCGTCGCTCCCGAGGCCATCGGGGGCCGGTGGGCGGGGCGTGAGCTGGACACGCGCCACCCCTGGAACGGCCTGCTGAGCGCCTCGGGCTGGTACGGCAAGCAGTTCGACGGCCCGGACGCGGTCCACCCCCTGCTGTTCCGGACGCCGAAGGGAACGCTGTTCCCCCTCAATCCGGCGTGGATTCCCTTGCGCCTCGTCGGCCGCGTGCCACCGGCGGCGGTGTCGGCGGCCCGCCGCCTTCTCGACCTGGCCAGGCCGCTCCTGCAGACCCACGAGCCGAAGGCGCGACTGCGCAGTGTGGAGTACCGCGGCCGGGTCAGCGCCGCGATGATCTACGACCAGCTGCCGATCGTCGACGTCTTACGCCGGGTCGACGACACCACCCTGTTGGGACTCATGGACACTCGCGCAACCGCCCAGCCCTTCTTCTTCGTCCTAAATCGGTAACGGCGTACACTTTGGTTACAGCGTAACCAAGGAGGGCCTTCCATGAGCAGCCACACCGTCGCGCACGCGTTCGCGGAACTGATGAACGGGCACGACCCCGACGCGGTCGAGAGCTTCATCGCCGAGGACTACATCAACCACAACGCCTTCGTCGACGACGGCCGGGAGGCGAACAGGGCGTTCTGGACGGGGTGGTTCGCCGCCTTCCCCGACACCCGGGTGAGCCTGGACGACGTGCTGGTCGACGGCGACCGGGTCGCGGGCCGGTTCACCTACGAGGCGACGTTCCAGGGCCCGTTCATGGGCCTGCCGCCCACCGGCCGCCCCGTGACGATGCATTCGATCGACATCTGGCGCGTCGTCGACGGGATGGCCGTCGAGCACTGGGACCAGCTCGACGGGCAGGCGTTCTTCGCGCAGCTGACCGGCGAGGGCCAGTAGCCGGTGCCACCCGGAGAGCCCGACCGGCCGGAGTCGACGCCCGCGCAGCGCCGCAGGGAACGGGAACGGGCCGCCGCGCGGGAGTCGATCCTGTCCGCGGCGCTGGACGTGGCCCGGCGCGACGGCTGGGACGCGGTGACCATGCGCAGGCTCGCCGACGAGATCGGCTACTCCGCCAACTTCGCCTACCGCTACTTCACCGGCCGCGACGACATCCTGCTCGCACTGGTGCGCGAGGGGTTCGCCCGGCTGCGGGACGCCATGACCGCCGTCGGCAGGCCCGCCGAGCCCACATCGGACAGTCGATCCGCCGCCGCCGCGGCAGCCGTCCGGCGGGCGGGGCACGCCTACCTCGACCGCGCACTGGCCGACCCCGACCTCTACCAGCTCATGTACGGCCTGGGCGGGGTGCGCGTCCCCGCCACCGCCACCTGGGACGAGGGCCAAGCCGTCGGCGACGTCCTGAGCGGGCTGCTCGCCGCGGCCGGGGACGCCCAGCCCGAGCGGCACGTGCTGCAGCTGTGGGCGACCGCCCACGGGCTGGTCGCGCTGCAGGTCGTCGGGCGCGTCGACCCCGACCCCGCCGGCCTGCACGCCGTGCTCGACGACGCGCTGACCGACTGTCTCGCCCGCGCCCTGCCCCCGCCGCCAACTCCCGTTGTCACATCTGGGGCCTCCGCGGTGCTGAAAGAGTGTGAGCACGATCTGGGGTGACCGGGCCGGGGTGCGCGTCGGGGGCGGGCGGCCGAGGACGGGCGGCGAGCGCCGCGGAGGGAGCACAGTCGTGCCGTCGGGCCGGGCCGCGGACCTGGAGCGGGTGTTCCACGCCGAGTACGCCCGGGTCGTGGCGATTGCGCGGCGCGTTCTGGGCGACGCGAGCACCGCCGAGGACATCGCCCAGGAGGTGTTCCTCGCCTTCGCACGCTCGGGCGTACCGGCCGCTGCGGCCCGCGGGTGGCTCGCGGCAGCGTCGGTGCATACGGCCTTGAACGTGGTGCGAACGGAGCGCAGGCGCGTCGAGCGGGAAGCGCGGCGGCACCGCGACCCGGCGCTCACCCCGGCCGTCGCCGACCGTGACCCGGTCGAGGAGGTGCTGCGTGGCCAGGACCGGGAACGGGTCCGGGCGGCGCTGGCGACGCTCCCGCGAGCGCAGGCCGTTGCGCTGGTGCTGCGGCACAGCGGCGCGAGCTACATCGAGATCGCGGATGCGCTGGGCGTCTCGGCCACCGGCGTAGGAACCCTGCTTCGGCGCGCCGAGGCAGCTGTGCGAAAGGAGTTGACCGGTGATGCGGCACGTCGATGAAGGGGTCCTGCGCAGGCTCTTGGATGAACCTGAGGCAGTCGATATGAGCGACCACATGCATCTTGCGGGCTGCGACCGCTGCGCGGCGTCGGCGGTTGCGGTGCGGGGCGACCGGGACGTTGTCGCCGCGGCGTTCTCGCTGGGCGACGACGCGGTCAACCCGGCGGAGCGGTCCCATGCCTGGGCCCGGCTGCAGACGGCACAGGCCGGGAACGGCGCAGCCACCGCCCCGCCGCCGCGACCACGGCGCAGGCGCTCGACGGGTGGGCGCCGGCCTGTGGTGGGAGCGGCGTTGGTGGCTGGCCTGTTGGTTGTCAGTGGGGCGGCGGTCGCGGCGGCCCAGGACTGGCTGCCGATCTTCCAGACGCGCGCGGTCGCCGCGCTGCCGCTGTCGGCGCAGGACGTTGCCGCGTTGAACCAGGCGGGGCAGCTGGCCGCGTTGTCGGGATATGGCGACGTGTCGGGCCCGACGAGTCCGCAGCTGGTCGATGTGGCCGACGCGGCCACCGCCGAGCGCCGGACCGGGCTCACCGCACCACGGCCG
This sequence comes from Pseudonocardia sp., assembly GCA_036401495.1. Classification (GTDB taxonomy): domain Bacteria; phylum Actinomycetota; class Actinomycetes; order Mycobacteriales; family Pseudonocardiaceae; genus Pseudonocardia. The sequence continues at coordinate 3,439 of DASWUV010000090.1, read as the reverse complement.
GACATCCTGCCGCCCGGAGTGGAGGGCACCCCGCGCTACCAGGTGTTCGACCGACAGACTGTGGTCTTCACCTTCTCCGCCGCCAAAGCGGCCAAGACCGTGGCCGCAGGCGGCGCGACCCTGCCCCCGCCCCCGCCGGGTCTCGACGGGAGCACGCTGCGGCTGCAGGGCGGGCCGGGCATCCTCGCGACCTGGACCCAACGGGGCGGGATCCCCACCCTCGCCGTGGCCAGGGTGAGCGCCCCCACCGTCGCCGGCGACGGTCTGGCGCTGCCGGTCGTGCAGGACTACTTCTCGGCACTGCCCGGCATCCCGCCCGCACTGGCAGCTCGGCTGCGCGACGTCACCGCCAATGGGACGACGCTGCCGATCCCCGTCCGCGATGGCCGGGAGACCACGTCCTCGGCTTCGGTCGGCGACGCCCCCGCGACGGTGGTGGAGACCGACGACCGGGCCACCGCGGGCGTGATCTGGATCGCGCGCGGAACGATCCAGGCCGTGGCCGGACCGCTGAGCCGCGACGAGGTGCTGGCGGTCGCCCGTGGCCTGCACTGAGCCCAGCAGGGGCCTGGCAGCGCGCGCGACAGCCCCGGTCGCCCACGTTGCGCCTGCACTGTGGTGCTCGGGAATCCGCAAGAGCTACCACGGGCAGGTCGCACTGGACGGGGTCGACCTGGAGGTCCGGCGCGGCGAGGTGGTCGGGCTGCTCGGGCCCAACGGAGCGGGCAAAACCAGCCTCATCAAGATCGCCCTCGGCCTGGTCCGCCCGGACGCCGGGCAGATCATGCTGCTGGGCAGCTCGGGGCGTCGGCCCAGGTCCCGCGCGGCAGTGGGCTACCTGCCCGAGCTCTTCCGGTTCCAGCCCTGGCTCACCGCCGACGAGGTGCTTGCCCTGCACGCCCGGCTGGCCCGCATCAGCTGGCCACCGCCGCGCCGCCGGGAGTCCCTGGCGGCAGTCGGCCTCGAAGCGCGAGCCGCGGACCGGGTCGGTGAGTTCTCCAAGGGCATGCAGCAGCGGCTCGGGCTCGCGGTCGCCCTCCTCGGCGATCCCGAGCTCGTTATCCTCGACGAGCCCACCAGCGCGCTCGACCCGCTCGGTCGGGCCGACGTCCGAGACCTGCTCGTCGACCTCCGAGCCCGTGGCACCGCGATCCTGCTCAACTCGCATCTGGTCGGCGAGGTCGAACGCATCTGCGACCAGGTCGTGATCCTCGACCACGGCCACGTCCTGGCCGCAGACTCCCTCGCCACCCTGCTCGGCGCCCGCCGGGTACGGCTGCGTCTGCGCCGGGTTGGCGCCGCCGCGCAGGCCCGCATGGCCCGCGAAGGCCCCGTCACCCGGGCAGGCGCGGACCTGCTGCTCGACCTCGGACCCGACGCCGACACCGACACGATCATCGCCGACCTCGTCGCCGACCTCGTCCAACTCGGGGTGCGCGTCCACGCGGTCGAGCCCACACGCACCAGCCTCGAGGACACGCTGCTCACGCTGCTGCGCGGCCGGACGGAGCAGCGATGACCGTGCTCACCATCGCGGCACTGACCCTGCGTGAGGTGGCGCGCCGCAAGGTCATCTGGGCGCTGGTGGGGCTCACCGTCGTCCTGCTGGCTCTCGACGGCTGGGGGTTCGCCGACCTCCCCGGGTTGAAGACCGATCTGGGCTCGATGACGAGCGGCGAAGCCCGTCTTCTCGCTGCCGAACTGCTCAACCTCGCCATGTTCGCGATGAGCCTGATCATCGCACTCGGCGCGGCGTTCCTCGCCGGGCCGACACTGGCCGGCGAGCTGGAGTCGGGGATCGCGCTCGCGGTCCTCGCCCGCCCGATACGCCGCACCGCTGTGCTGGCGGGAAAATGGCTCGGCCTGTCGACCTTCGCCACCAGCTACGTACTCCTTGCCGGAGCCGGCCAGTTCGCGGTGGTCGGGTGGACCGTGGGCTACTGGCCGCCGCGTCCCATCCAGGCTCTGGCCCTGCTCGCCGCAGAAGCGATCGTCCTGCTGACCCTCGCGCTGCTGCTGTCCTGCCTCATCTCACCCATGGCATCAGCAGTGCTGGCGGTCGGCCTGTTCGGCGCCACCTGGGTCGCGGGGGTCGTGGGCGGCATCGGCGAAGCCGTCGGAAACGACGAAGTACGCCGAATCGGCACCATCGCCCAAGCGATCATGCCGACGGACGGACTGTGGCGCGGCGCCATGAACGCCATCCAAGACCCCACCCTCGTGGCCCTCTTCCCGCAAGCAGCCCGCGGCTTCCCCTTCCTCAGCGAAGGCGCACCAACCCCCGCCTACCTCGGGTGGACGGCGCTCTGGACCGCCATCGCAGGTGGGCTCTGCGCACTTGCACTGGCCAAGCGCGACCTGTAGCGCCCACTCCACGGCCGACTCGGCATCCACGGATAGGCTCCTCTGAGGTGCGACTCTCAGGGAGGGTGGCGTGACCGGGCTGCCGACCGCGCCGAACCTGCACGAGGTCGCGCAGTCTGTCGCTCCCGACTCGCACGTCCTCTACACCGACAACGATCCGATCGTGTTGGCGCACGCGCAGGCGCTGCTGGGTAGCGCTCCGCAGGGCCGCACGACCTATCTGGCCGCCGACATGCGGGAGCCGTCGAAGATCCTCGCCGCGCCGCAGTTGCGGGAGACGTTGGACCTGTCCACGCCGGTGGCGCTGACCGTCCTCGCGATGATGCAGACGATCGACGACGAAGACGCCGCCCACCGGGTGGTGCAGGTACTCATGGGCGCCCTCCCGTCAGGCAGCTACCTGGCCATGTCGATTCCGACCGACGAGCTCGACCCGGAGCCGATCGCCGAGGTCAAGCGGCAGTACGAGGCCCGTGGCGAGGTGGTGCGGTTCCGGTCGAAGGCGGAGGTCGAGGCGTTCTTCCAGGGCATGGAGCTCGTCGAGCCGGGGATCGTGCAGGTGCACAAGTGGCGGCCCGCGGCGCCGACCTCGCCGCCGTCTCCGACAGGGACGTCAACATGTACGGCGGCCTCGCCCGCAAGCCGTGACGGCGGACCGGACGACCGCCGAGCTGAACCGAGCAAGACAGCGGTGAGGCAACTGTCGGTCTTGTCGTTATCACATATAGCTGCTTATATGACCCGTGTCACTGGCCACGGCGAAGGAGCCGCGCATGATCCGCGAACTGATCGACTCTCGGCCGATGAGCCGCTACCAGTTCGCCGTGGTGCTGACGTGCGTGGTCCTCTTCACGATCGAGGGCTATGACGTCATGGTCATGGCCTTCGCCGCTCCCGGACTCGCGGCGGTGTGGCACCTGAGTGCGTCGCAGATCGGCCTGCTGCTCAGCAGCGGCCTGGTCGGGATGGCACTGGGGTCGGCCTTCGTCGCGCCCCTCGCGGACCGCATCGGCAGGCGACCGCTGTCGCTGGTCTGCCTGACCGTCTCGACACTGGGCATGGCGCTCGGCGCCCT